>JBJMJS010000052.1:0-22221 GCA_045806225.1 Gaiellaceae bacterium
CGCGGGCGACACCGTCGCGCCACGCGCGACACGCGCGAGATCTGCGTCCATCTCCTCGGCGGACTGGTACCGCTCCGCCGGTTCCTTTCCGAGCGCGCGCATGACGATGAGGTCGAGATCCCGAGGAACGTCGGCCCGCTTCGTCGACGGCGGCTCGGCGACCGCCGACAGATGCTTCATCGCGATCTCGACCGGCGTGTCGCCGCTGAACGGCACGACCCCGGTCAGCAGCTCGTAGAGCACGACGCCGACGGAATAGAGATCGGACGTCTGGTCGACAGGCGCGCCCTTGGCCTGCTCAGGCGACAGGTACTGCGCGGTCCCGATGATCGAGCCGGCTTCGGTCATCTGCGACGCGCCCGCGCGCGCGATGCCGAAGTCGGTCACCTTCAGACGCCCCTCCGCGTCGACGAGGACGTTGTGCGGCTTGATGTCGCGGTGGACGATCCCGTGTCGGTGCGCGAACCGCAAGGCGGCGAGGATATGACGTGCGTAGTCGATCGAGACGTTCACGGGCGCCGGGCCGCGCGAGACGATCAACTCCTTGAGCGAGCGACCGTCGAGGTACTCCATCGCGATGTAGTACGTGCCCTCCGAGTCGCCGCGGTCGTAGATCGAGACGATGTTCGGGTGGGAGAGGCCCGCGGCGTTTTTCGCCTCGCGCCGGAACCGCTCGATGAACTGCTCGTCGCCGGCGTGGCGCTCGTTCAGGATCTTGATCGCGACGCGGCGCCCGAGCTCCTGGTCCTCGGCGAGGTAGACGTTCGCCATCCCGCCCGTGCCGAGCTTGCGCATGATGCGGTAGCGCCCGTCGAAGAGCGTGTTGAGAAGCGTGTCGGAGACGGCCATCTGCGGGATCTACGTAGGCATTCGCGCCTACCGCAGAAGCGCCTCCATGACCTGCTTCGCGATCGGCGCCGAGACCTTTCCGCCGAATCCACCCGGCTGGTTCTCGACGACGACGGCGACGGCGACCTTCGGATGGTCGGCGGGCGCAAACGCGATGAACCATGCCGTGTAGATGTTGCCGACGCCGGTCTCGGCGGTTCCCGTCTTGCCGGCCACGGGGACGCCCGAGATCTGTGCCGCGGTTCCCGTTCCGCCGGTGACGACGGCCTGCATCATCGAGTTCAGCTCGGCCGCGACCTGCGGCTTCATGACGCGCGACAGCTTGTGCGGTTTCGTTCTCACGATCGTCTTGCCGCCGGGCGCGACGACGCGCTGGACGAGATACGGCCGCATCAGCAGCCCGTGGTTCGCGACGGCCGATGCGACCATCGCCATCTGCAGCGGCGTGACCTGCAGCCGCTCCTGCCCGAACGCAAGCCGGCCGGGATCGACCTGTGTCGCCGGGTTCTTCGGATCGAACAGACGGCCGTGACTGTAGAGGCCGCTGGCCGCGCGCTCGTTTTCGGGCAGCTCGACCGGAGGCAGCTGGTAGAAGCCGAACCGCTTGGCGTAGCCGAGGATCGTCGCTGCGCCGATCGTCTTGCCGATGTTGCAGAAGACCGAGTTGATCGAGTGCTCGAGCCCGGTGAAGAGCGACACGCTGCCGAAGGTCTCCGGCGCTTCCGGGTTGCCGGCGTTGCGGACGCGCTGCCCGTACTCCTCGCAGTAGCCGGGGTCGTAGAAGCCGGAGTCCGGCGTGTACCGGCCGGTGTCGAGCGCCGCCGCTGCCGTGACGACCTTGAACGTCGACCCCGGCTGGTACCTGCCGGCAGTCGCACGGTCGACGAGCGCGCCACACTTGCCTCCCTGGTGCAGAGCGACGTTGAAGTGCTTCTCGACGAGGTTCGGGTTGTACGCGGGGCTCGACGCGAGGACCTGGACCGCGCCGGTCGACGGGTTCATCGCGACGACGGCGCCGCACTTGCCGCGCAAGGCCCGGAGCGCGATCGCCTGGGCGTTCGGCCGCAGCGAGAGCACGAGATCGTTGCCGCGGATCGTCGTCCCCTTCAGCTTGTCGAGCGTCGTCCCGAACACGGTGTCGAGGTTCGAGTTCGAGCCGGTGAGGAAGTCGTTGTACGCGCGCTCGAGCCCGGTTTGGTTCCGCGACTGCGTCGAGTAGCCGACCGCGGCCGAGAACAACGGGCCGGTGGGATAGCGCCGGAAGTAGAGCTTCTGTCCGTCGACCTTCTTGACGACGTTGCGCGCCAGCACCGTCCGGTGGTCAGCGGCGTAGATCGTGCCGCGCTTGATCGAGAACTGCGCGACGAGGCGGATCGCGTTGTCCTGTCGCTCGGCGAGCCCGGCATTCGCCCACGTCTGCCAGTACGTCGTCGCGACGATCAGCGCGGTGAGCAGGACGAGCGCGGCGACGCCGACGTGCGCAACTTGCCTGTTCATCTGATCAGGTCCCTGTTGGCGCGGTTCGAGACGAGCAGCAGCCCGGCCAGCAGCACGAAGTTCGCGACCACGCTCGAGCCCCCGTAAGACACGAACGGGAGCGTGATCCCCGTGAGCGGGATGATCCGGAGAATGCCGCCGACGATGATGAACGCCTGCAGCGCGAACCCGAACGTCAGGCCCATCGCGAGCAGCTTCGAGAAGCCGTCCTGCGCAAGGAGCGCGGTGCGCATCCCGCGGAGCACGAACACCATGTAGACGAGCAGGAACGCCGACGCCCCGACCAGGCCGATCTCCTGCGCGATCACGGAGTAGATGAAGTCCGTCTTGGCGAACGGAATCAGCGCGTGGCCACCGAGGTCCGCGACCGTGCCGCGGCCGAGGCCGGTGCCGCCGTAGTTGCCGTGCGCGATCGAGTAGAGCGACTTGACGAGCTGATAGCTCTGGCAGTCCTGCCTGAGCTGCGGCGTGCCGGTGCTCGGGCAGTACACCTTGTGGGTCGTCCACGGATGCAGCCAGATCGTCACCCGCTCGCGCACGTGCGGCGTCACCTTCCAGACGCCGACCGAACCGACAAGGAAGAGGCCAAGACCGACGGCGACGTAGCTGAGCCGCGCCGTCGCGACATAGAGCATCGCGAGGAAGATCCCGAAGTAGAGAAGGCCGCCGCCGAGATCGCGCGTCTCGAGCAGGACGAGGATCGCGAGACCCCAGATGACGAGGAGCGGCCCGAAGTCCTTCAGCCGTCCCTGCGCCAGGACTTCGCGCTTCTCTCGCAGGTAGCCGGCGAGGAACACGATCAGGAAGACCTTTGCGAGCTCGCCGGGCTGGAATTGCAGCGGGCCGACGCCGACCCAGAGCCGGGCTCCGTTGACCGTGCGGCCGAGCCCGGGTGCGAGCGGGAGCAACAGGAGCACGATCGCCGTGAGGCCGAAGATGTACTTGTAGCTTTCGAGGCGCCGGTAGTCGTGGCGAAGGAGAAACAACGTGCCGGCGAACAGGGCAACGGCGACGATCACCCAGAACGCCTGCTTGAAGGCGTCGTCCGGGTTCAGTCGGTAGATCTCGGTCACGCCGAGCGCAGTCAGCAAACCCGCGATCGGGAGGAGGTACGGGTCGGCGAACGGCACCGTCGCACGCGCGACGACGTGTGCGACGAGGTAGACGCCGAGGAAGATTCCCGCGTAGGTCAGCGAGGTCGTCGAGACGACCGCCTGACGCGCGATGTAGACGCTCGCGAACCCGATCGCGGTGAGAACGCCGACGACGACCAGGAACGCGAGCTCGCGATTGCGCGGGCTGAGCGTCACCGGAAGATCCTCCAGACGATGGTCGCCGCAACGAGGAGGAGGAACAGGAGGAGTGCGACCCATGACAGCAACCGGCGCCTTCGGTGGCGTCGTTTCGCGGCCTCTTCTGCGTCGACGCGCGCGCGGATCTTGTCGGTCGAGATCACCATCGTGTCGACCGCGGGGACAGCGTCCAGCTCGTCGAGCGTGTCCTCGTCCGGCGCACGCTCGGCGGCCAGCTCAGGTGGCAGCGCCTGCTCCTGCGTCTGGCCGTCATGGACGGGAACATCGGAGATCTCGAATGCGACGACGGTGATGTTGTCCTCGCCGCCGCCGCGGTTCGCGTCGCGGACGAGCGCACGCAGGGCGGCGTCGATGTCGACCCGGTTGCGTTCGACGACGCCGAGGATCTCCTCCTCCGACAGCATGTCGGTGAGCCCGTCGGAGCAGAGCAGGAAGATGTCGCCGGTCTGTGCGGGGACGCTGAACGTGTCGACGTCGACGTCGGGATCCGTCCCGAGCGCGCGGGTGATCACCGAGCGCTGCGGATGCGTCTCTGCTTCTTCGCGCGAGAGCTTGCCGCTTTTCATCAGCTCGTTGACGAGCGAATGATCCTCGGTGAGCTGCTCGATGCGACTGTCGCGCACGAGGTACGCGCGCGAGTCGCCGACATGGCCGAAGGCCACGCGCTCGCCCTCGACCAGCGCGACGGTCATCGTCGTTCCCATGCCGGACGTGTTCGGGTCCGTGTTCGAGCGGTCATAGATCCGGCGGTTGGCCTCCTGGATCAGGTCGACGATCCGCCGCTCGCCGCCGCCGTTTGCGCCACTCTCCTTCAGCGCACCGGCGGCAAGCCGCGACGCGACCTCGCCGGCCTGCGCACCGCCCATTCCGTCGGCGATCGCGAAGAGCGGCGGTTCGCAGACGTATGCGTCCTCGTTGCGACGACGACGCCGGCCCGTGTCCGTGACGCCGGCGACGCGGCCGATCACGGCTCGAACCTCAGGTCGGTGTCGCCGACCCGGACGATGTCGCCCGTCGTCAGCCGCCGCGGCCGCTCGAGCCGCGCTCCGTTGAGGTACGTGCCGTTCGTCGACCCGAGATCCTGCACCCAGACGCCGTCCTGGCGCGGCTCGAACCGTGCGTGCCGAGCCGACGCATACTCGTCTTGCGGGAGCGCGATGTCATTCTGGCCCCCGCGGCCGATGGTCAGCTGGGACGAATTCAGCTCGTAGTCGGAGCCGTCCTCGAGCTCCGCGCTCTTGACGACGACGAGCCGGCCGCTGCGAACCGGCGGCGGCTGCTGTGCGATGCCGCCCTCACGCGACGGCGCGAGGATGAAGCTCTCCTGCGGCAGACGAAGGTCGCGGCTCGCGGTCCGCACGATCCGCCAGATGAAGAGGTAGAGCAGCACGAGGAACGCGATCTTGAGGATCAGCAGCGCCGTGTCCACGGCGACCGATCCGACGATCATGGACTCTCTCTGTCGAACGTGATCGCAGTCGAGCCGAGCGTGATCGTGTCGCCGGTCCGCAGCTTTGCACGCTTGACGCGCTTACCGTTGACCTCGATGCCGTTCGTCGAGCCGAGGTCGACGATCCAGTACGACGCGCCCTCTTGCCGCAGCTCGGCGTGCCGCCGCGAGACGTTTGCGTCCGCGAGTTGGATGTCGCAGTCGCGTGACCGGCCGATCACGACCTTGCGGTCCGTGACCTCGTGCCGCGTGCCGTCATACGACAGGGTCACGAGCTCCCGCTCCATCCCGAGGTCGACCGGCGAGACGGCTTCCGTCGGCACCGGCGTCTTCGGCTTGTAGATCATCGTTGCGCCCGCCGCGAGCTGCTCCTCCGGCTCGTCTGCGGCTCGGCGTCGCTTGTCCGGCTGCACCATCCTCGTGGCGATTCCGAACTCGCCGACGTCCAGGTCGCCGTCCGTCTCGAATGCGATCCGCGGCGGCGACAGCACGGCGTATTGCTCCCGGCGCGCGTGCTCTGCGAGGTAGTCCTGAAGCTCGCCCTTCAGGTTCGACTCGTAGCTCTCGAACTGGCCGCGGTCGTCAGGCGAGAGGTAGATCGTGTACTCGTTCGGGACGTAAACGCGCGATACGGACACGGTCTTGTGGTCGTCCATCTCCTTTGCGAGCTTGCGCGCGAGCTCGACGGGCTGCACGTTCGTGCGGAATGCCCGGCCGAAGACGCCCTCGAACAGGGCCTCGATTTTTTGCTCGATCGCGCGGAGAACCATCTGGGCGGGGTATCCCCCGACGCTCGATGCTAACGCACGAGTACCGCGGCGCAGGTGGCCCAAACGCTCACGACGAGCGGCATAGCGGCGACGTCCGGCACCGGGAGAAGCGTGGCCGCGAGCATCGCCGCGCCGAGTCCCGCGACGTGCCAGCTCCCCCGCTCGCGCGCGAACGGGAGCAGTGCGGCCGCGACTCCGAGCACGAGCGCCTCGACCGGCAGGGCGGGTCGTGCGAGGAATGCGTGCCAGAGGACCGAGGCGGTCGCAACCACATTCGTGCTTTCGGCGAGCCCGAGGCCGTGCGGCGCGCCGGTGCCGACGAAGGGAAGCGCGGCATGCCGGATCCCCGCGACGAGGCCCGCCGCAATGACCGCGGCGGCGACGTGAACGCCGCGGCGGATCGGCGAGCGGATGCGGAGCGACAGAAGGGGCAGGAACCCGAGTGCCGACAACGGCGCCAGAACCGGCCCGAGCGCAGCGAACGCCCCGGTCTCGGGCTCGTGCCAGCAGAGGGCAAACAGTCCCGCCGCGACTGCGACGTAGACGAGCGCGGCGGCGAGCGCGAGGTTGCCGAGCGGTAGGACGGGGACCGCGAGCGCGATCAGGAGCCCGAGGCGGGGCCGGACTGCGGCCGCTGCCGCGGCGAGCAGCGCGAGGCCGACGGCCCAACCCGAGGGGTAGAACGGGACCTTCCACGCCGCCCAGCCGGCAACCACGCCGGCGAGCAGGGCCGGAACGGCGCGCGCGGCCGGGGCGGGCAGAGCGCGGATGCTGCCGCCTCGTCGGCGGCTCCCGCGGCGCTTCCCGGCTACGCGAAGGACGTCGGCGAGGGCGGCCGCCGAAGGGCGGCGGGTGGGGTCGAGGTCGAGCGCGCGGTCGACGGAGGCCAGCACCTGGCGGGGCAGGTCCGGCCTGAGCTCGGCGAGCGACGGGGCGCCGAACTCGATCGCGCGGGCGGTCTCGAGCAGCGACGACTGCCAGAACGGATGCCGGCCGGCGAGCGCCTCCCAGAGCAGGACACCGACTGCCCAGACATCGGCGGCGGGCGTCGCGGACTGCCCGGCCAGACGCTCCGGCGCGATGTACGCGAGCGTCCCGGGAACGTCGCCGGCCGCCGTCAGCGTCTCCGCCTGCGGAAGGCGGGCGAGACCGAAGTCGAGCAGCCGCACGGAGACCGCGCCTCCGTCGGCGAGCAACACGTTCGACGGCTTGACGTCCCGATGGACGATGCCGCGCGAGTGCGCGTGCGCGAGCCCGTCGAGCATCTGGGCCGCAGCCTCGATCGCGGCGGCGTCGTCCAGCTCGCCGCCCCGCATCGCCTCGCGGAACGTGCGTCCGGGGGTGTACTCGTAGGCGATATAGACATGGCGCGCATCGCGACCGAATCCGTAGGCGCGCTGACATGACGGATGGCGCAGGCGCGAAGCAGCCTCGGCCTCGCGCTCCGCGCGGGAGCCCGCCTTTCCCTCCCGCGCGACGATCTTCAAGGCCACCTCGAGCCCCGTCTGCTCGTCGCGCGCCAGCCACACCGAACCGGATCCGCCGCTCCCGAGCGGCTTCAACGGGCGGTACCGCCCGAGGACGAGCTCGCTCTGGACGGCGGCGAAAGCGGCGTTCGACATCGTTCCGATTGGGTTGGCCGGTCGAGAGGCAAGTCCTTTTCCGGCCGTACCAGGGGTTAGAGTGACCCGAGCCTCGGCTGGAACCCCCATGAGCGAGCGCGACAGCGATATCGAGTTCGACTTCTTCGACGAGCCGGAAACCGAGGAAGCGACGGAACGGGTGCGAGCGCCGCGAAGGCCCGCGTCAGGTGGTCGGCCGCCGTCAGGGCCGCGCCGGCCGATGCGCACGCCGCAAGGCCTCATCCCGATGCTCCGGCTTGCCGGGCTGATCGCCTTCCTGATCCTCGCGGTGATCGTCCTCGTCTTCGTCGTCCGCGGCTGCGCCTCGAGCAGCAAGCACTCGACGTACGCGAACTACATGGACAAGGTGCGGCCGATCGCGCGCGATTCCGCGGCTCTCGGCCGGCAGTTGAACGCCGCGCTGACGGCGACGGGCATCAAGGAAACCGAGCTCGAGACACGGATCCGAGGCCTCGCCGACACACAGCGCCAGCAGGCCGATCAGGCGCGCTCCATCACCCCACCGGGCCCCCTCCACACCGAGCACGACCACCTGATCGAGGTGTTGCAGCTGCGCGCCAGCGGCCTCAGTCGCCTGGCAGACGCGTTCGCGCAGACGGCGACCACGAAGGACGCGACAGCCGCCGGACAGCTGCTCGCCGACCAGGCGCGGCTGCTCGTCGCGAGCGACGTCAACTGGGACGTCTATTTCCGCGACGCGTCGAAGCAGGTGCTGCAGCAGGAGAACGTGACGGACGTCGACGTCCCCGATTCGACGATCGTCACCAACCCGGACCTCGTCACCTCGCAGGCGATGTCGACCGTCTGGCAGCGGATCCACGGCTCGGCGACGACCGGCCAGCCCGGCGGCAACCACGGGAGCGCGCTCGGCGCGGTCACGGCGCTGCCCGACGGGAAGCGGCTCGACCCGACGACGGAGAACACGATCACGGCGTCCACCGACCTCGCGTTCCAGGTCTCGGTGCAGGATTCCGGCTCCTCGCAGGAATTCGACGTCAAGGTGACCCTGACGATCGCGAAGTCGCCGAAGCCGATCGTCAAGAGCAGGACGATCCCGGTGATCAACGCGGGCGAGACGAAGACGGTGACGTTCACCGACCTCGGAGCGCCGCCGTTCGGCGTCCCGACCACGATCAAGGTGGACGTCCAACCGGTGCCGGGAGAAAAGACGACCGCGAACAACTCGGCCGAGTACCGGGCGATCTTCTCGCTCGGGTAACCACGCCGTGCGCGCCGAGTGGATCGCGATCGGTGCCGTCGTCGCCGCGGTCGTGGCGATTGCGGTCGCGGTCGCCGCGTGGTGGAAGCTGCGGACGGTGCGGCAGGGCCAACTCGTCCTGCTCGGGGGCGGCAAGCAGGACCTCGTCGACTTCGCCGTGTCACTGCAGGGGAGGATCGATGACCTTCACCGTGCCGTCGACGAGATCGCAGCGGGGCTCTCGCGCGTCGACCGGCGTGTCGACGCCGCCGTCTCGAAGACGTCGCTCGTCCGCTACGACGCGTACGGAGGCTCGGGAGGGCACCAGTCGGCCTCGATCGCGCTGCTCGACGCGGCGCGAAGCGGCGTCGTCCTCTCGGCGATCCAGGGTCGCGACTACGCGCGGATCTATGTCAAGGAGCTGGACCAGGGACGCCCCTCGGTCGCTCTCTCGCCGGAAGAGCAGGAGGCGGTCGAGCGGGCAATGGCCCGCTGAAGGCCGGGTCGTCGGCTAGATTTCGCGTTACGTGCAGCAGGTTCTGGTCCTGAACGCGAGCTACGAGCCACTGAACGTGTGCTCGGTTCGGCGCGCGCACGTGCTCGTCTTCAAGGGCAAGGCCGAGGTGATCGACGAGCTTGCGCAGCCGCTCCATTCCGCGAGCTCGACGTACCCGTGGCCGCACGTGATCCGGCTCGTGACCTACGTCCGAGTCCCTCGCGCCGTGCAGCGAAAGATCTCGCGGCGGGCGCTGTTCGCCCGGGACGGCTGGAAGTGCGTCTACTGCGGGACTGCGAGCGGGCGGCTGACGCTCGACCACGTCGTGCCGCGGTCTCGCGGCGGCGACTCGGTCTGGGAGAACGTCGTCACCTCGTGCGCGCCGTGCAACCTCCGCAAGGGGAATCGGTCATTGGAGGAGAGCGGCCTCCAGCTCCGGACGAAGCCACGGCCGCCGGCGCCCGTCCTGTTCATCCGGCTGGCGGCGCCCAAGATCCCGCACGGTTGGAAGCCGTACCTGCGGGAGCTCGAAGCCGCGACCTCCACCGCGGCCTAGCTTCGCTCACGCGGGAGATCCTCCCGCTGCTCCCACTCGCTCCACGAGCCGGCGTACAACCGCCCCTCTCGTCCGGCGAGGTGGAGGCGATGCAGGACGACGCACGCCGTGACACCGGAACCGCAGTAGGCGACGAGCTCTCCGGCGGGCAGATCCGGCAAGGGCTCGTCCCACGGCGCGTTTCGAGCGCCGGGGACGCGGCCGGGGTGCCGGTCGACCGGATTGTCCTCCCCGCGCCACCGGGCCGCGACGCGCGCGTCGACGACGACGAGGTGCTCGCGCCGCTGGGCGAGCTCGTCCGCGTCGATCGTGTCGCCAGGCCGCGGGCGGACGGTGAGATGTCCGGGGTCTACGTGCTCGTCCCCGGAGACGAGCGGTCCCCGCCACGCGTCGAAGTCGATGATCGCGCACAGCTCGTGCCCGGCGTGCCGCAGCAACCACCACAGCCGCTCGGCGCCGCCCATCGTCCCGTAGGCGACGACGAAGACGCCGTCGCCGATCCCGGCCCGACCGGCCGCACCGGCAAACGTGTCGAGATCCGGCAACGGATGACGGCCGCCGATCCCGGGCGCCGCAGCGAGATCGACGTCGACGTCGAGAAAGGACGCGCCCGGAATGTGCCCGGACTCGTAGAGACGGCGACCGGCGCCAGGGTCGGCGAGATCCCAGCGGCAGTCGACGAACTGGTACTTCACGCCGCCGACGTTAACGCGAGCCCGCACGCACCGCGCTAACCGCCCTCGGCCGTCGCCGTCTCAACAAGTGCGATGTTCTTCCCGCTCGCGTTCGCGGCGCTCGCCCTCTCGGGTGGCGTCGGTTCGCAAGCAGCCGCACCGAAGCCTGTCGCCGCGCGATGCGCGTACGGGCTCGGCATGATCCTGCAGCCACCGGGGCTCCTGGGGGTCTACATGTACCGCGTGATCTCCTCCCTCGAGCTGCACCAGTCGACGCACCTGGCGACCGTCAGCCGCGCCGGGGGGACGGTCAGCGCGGCCTGCGACCGCGTCAAGGCCCTGGCGCCGAAGCGCTCCACCGGGCTCGCCGGGCCCTGGCCCCTGCAGCGCGAGAGCAAGATCTACTGCGCCGAAGGTGGAACGCTCCAGATCCGCCCGCTCGTCAGCAAGGGCCGGGTCGTCGGGACGCGAGTGCTGTTATTGCGCAAGGACCTCGAAGGCACGACCGTTCACGCGCTCGACGGGCGTCATGTCATCGTCGACGTCTCGTTGCGAGCGCGCGGCGGCGGCCTTTCGTTCGACCCCACCTACTGCGACCGCAACGCGATCCCGTAGCCGGTCGCGCGGTCTCGCGACCGCGACCGCCTACCAGTTGCCCGGCGAAGCCGGAAGCGGCACTGACGCCGGATGGATGACGTAGACGATCCCGCCGGTCGCCGTCATCCAGGCCTTCTCGAACTGCGCGCGGTCGTAGACATGGCGAACCGTGTCGTCGCTCGTCGACGCGGGGTCGTACGAGATTACGTTTCCGTCGGCCGTGAAGCCGCCGATCACGAGCAGGTGACCGTCGGTGCCGCGGAAGAGGAAGCCGTCGAGCTTGTTCGGTTGGAACGCGATCGACGCGACGAGTGGGATACCCGCCTTCACGAACTGCTCCGCTTCGGCGAGCGAGTGCAACTGTGTCACTTCCGACTCGAGCCCCCAGTGCGCCGCGTACGCCGTGTTGAACGGCCAGTTGCCGGCGCCGTTGTAGTGGTAGTCGAACGTGTAGCGCGCGGCGTAGTCGATCCACGGATCTGCGATACCGGAGTAGTCGTCGAGGACGAACGCATAGTCGCTTCGCGACGGCCCTTTGCCCCAGTACGCGACGACCATCGACGTCGACGTCGGGCTGCACCACGCCTCGCCGCCGCCGTCGTATTGCGGGTACTGGCCTGCATGGATCTCCTGCGAGTACGCAGGGACGTGCAGGTCGACGGTCTTCGTCATCGTCGTCGCCGAGGCGACGTACGGGTTCGTATTGATCGGGTCCGATGCGACCGCGCCGAGACGAGTCACCGTCGGCGTCGCCGTCGATCCGGCGGCGCGCAGGAGCGTAACGCTCAACTGGTACGACACCATCGGGTGGTCCTTCGCGAAGAAGGTGTCGATCGAGACGTAGCCGTCCGCGTCGCCCTGCCCGCCGATCGAGGTGCGATGAATGTCCGCGTCGCCGTACGCCCAGCGACCCATCACGTACCACTTGGTCACATGGCCCTGGTCGGTCGTGGCGCGCATGCGAACCTCGATCCACGTGCCCGCGGGTGTCGCGGCGTTCCACGACGCGACGAGCTCGGTGTACCCGAACCCCGTCGGGAACCACGGCGAGACGAACGTCGCGCCGGGCGTGTTCGCGGACGTGACGCCGCCTTTCGGCAGCGGGAACGCGTGGTAGCTGACGTTGTACGGCTGCGCCGCGCGCGCCGGCCCCGCGACGAGCAGCGTCAACAGCGCGACGAGGAGAAAGCGGCGACCCACCGGCCGATCGTACGACCCCGGACTACGCGCGACAAGGGCGCTACGCGGCTTCGGTCGTCGCAGCGGGATGGGCGTGGACGCGGCCGACCAGGTGACCGTGCGACTCGGTGCCGTAGCCGCCCGGGACCGGGATGTAGAACTCGGGATAGCCCCACATGCCGTGCTCCGACACGTCGAGACCCGCGGTCTCCACGTGCTCCTCGACGCGGATCCCCCAGACGCGTTTCATCGACCAGAGGCACCCGAAGGATGCGCTGAACGTGAACGCCCCGACGGCCATCAGCCCGAGCGCCTGGACGCCGACCTGGTGGAACGAGCCGGTGTAGACGAGCCCGCCGCGGCCGGTCGCAAGGTTGGCGGCCAGTGACGGCACGGCGAAGACGCCCGTTGCGAGCGTGCCCCACACGCCGGCGAGCCCGTGCACGGCAACCGCGCCGATCGGATCGTCGATCCCGAGCCGCTCGACGAGCGGAACCGCGACGACGGCGATCGCCGCAGCGACGAAGCCGATCACCGCCGCTGCCCATGGCGCGACGAACCCGGACGCTGCCGTCACGGCCACGAGCGCGGCGATGACGCCGTTCAGCATCATCGACACGTCAGGCTTCTTCAGCACGACCCAGGCTGTGGCGATGCCGCCGAGCGCGCCCGCAGCAGCCGCCAGATTCGTCGTCAGCGCGACGTAGCCGAAGTAGCCGACCTTGTCGCCGGTGACGACCGACAGCGTCGAGCCGGCGTTGAACCCGAACCAGCCGAACCAGAGGATGAGCGTCCCGAGGACCGCATACGGCATGTTGTGGCCGGGGATCGGGTTGGCGCGTCCGTCGTGCCCGAACTTGCCGATGCGCGGTCCGAGGAGGATCGCACCGGCGAGCGCGGCGAGCGCGCCCTGGTAGTGGACGACAGTCGAGCCGGCGAAGTCCTGCATCCCGAGCCCGAACAGCCATCCGCCGGCATGCCAGATCCAGTGCGACGTCACGGAGTAGATGAGCGTGAAGCAGACGCCGAACGCGAAGTAGACCCACAGCTTCGCGCGTTCCGCCATCGCGCCCCAGACGATCGCGAGCGACACGCCCGCGAACACCACCTCGAACAGGTACGCACTCGCGCCCGGAATCGTCGCGAAGAACGCAAACGGCGCGGAGCCGACCCGCAACATCGCGTCGACGGACGGGAAGAAGCCGTGCAACCCGAGCACGCCGTTCCCGTCGCCGAACGCAATCCCGAACCCGACCGCCCAGTACACCAGCGAGCAGATCCCGAAGATGAGGACGTTCTTGCCGGCGATGTGCGCGGCGTTCTTCATCCGCGTCAGCCCGGCTTCGAGGAACGCGAATCCGGCCTGCATGAACATGACGAGCACTGCGGCGACGACGACCCACACGGTGTTGATCGCGATCAGCAGCTGGTGGTTCGTCATCCGAGCGCCCTCCCCGTTCGGTGATGCGTGACGTTGTCGACGCGCGTTGTCCAGACCAGCCCGTCTCCGGACTCGTGACCGCTCCGTGCAGCGTCCGCGATCGTCGTGACCACCTGCGGTGCGAGCACGTCGTCGACGACGAACGTCAGCACCGCCTTCGGCAGGAACCGTGACTCGAAGACCCGGCCGCGGTACTCGTGCGTGACGCCGCGCTGCGCACCGTGGCCGATCGCCTCGACGACCGTGACGCCGACGTGCCCGGTCGCGTCCTCGACCGCGTCGATCACCGTCTCGACGCGCTCGCGGACGACGACCGCCTCGACCTTGATCAACCCACCACCGTGCTGCGGCGCTCGAGGAAGACAGTGTCGCGCCACACGCCGTCCCGCTTCGCGATCCGCTCGCGCATCCCGACGATGCGGAACCCGCACCGCTGGTGGAGCGCGAGCGACGCGCGGTTCTCCGGGAAGATCGACGTCTGGATCATCCAGATCCCGGCCGCTTCGCTCCGGTCGATCAGTGCGGCGAGCAGCTTTCGGCCAACGCCGAGACGGCGAGCCTCGCGCGCGACGTAGACGGTGTTCTCGGTGACACCCGCGTAGCACCGGCGTCGCGACGCAGGTGCGAGCGCAGCCCAGCCGACGACGTCACCGAGCACCGTCGCCACGAGCCGCTGGTCGCGGAGGTGGTTCGCGTCCCAGTCCTCCCACGTCGGCACCTGCGTCTCGAAGGTCGCCAGCCCGTCGCGCATGCCGTCCCAGTAGATCTCGGCGACCGCCGGCCAGTCGTCCGGCCGCATCGGCCGGAGCTCGACGGTCGGCGGAGCGGCAACGGTGTCGGTTCGCCGAACGTCGAGCTCCAGCATCGTCGTCTCCCTTCTCAGCAGTCGTAGTAGAGAGAGAACTCGGCCGGGTGCGGCCGCAACCGCACGACGTCGACCTCGCTCTCGCGCTTGTAGTCGATCCAGGTGCGGATCAACTCCTCGCTGAACACGCCGCCCGCGGTGAGGAACTCGTGATCACGCTCGAGGGCGTCGAGCGCCTCGGCGAGCGACCCGGGCACCTGTGCGACACCGCGATCTTCCTCGAAGAGATCCCAGTCGGCGGGCTCGCCCGCGTCGAGGCCCTTCTGGATCCCGTCGATCCCTGCCATCAACATCGCCGCGAACGCGAGGTACGGGTTCGCCGCGGCGTCCGGGCAGCGGAACTCGATCCGCTTCGCCTTCGGCGACTCGGAGTACATCGGGATGCGGATGCACGCGCTGCGGTTCCGCATCGAGTAGACGAGATTGACGGGAGCCTCGTAGCCGGGCACCAGGCGGCGGTACGAGTTCGTCGTCGGCGCGCAGAACGCAAGCAGCGCCGGTGCGTGCGCGAGCAGTCCCCCGACGTAGGCACGGGCAAGCTGCGACAGGCCGGCGTAGCCCGACTTGTCCGCCATCAACGGCGTCCCTTCCTTCCAGAGGGACTGATGCGTGTGCATGCCCGACCCGTTGTCGCCGAAGATCGGCTTCGGCATGAACGTCACCGACTTGCCGGCTGCGCGCGCGACATTCTTGACGACGTACTTGTACGTCATCACCTGGTCGGCCATCCGCGTCAGCGTCTGATAGCGCAGATCGATCTCGCACTGCCCGCCCGACGCGACCTCGTGATGGTGGAACTCGCACGGAATCCCGAGTCGTTCGAGCGTAAGCACCATCTTCGTGCGCAGGTCGTTCAACGTGTCGTGCGGCGCCGGCGGGAAGTAGCCCTCCTTCTCGCGGACCGTGTAGCCAAGACCAGGGTTCCCGGAGTTCCAATGACCCTCGCCGGAATCGACGAGGTAGCGCGCCTCATTCGGGCCGAGCGCGTACGACACCTCGTCGAAGACGAAGAACTCGCATTCCGGCCCCATGTAGGCGGTGTCGGCGATGTTCGTCGAGCGGAGGTACTCCTCGGCGCGCTTTGCGATTCGGCGCGGATCCTTTGCGTAGCCCTCCCGCGTGATCGGGTCGGCGATCTCGCAGAGGAGCGACAACGTCGGCGCCTCGCAGAACGGGTCGATGATCGCGGACGACGCGTCGGGCATCAGGAGCATGTCCGACTCCGAGATCCCCTGCCAGCCGCGGATCGAGGAGCCGTCGAATCCGAGTCCCTCGTCGAACGCCGACTCGTCGAACGCGGCGATCGGCAGCGTGACGTGCTGCCACGTGCCGAGCAGGTCGCAGAACTTCAGGTCGACCATCTTCGCCGTCGTCTCGCGCGCCCACTCCAGTGCTTCGCGCGCGTCCGGCGCGGTCTCCTGCCCGTTCATGAGGTAGTGCCGCGTCTCTTCGGTTGCCATGCCGCTCCTTCCGCGTCGGACCACAAAAAAAGAGCCCAGGACTCGAACGAGTCCTGAGGCTCCATTGCCTCGGCGTCCGCCTGCGCCGGCGGAGTGCCTGCGTGCAGATTAGCGCAGGTCGCGGACGCCGTACAGATCCGCGACGGCAGCGCCGGCCGTGGCAACGCGCTCGCGCAACTCGGACGGCGCGAGGACCTCGAGGTCGGCGCCGAAGGTGAGCAGCTCGCGGAAAGCAGTCTCGAGGTGCTCGAACGGAACGGTCAGCTCGATCTGCTCCAGGGCCGGCTCCCGCGGCACGTCGTCGAGCGCCGCGCGACCGGCGGGATGCACGAGCGGACGCAGGAACCGCACGCCCGCGCGCGGCACGCGCAGGCGAACGTCGAACTGCGGTCGGTCGCGTTCGAACGACGTCGACCACTCCTCCCAGAAGGACGCGAGGTCGAACGCCGCCGGGCGTTCGAACGTCTCCTCACCGACGCGTGCGGCGACAAATCGCGACACGCGATAGACGCGCAATCCCGCGGACCTGCGCGCGACCAGATACCACGCGCCCGCCTTCAGCACGAGACCGAGCGGGTCGAGGGTGCGCTGGACGACGCGCGGTCCCTCGCGGTAGCGCGCGCGGACACGCCTGCCCTGCCAGACCGCCGACGCAAGTGTGGGGAGATGCGGCGTCTTGTCCTCGCCGCGAAACCAGCCGCGAGTGTCGAGGTGGAAGAAGCGAACCGAGCGCTCGGCTCGCTCCTGGAGCTCGGGCGGCAACGCGGCGAGCACCTTCAGCCGTGCGTCGGCGAACACCCGCCCGAGCCCGAGCTCGGCGACCGGACCCGCGAACAGCGCTTCCGCCTCCTCGGCCGTCAGGCCGGTCAGGCGAGTCCGGTAGCCGCCGGCGAGCCGGTACCCGCCGGCCGGGCCGCGGACGGCCTCGACCGGGACGCCTGCCGCGGCGAGCGCGTCGGCATCGCGCTGGATCGTGCGCTCGGACACCTCGAGGCGCTCGGCGAGCTCCGCCGCCGTCAGCTGCCCTCGCGTCTGGAGCAGCAGGAGGAGCGAGATCAGGCGACTCGCGCGCACCCGACGAATCATAGGCGACAAAAGATGACGGGATTATCCCGTAGGCTCGCGCGATGAGCGATAACAACATCTGGAGCGACGCGTGGGGCGAGCAGGGCGAAGATTGGTCGGGCGGCGGCGGGACGAGCAAGCGGCTCCCCCGCGCACCGGAACGACCCGGACTCGGCGCAACGGTCAGCGAGCTCGGTCCCGGCAACTTCGTCGTCTACCACTTCCACCATGCCTGGGAGGAGCTGCTGATCGTGCTCCGCGGGCGGCCAACGCTGCGGACGCCCGAAGGGGAGCGGCGCCTCGAGGAGGGCGAGTCCGTCTATTTCGCGGTCGGCGCGGAGGGTGCGCACGCGCTGCGGAACGACACCGATGCATCGGTGCGATACCTGATGGTCTCGACGCTCTCGTCACCCGAGGTCGTCGAGTACCCCGACCTCGGTCAGATCACGGCCCAGGCGCGAACCGGCTCGATCACCGGCGACCGCCTCTGGCTGATCCACGACCTCGAGCAGAAGGGAGAGAAGTGACGTCGTCCTTCCAAAAGCCGCAACCGACGCCGATCGATCTCGCGCGCGAGGCACGGCGGCTGAAGCAGCTCCGACCCGCGGGCTCGGCGCGCCAGCCACGAGACGCCACGCCGACCGCGATGACACGCGCCGGCGACGAAACGCGGCCGCCGCGGGACGCGGCATGAAAGAGCCATGCGGATGACGGGACTGCGGGAGATCGCGCCGGGCCTGCACCGCTGGACCACACGTCACGAGGAGTGGGACGAGGAGGTCGCATCCCTCGCGGTCGAGACCGACGACGGCCTCGTCCTGATCGACCCGCTCGACCCGCCGCGCGCGGTCCGGAAACCGAGTCACGTCCTGCTGACCGTCTTCTGGCACTTCCGCGGGACCGCCGCGGTGAACGCGCCGGAGACCTGGGCCGACCGTCGGGCAGTCCGGCGGCTGCGGAACCGCGGCGTCGAAGTGACACGGCCGATCGACGCGGGCACGGCGTTGCCCGCCGGGATCGACGCCTTCACGACCGCGCGCGAGTCCGAGCTCGTCTACTGGCTCCGCACGCAGAAGGCTCTGGTCGTCGGCGACGTCCTCCTCGGAGCCGGCGCGAAGCCGCGGGCGACGGACGATCCCCTGCGCCTCTGCCCCGAGCGGTGGCTCGGGAAGGCGTCGCACGACGACTTACGCGCGTCGCTGCGGCCGCTGCTGGACCTGCCGGTCCAGCGCGTGCTCGTCTCGCACGGCGAGCCCGTTCTCCGCGCCGGCAGGCGGGCTCTCGCGGCCGTCGTCTCCTGAGAATGCGCAGGCGAGAGCGCGAACGGGCCGGTCACCGGATCGATACCGGTGTACCGAGCGGCATCAGCTGCGCGAGACGAAGGGCCGCTTCATTTCGAAGCCGTATACACCCGTGTGACACGCGGCCGGGCAGCAGCTGCGGCTGATCGGTGCCGTGAATGCCGATGAACCCGCCTTCCGGCCATCCGGTCAGCCACGGCTGGCGGGCGTTCGTCCCGAAGGCGACCGGTCCGTACATCGGATCGGCGAAATGCGTGAGACGCACCCGCACGTAGAACTCACCCTGCGGCGTCGGCCACCGTGGCTGCCCCACCCCTATCGCAGTTCGAAACACGGCGCGCCCGTTGCGAAAGAGGACGGCGCGGAGGTGCGCGCGATCGATCACGAGACGGGTGCGGACGCTGTGCAGGTCGCCGAGTGCATCGCGCGGCACCCACCCCGAGGCGCCGTTCGGAAGCTTTGCGAGCGGCACGCGGATCCACAGCCGATCGGTTGCGTCGGTGCGTGCCGCGTACGCAAGGACGAGGTTCGTCTCTCCTTCAGGAGTGACGGCGCGAACGAGACCGACGGGCCGCGACGCGGCATCCGGCAACTCGCGTGCCGTCACCGCTCGAAGGACGTACCCCCAGCGATAGAGGTTGTCGACGCCGCTCAGCTGCACCTCCGGCGCGGGTGCCGTTACGTCCGCGTGCGCGACGAGCGAGGAGGCCAGAGCGAGAGCGGCAGCGACGGCAACCGCCCAGCGAGCCCGCCGTCGCGCGCTCATCGAATCAGCCCGTGAACGCGGGGCTGACGCCGGCGGCGCCCCCCGCCACGTGGATGACCGCGCGACCGATGTTGTTGTGAGGCGTCGGATCCCGCCTCGAATGCGTCGCGACGGCGACGTTCGCGACGGTGCCCGCCCCCACCGCGCGGACGGCGACGACGACGATCAGGGGCGCGCCGGGTGGCAGCTCGCGAACCGTGCAGGTGACGCGTCTTCCGGAACGAACGCAGCTGCCACGATTCGCGGCGGCCGAAAGCAGCTCGAGCCGCGAATCGACGACATCGACGATCCTGACCTTCAGAGCGACGTTCGGGCCCCGATTGACAACACGGATCGCGTACGTGACCCGGTTCCCGGCCGTCACGTTCGCGCTGCCTCGCACCGTCTTGCGCAGGACGAGGTCCGCACTCGCAGCCGCAGGGGCAGTGATGCAGTTCCGCGGGAATCGCGCGCTGGCAGTTGCAGTCCGGATCTCGTGGCCCGGGACGTTGACCGTCCACGTCACGGCCTTGGTCCTCGGGATGTTCCGGATCGCGAAAGCGAAACGTACGACGCCGGGCCTGAAGACTGTCGGCTGGCCTCGGTTGATCGGGGTCGGCCGGACGAAGTTGCCGCGGCCGACAGGCACGATCACGTCGCCCTGGCTCGCGTTCGCGTAGCCGAAGATCGCATCGTAGGTGCGCGGGGCGCCGACCCGGAGCACGCACGTCGCATAGAGGCCGGATTCCGGCGGCTTCGGGTCGGGCGGCGGCGGTGCGGGCGTCGGCGGCTCTACGGGAGGCGTCGGCTCGGGTGGAGGAGTCGGCCCCGGCAGCGGCGCCTCGTCGCACTTCTGGGGCACGAAGCGGCTGGCGACCGCGGCGCGGGCCGTCTCGACCGTCACGGTCCAGACCAGGACCGAGGCGTTCGGGATCCCCTTGACGGTGAGGGCGTTTCGAACGGTTCCAGGCTCGAACGTCGTCGGCTGTCCCCGATCGGCCGGTGCCGGGGCGAACGCGTTCGACAGGCCGACCGGGACGATCTGCTCGGCCCGGTTGTCGTTCGCGTAGCCGAAGACCGCGTCATAGGTGTCGCCGTGGTTCGTCACGCAGGTGACGAACACCCCGATCGGCACGAGCTCCGCAGGAGGCGGATCGGGATTGCACTTCTGATCGAAGCCGGCACGCGCCTCCGCGGAGCGAGTCTGGTCGGACGTCACGCTCCAGCGGAGCACCGTTCCGTTCGGAATCCCCGTGACCGTGAACGCCGTCTGAACGTTCCCGGGCTCGAAGCGCGTCGTCTGGCCACGTCCCTCGGGGACCGGGAAGAAGCGGTTTGCGTCGCCGACGGCGATCGTGTTCGCCTGGGTGTCCTCGTTTGAGTAGCCGAACGTCGCGGAGTACGTCGATCCGCCGTTCGTCACGCAACTCACGAAGACGCCGATCCGGTAAGCGGACGGCGGATCCGGCGGGTCGACGGAGCAATGCGTGGCGAGCGCCTCGTTGGCAATCGCCTCGCTCGTCGTCCCCGCGTACGTGACGCGCCACGTGACGTCGGACCCGGCCTGGGCTCCGGCGACGGTGAAGGCGGTGGTCAGCGTCCCCGACTGGAACATGGTCGGCGGCGCTCCGCTCCCACCGACAGTCGCGACCTCGTTGTCGGAGCCGGCCGAGATGACAACCGCCGAGCTGTTCGGGTTCACGTAGCCGAAGGTCGCGTCGAACGTCGCGCCGTGGTCGGTGATGCAGGTGGGAGACACGGCGATCGCCGCCGGCGACGGAGGCGATGTCGAGCACGGTTCCGATTCGGCGCGCGCGGTGACCTTTTGGGTCGTCTCGGACGTGAGCGTCCAGACGAGGCTCGTCCCGTTCGGCACGCCGGTCACCGTGAACGCCGAGTCGTGGCTCCCGGGATCGAACGTCGACGGCGGCAGCTGCCCGCCGACGTCGGGGCTGAGCGAGTTCGCTGGGGTGCCGGCAGGAATCGTCACCGCCGCCGTCTCCGAGCTGACGTAGCCGAAGGTGGCGCTGAAGGTGGTGCCGCTCGAGGCGACGCATTTCACGAAGATGTCGATCGCCTTCGGCGAAGGAGGCTGAGGCTCGGTCGAGCAGTGCGTCGGGAACGACGCGCTCGCGACCGCGGAACTCGTCTTGCCGCCGACGGTGACCGACCAGACCAGGGTCGATCCGGTGCTCTCCGTGACGGTGACGGCCGACTCGACCGTGGTGGGGAGGAACGTCGTAGGCTGGCCACGCCCTTCGGCTCCCGGTGAGAACTTGTTCCCCGACCCGACCGAGACGTCGACGGCGACTTCGTTCGGGTTGGAGTAGCCGAACACCGCGCTGAACGTCGAGCCGTGATTGTCGACGCACTTGACGGAGGGCTGCACCGGCTGCAGCGCCGTCGGTGGCGGCACGTCACACCCGTTGGTCCAGATCGCCTGCCCCGGTGCATCCCAGTTCTTGCCCGGGTAGTGCTTCGTCTCGCCGCCGTCGACATAGAAGAACGGCGGGATGATGTCGCCCGGGTGGGAGTCGTGGCCGTTCTCCTTGACGATCGAGTCGTCGTCGACCGATTCCTGAACGTAGGGGTTCGTCTCGCTCGAGGTCGCGTGGCACAGCGTCACCTTTGTCGCGCCGCGAACGACTGGCTCGCCGTCCTGGTCGAGGGCAGCCGTCGCGAGGCTCGCGGCGCCACCGAGGACACCCACGACGACCAGGATCGCCACGGTACGTTTCGTGACGGCGGACAAAACAGTTCCCACGCTCGCAGCCCGGCGCTGGGCACTGTCACCCTTTTCGGACGATCTGCCGTGTGGTGTACCGATTGCCCCGAGATGCCCGCCGCAGTGGCAGCGTGAGTCGCGGGCGGATTCACTCACCGGCGGCCGGTTCTTGACACGACTGCTAGGTTTTTACGCGGTGCTGTACATGTTCCGCCTCGGCTGACTCATACACGTACGCGCGCCGCCGTTACAGAAACGGTGGCGTGGTTTCGGTGTCCCGTCGAGTAGCAGGAGCAGGCAGTGATTGCTGTCGAGGTGAACAACTTGCGCAAGGAATTCCTCCGTCGCGACGCGAAGCGGACGCGGTTTCGCAAGCGCCGCCGCCGCGTCGCGGCGC
>JBJMJS010000053.1:0-4454 GCA_045806225.1 Gaiellaceae bacterium
CTCCGTCTTGCGGCCGACGAGCGGTGCGTCGAGCCGGCGCGCGACCGGCGTCTCCGCTGGTACGAGCGCGCCGAGCCGCCACGCACTCGACCCGTCGCTCAGCTCGATGACCTCGGCCTCGACCGCATCGCGCACGAGCTCGTACGTCGCCGTGCCCAGCACGATCTGATTGCTGCCTGCGCGTTTCTCCAGGTGTGCGGCGACGTTGACCGCCGCGCCGGTCGCGGCCGCGTCGCCCGTGCCGGTGATGACCTCACCCGTGTTGACCGCGACCCGCACCGCGAGGTCGGCGTCCCACTCGCGCGCTGCCGTCTCCGTCAGCCGCGCGACGGCGTCACGTGCGTCGACGGCCGCACGGACGGCTCGTAGCGCGTCGTCCTCGTGCAGCTCTGGCACGCCGAACAGTGCCATCACCGCGTCGCCGATGAACTTTTCGACACGGCCGTCGTGCGCCTCGATCGCCGCGCGCACGGTCTCGTAGTACGTGGACATCAGCGCGCGATACGCCTCCGCGTCGAGCCGCGTCGCCAGTCGCGTCGAACCGACGACGTCACAGAACAGGACGCTGACCGTGCGACGCGACTCGCCGCGCGGCGCGCCGGTCACAGAGCGGCGCAGCGACGCGTCCTGGTCGAGGATGCGGCGCTGCAACGTTCGCAGCTCGTCGCCCGGATCGAGCCCGAGCTCGTCCCGCATCGTCCTGCGCGCCGCGGCGTACGCCTCGAGCGCGTCCGCCTGGCGACCGGCGCGGTACAGCGCGAGCATCAGCTGCGCCCGAAACCGTTCGCGCAACGGGTTCGCAAGGACGAGCTCCTCGAGCTCGGCGACGAGCTCGGACCCCGCGCCGAGCTCGAGCTCGGCCGCGATTCGTTCCTCGACCGCCTCGAGACGCCGCTCGGACAGCGCGGCGGCTTCGGTGTCTGCGAACGGCTCGAACGACATGTCCTCGAGCGGCGAGCCGCGCCACAGGGCCAGCGCAGCGCGCAACAGCTCCGCCCGGGTCGCGGCGGGGGCGGACTTCGCCTCGCCCACGAGCCGCTCGAACCGCGCCAGGTCGAACGTCTCGGGATCGATCCGAAGGGTGTAGCCGGCCGGGTCGTGGCGGATGCGCTCCGGGCCGATCGTCTTGCGTAGCCGCGAGACAGTGTTCTGCAGCGAGGCGAGCGCCGTCTTCGGCGCAGTCTCGCCCCACAGTTGGTCGACGAGGCGGTCGCTCGAAACCGGCTCGTTCGCGTGGAGTAACAGGTAGGCCAGCAGCGCACGCGAGAGCCGCCGCTCGAGCGGCACGAGGCGGCCGTCGTCGACGACCTCGAGCGGTCCGAGGATCCGGAACTCCATGTGACTTTTGTAGCACTGTCCAGACCGGCCGCACAGGCTGCGCGGCAACTTCCGGTTAGAGCCGGATTAGCGGCCGCTGCGACCTTCCTGACGTATCCACACCACGAACTGGAGGACAACGATGTCCACGACCACCAGCTTGAAGCGCGCAGGCCCGCTCCTTGCCGCGGCGTGCGCCGCTCTGATGCTCATCCCGGCTGCTTCGCCTGCCGGCGGCCCGCCCTATCCGGACGCGACCGGCGACAGCAGCTCGGCCGGCGACATCAACGGCGTGACGGTACTCGCCGACAAGCCGAGCGGACAGATCGTCTTCCGCATCAGCGGCGCGAACCTGTCCACCTCGCCGACGTCGGTGACGCTTCTGTTCGTCGACGCCGACGCAAATCCGGCGACCGGAAGCCCGAGTTGGCTCGGCGCCGACTATGTCTTCGAGGTCGACGACACGAGTTACGACTTCGAGCACTACGACGGCTCCAACTGGGTCGGCACGCCGTACTCGACGGTCCACGTGAGCGGCGGCGGAGCCAGCGTCACCATTTCCGTCAACCGGAGCGAGATCGGCAACACCCCGGAGTTCAACTTCTTCGCGCGGTCGGTGAACACCGACACGAAGGCAATCGACGACGCGCCGGACGTCGGCGCGTACAACTATGCGATTGCGGCGGGTGGGCCCGACATCGACAGCGTCGTCGTGACGACGACGCCGTCATTCGGGCCGAAAGCCGGCAAGCGCTTCGTCGTGACCCCGAGCGGGCTGAAGCTCCCGTCGGAGGGCGGCACGATCGTCCTCCCGCAACCCGACACGTACAGCTGCAAGACGACCCTCAGAGGCAAGCGCCTCCGTGGCGGGGGCACCGGGGGCTGCACGGTCAACGTGCCGAAGAACGCCCGCGGCAAGAAGCTGAGCGTTGTCCTTACGGTCACGTACGAAGGCGCGACGAGGTCGTTCCCGTTCGCATTCACCGTGAGCTGACGGGGACGAGACGGTGAAGCGGAGAATGCTGTTTACGACAGGGCTCGTGGCGGCGATCCTCGTCGCTGCGGTCCCATCGGCGGGTGCGGCGCGCCGAGCATTCGACGCTTCACCGTTTCTGTCTTTCGGCCGTGCGTTCCCTTCGTCCGGAACGGATCGACTCCGGCCGGGCGCCGAGCGCGTCATCGCGGAGATCCGGTGGCGGCGAACGGCGTCGGCCGGGGTAACGGTGCTCGTGTCCCCGGCGTACGCGGCAGATCCATCGACCGGCGAGCGCTGGGTCGCGTTCTTCGATTCGCTGATCCACGGAAGCGAGTTGAGCCGGCTGACCGCGTACGTCGCGTCGCCGGCCGAGATCGACCGGATCTGTCCTGACGCACTCGGCTGTTACGACGACGACCGCATGTGGATCAGCGACGTCGCGAACGGCGGCGTGTCACCCCAGGAGATCGCTGCGCACGAGTACGGCCATCATGTCGCGTTCAACCGAGTCAACCCACCATGGATCGCGGTCGAATGGGGGACGAAGCGGTGGGCGTCGGCGATGAACGTTTGTTCTCGCGCACTTGCCGGGACGGCGTATCCCGGCGACGAAGGCGGCTTCTACACGCTGAATCCGGGCGAAGCGTTCGCCGAGACCTATCGAGTGTTGAACGGCTACGGCGTCGACGATTGGCGCGTCGCCGACCCGAGCTTCCGGCCGACGCAGGCGGCGCTCGCGGCGACGCGGGCCGACGTCGTCGACCCCTGGACGGGGCCCGTCAGCCAGACGATTCGCGTGCGCTTCACGCACGGGCGGACGTGGAGCGGCGTCGTCTCGACGCCACTCGATGGATCGCTCGCGGTCGCGACCACCACCGGCGGCGTCGACCTGCAACTTCTCTCCGCCGACCGCAGGACCGTACTCGCAAGCGGCTCCTGGGGACCGTCGGGCGGCAAGGCGGTCGGCTACCAGGTGTGCGGCCGGCGCGCCTTCGTCCTCCGCGTCACGACCTCCGGTCCCCGCCGTCTGACGGTCCGCGTCACGAAGCCATGACCGAGGAGCTCGACGTCAACGCGCTCGTCGACGAGATCCGGCGCTACCTCGCCGCCGTCGACGTGTTCCGCGCCGAAGGCGCGGCACCGCGCTGGCGAGCCGAGCGGGCCGGATCGAGAAGGCGCCCGCGCCGCCGCCGCCGCGGGTCGGACGTCGTCGAGGGGGTCTGACACCCGGCGCGGCCGCGGGCGCGTATCCAAAACCGCTCTTCACGCGTTTTCCCGGTGTTTCCTGAAAACGGGAACTCACCATAGGGCAGGGGTTCGCAGGTCTAGCGTCACGGGCGGCCTGCGACACCTTCCCGGGGGGATCTAGGGATCTGCGGCTATGAAGGGAGACGAACGATGCGGCAGTTCGAGGGATCGAGGGCTCGCGCAGCCCTGCCTGCGCGTGGGTCGCGCAGACTTGCTTTTGTGGTTCTCGCCGTCCTCACGGCGGCCTTGGTCGGGACAACGCGGGCCTCGGCGGGCCCGGCCTTCTCTCAGACGACGGTTGTTGCCTATGACAACTGGAATCCGTGCACGAGTGAGCCGATCACGGGGACAGGGACGTTGCACTTTCTCTTGAACGAGAACCTGTCGGCGAGCGGCACGATCCAGCATCACCTCTCGACGCACCTCGACGGCCTCAAGGCGGTCGGCGTCCTGTCCGGGAAGAAGTACGTGGTTCAGGACACGTTCGACGACGAGTACGTGTTCGGGGGGGCGTCGGAGGAGACGTTCTCGATGGTGGCGCACTACGTCCGCGTCGGCGAAGACGGCACGCTGATCCTCGGCGACGACTTCTATGAGTACATCCGGTCGCACATCACCGCGAACGACAACGGCGTCGTGACCGCCTCACGGTTCGACATGAACCCGATGCCCTGTCAGTAGAGGCGACGGAGCCCTTCATGGTGGCCGTGCAGCACCGTCACGTCGACGGCAGTTCGCGCGTCCTCGAGTGCCCGCGGATCGTGATCGCGGACCACCACGATCCGACGCGGACGGGATTGAGGCTTGCGCTCGAGCAGGATGGGTTCATCGTGTGTGGCGAGGAGGCGACCGCGCGCGATGCCGTCGCCGCCGCCGTCCGCGAGCCGCCGGACATCTGCCTGCTGGACGTCGA
>JBJMJS010000054.1:0-28890 GCA_045806225.1 Gaiellaceae bacterium
AAGCAGGATGACGACGATGACGCAGACGAACCTGACCACGCAGGTCTACCAGGTGTTCATCAAGGCGCCGCCCGAGCGGATCTGGGAAGCGATCACGAACCCGGAGTTCACGACGAAGTACTTCTACGGCGCGCGCATCGAGATCACGCCCGACCGGCGCCGCACGTTCTCGCCTGACGGCGGCGACAGTTGGGGCGAAGGAGCGGTGATGGAGTACGAGCCGCCGCGCCGGCTCGTCCACGAGTGGCGGTCGGGCTACAACCCGGACCTCGCTGCAGAGGAGCCCAGCCGGGTCACGTGGGAGATCGAGGCGCAGGACGGCGGACTGTCACTCCTGACGGTCGTGCACGATCGGCTCGAGGGTGCGCCGAAGACGGCGGAGAGCGTCGCGGGCCCGGGCTGGATGATGGTCCTCAGCGGCCTGAAGACGCTGCTCGAGACGGGCGAGCCGCTCACGTCGTGATCGGAGCCGAACGATGGCCTTCGTCTTCATCGTTCTCCACTACCCGGAGCCGGAGCAGCGCGAGGCCCTCGTGCGGTCGATGAGCGAGATGGGCGGCCTCCTTCGTGACCTTCCCGGTTGCGTCGCCGCGGAGCCGCCCTACCGCACGGACGACGGCGACTGCATCGTCGGCATCTCGAAGTGGAAATCGCGCGAGGCGTTTCTGTCGTCCGGTCTCGAGCTCCGGCCGCCGGACGAAATCGTCGAGGGCGAGGCGCGGCCGCGCCAGCGTTTCCTCCTCGACGAGGCGACGATTGCCTAAGCGGCGGGCGGCGAAAGCCGCCCGCCCTACACTCGCCCGGTGCGCATCATCGCCGGCGACCGCAAGGGCCACACGATTTTCGCGCCACGCGGTCGGGAGACGCGTCCGACTTCCGACCGCGTGCGCGAGAACGTGTTCAACATCGTCGCCGCGTGGGTCGAGGACGCGCGCGTCCTCGACCTGTATGCCGGCTCGGGCGCGATGGGGCTCGAGGCGCTGTCGCGCGGCGCGGCCGCCGTCGTGTTCGTCGAGAGCGATGCCGAGGCCGTCCGCGCGATCGAGCGCAACCTCGACAAGCTGCGGCTCACCGGCGGCAGCGTCGTCCGACAGGGCGTGTCGACGGCACTCCTGCAGGAGGCGAACGCAGGCAGGAAGTACGATCTCGTCCTGGTCGATCCGCCTTACGCGATGACGGACTACGACACCCTGGCGCGCTACGTCCCGTCCGTCCTCGCCGACGACGGCCTCCTCGTCCTCGAAACCGATGCGCGGACTGAGCCCGCTTTGCCGCTCGCCGTCCGTTCGAGCCGCAAGTACGGGGGCACGCGCGTGACGGTGTTCGCGCACGAATGATCACCGCGATCTGCCCGGGGTCGTACGACCCAGTCACGAACGGCCACATCGACGTGATCACGCGGGCGTCTGGGATCTTCGACCGCGTCGTCGTCGGCGTGGTCGGGAATCCGCACCACAAGAAGCCGATGTTCTCCCTCGACGAACGTGTCTCGTTCCTGCGGCAGGCGCTCGTCGACCTGCCGAACGTCGAGGTCGACGTCTTCTCGCAGCTGGTTGTCGACTTCGCGCGGAAGTGGGAGGCGAAAGCAATCGTGAAAGGGCTCCGCGTCATCTCGGACTTCGAGTGGGAGTTCCAGATGAATCAGCTGAACCGGACGCTGGCTCCCGACGTCGAGACCGTCTACGTGATGGCGAGCCCGCAGGTCAGCTTCGTCTCGTCGAGCGGCGTGAAGGAGATCGCCGCGTTCGGCGGAAGGGTCGACGAGCTGGTTCCGGGGCCGGTAGCCAAGCGGTTCATGGAGCTTTTCCCGGACGGCCGCCCGGGGACCCCCGAAAATCCGCAAGAATAGGAGCCAATGGACGTTCTCGTTCTCATCGACAAGCTCGACGACCTCGTGCACAACGCGAAGGCCGTTCCGCTCACCGACCAGGTACGCATCGACCGCGAGGAGATCTACGACATCCTCGACCAGATGCGCGCGACGATTCCCGAGGAGATCAAGCAGGCGCGCTGGATCGTGAAGGAGCGCCAGGAGATGCTCGCCGAGGCGAAGCGCGAGACCGACCGGCTGCTCGGCGAGGCACGCGAGCAGGCAGTGCGCGAAGCGTCACAGACGGAGATCGTCAAGATCGCCGAGCGCCAGGCGCAGGACATCGTCGACGAGGCGCGCCGCCAGGCGCGAGAGACGCGGCTCGAGATGGAGGATTGGGCCGACTCGATCCTCTCGACGCTCGAGGTGAACCTCGAGAAGTTCCTCACTGCGGTCAAGCGTGGCCGTGAGCGGCTCCACGAGCGCTCGCAGGAAACGGTCGTCGCAGGCGTCGGCCCGCCGACGCCGCCGATGTCGTCGAACGACGACTCGCCGTTCGTCACAACCGGCTAGCGCACAAGGGCCAGACCCTCCGGGTCTGACGCTCGGGAGCGCCGCTACGCGGCGAGAACCTGGGGCTGGAGATCCGCGCAGACCGCCTGCGAGGTCTCGACGAACGCGCGCGCGGCAGGAGTGCGATAGCGGTCGCGGTGCCACGCGATCGCGAGCATTCGCGGCGGGATCTTCGCGAGCTCGATCATCCGCGTCGACTCGTCATGCTCGTCCATCGTCATCCGAGGCACGAGCGCAACGCCGACGCCCGCTGCGACGAGCGCCTGCACGGTCTGGTTGTGGTCGGATTGGAAGACGTAGTGCAGCGGCTGGCGGAACGCGGCTTCCACGCGGACGAGCGTGCGGCAGTGCTTGTGGCCGATCAGGTCGAGCTGCGCGATCTCGCGCAAGGACGGCCGTTCGAGCTCCGACTCGGCGGGCACGACGAGCACGTACGGGTCGCGGAGCAGCTCGACGGCGTCGAACGGCCCCTCTTCGAGCGGCATGTCCGAGAACGTGAGGTCGAGCTCGCCGCGTTCGACGAGCGACAGGAGCTCGCGGTCGTCGGCGGATTCGGTCAGGGTGATCTCGACCTTCGGCCACTGGTGCACGAACCGCCGCATCAGCTCCGGCAGGATCCGCTGGCCGACGCTCTGGAAGACGCCGACGCGGAGCGCTCCCGCCTCGCCGTCGCCGAGCGCATTCAGGTCGGCCTGGGCGGCCGAGACGCGGGCGGCGATCGCCTCGGCGTGCGTCAGCAGCAGCCGGCCTGCCTCGGTGAGCGAGACGGGGCGGGGGCCGCCCGGCCGCTCGATCAGCTTCTGGCCGACGTGACGCTCGAGCATCGCGATCTGCTGGCTGACGGCGCTCTGGGTGTAGCCGAGCGCGACGGCCGCCTTGCCGAAGGAGCCCTCGCGCGCCACCGCTTCGAGCGCAAGGAAATGCCGCAGTTCGACACCGAGCCAACGATCAGAGTCCATGATGGTTAGAGATTGTAGCTGGATTTGTCCTAATGGGTCGCCATGCCGATGATGAGGTCATGGGTATCGCAATGCTTCTCTTCGTCTTCCTGGTCGGGCCGTTCGCGCTCGTCTACGGCGCGGACTCCCGCTAGTCGAGTGACCGCCGCGTTCGCACGCCGCTCACCGGCAGCGGTGGCGGTCGCATTGGCGACCGTCTACGTCGTCTGGGGCTCCACGTACCTCGCGATGCGGATCACCGACCGGTCGATGCCGCCGCTGCTGATGTCCTCGGCCCGCTTCCTCATCGCCGGGGCACTCCTCTACGCCGTCACACGGAACGGCCGGCGTCCGACGGTGCGCGAGTGGGTGTCGGCAGCGATCGTGGGCACGGCGCTGCTCGCGATCGGCAACGCCGGGGTCGCCTGGGCGGAGACGCGGATCGAGTCCGGCGTCGCGGCGCTGATCGTCGCGTCGATTCCGCTGTACGTCGCGGTTCTCGACCGCCTCTTTTTCGGGCGGCGCCTGTCACCGCTCGCGATCCTCGGCCTGGCCGTCGGATTCGGGGGTGTCGCGCTGCTCGTTCGCCCGGGCGGGGGCGGCGACGTCTTCGCTGCGCTGCTCCTCCTTGTCACGACGTTCGCGTGGGCGGCCGGATCGCTGTACGCCCGCGGCGCGAAGCTGCCGCAGAACCCGCTGCGCGCCGCGGCGATGCAGATGCTGACGGCGAGCGTCGTTGCCGCGGCCGGCGGTCTCGTCCGCGGTGAGGCGACGGACGTGCACGCCAGCGCCTTCGGGCGCGAGCCGTTGCTGGCGTTCGCGTACCTCGTCGTGTTCGGATCGATCGTCGCGTTCTCGGCGTACGCCTGGTTGTTGAAGAACGTCCGGATCTCGGTCGTGTCGACGTACGCATTCGTGAACCCGGTCGTGGCCGTCGCGCTCGGCGCCACGTTCCTCAGCGAGCGGATCACGACGACGACACTGATCGCCGGCGGCGCGGTCGTCGTCGCGGTCGTGTTGATCGTCTCGGCGAAAGCGCCGGTCGCGGCCGCGACCCGCGGCGTGCGACGTAGGCGTCTGTCCGGCGCTACGCTGGCTTCATAAAGCTCTTCAACCTCAGGTCGGTCAAGCTCCGGTCGGGGGAGCAGTACCGCGACGAGATCGAGCTCGAGCTGGAACCGTTCGAGCTGTCGGGCGAGCGTTACGTCCCTGTTCCGGAGAAGGTGCCCGCAGAGCTCGCGATCACGAAGGCGAGCACGGGCAGCCTGTTCGAGCTGCGCTTCCAGGCACGGCTCCACGGCCCCTGCTTCCGCTGTCTCGGTGACGCGGTGCTCGACCTGCCGATCGACGCACGCGAGTACCAGGCGACGAGCCCCGGCGAGTCGGAGGACCTCCGGACGCCGTACGTCGTCGACGACAAGCTCGACCTCGCCGCGTGGGCGCGCGACGCCGTGGCGCTCACGCTTCCCGACAAGATCCTCTGCCGTGCCGACTGCGCCGGTCTCTGCCCCGTGTGCGGAAAGAACCTCAACGAGGAGCCGCACACGCATGACGAGGCCCCGAGCGATTCGCGCTGGGCTGCGCTCGAATCGCTTCGTGAACAGCTCTGATCGCCGCGCTCGCGCAGCGGTCGTGCTGCGCGACGAGACGCGGATCGCGCTGATCCGCCGCGTCCGCGACGGGCACACGTACTTCGTCTTTCCAGGCGGCGGCATCCGAGACGGTGAAACGCCTCCCGAAGCAGCCGAGCGCGAGGCGCACGAGGAGCTCGGCGTGCGCGTCGTGCTCGGGCCGCGCCTGCTGATCGAGCAGTTCCGCGGCCAGACGGTGCATTACTTCTCCGGCTTGATCGTCGGCGGCGACTTCGGCACCGGCACGGGCGACGAGATCCGGACGAGCGGCACGACCGAACGCGGGACGTACGAACCGATGTGGATGGAAGTCCACGACCTCCTTCGCCACGACGTACGCCCGCGCGCCCTCGCTGCGATCCTGACGGGCTCCTAGTGGGCTACCGACCGATCGACGACATGTCGGCGTAGCGCTGCCCGGCCGCGGCGCCCGGCGGGAACGCCTCGTCGAGCTCGCGCAGCTCGTCGTCGGTCAGCTCGAGCTGCGATGCCGCCGCATTTTGCTCGAGGTACGAGCGGCGCTTGGTTCCCGGAATCGGGACGACATCGTCGCCGCGCGACAGCACCCACGCGAGCGCCAGCTGCGCCGGGGTGCAGCCTTTGGCGCCGGCGAGCTCGCTGACGTGCGCGGCGAGTGCACGATTGCGCTCGAAGTTCTCGCCTTGCATCCGCGGGTGGTTTTTCCGGAAGTCGCCCTCCTCCAGCTCGTCCGGCGACGAGAAGCGGCCGGCGAGGAACCCCCGCCCGAGCGGGCTGTACGCGACGAATCCGATCCCGTGCTCACGCACCGTCGCGAGGACCTCACCCTCCGGGTCGCGCGTCCACAGCGACCACTCCGACTGGAGCGCCGTGATCGGGTGTACGCCGTGCGCCCGCCTGATCGTCTCCGGGCCGGCCTCCGAGAGCCCGAGGTGCTTCACCTTCCCGGCCTCGACGAGCTCGGCCATCGCGCCGACCGTCTCCTCGATCGGCGTGTTCGCGTCGACGCGGTGCTGGTAGTAGAGGTCGACGTAGTCGACGTTCAGGCGCTTCAGCGACGCGTCGATCGCCGACCGCACGTAGTCGGGACTGCCGTCGATCGTGCGCGAGCCATCGTCGAACCAGCGGTTCCCGAACTTCGTCGCGACGACGAACTCATCCCGTCGGCCCGCGATCGCCCGACCCACGAGCTGCTCGTTCGCGCCCTGGCCGTAGACGTCGGCGGTGTCGAGGAACGTGATCCCGAGCTCGAGCGCTCGGTGGATGGTCGCGATCGACTCCTGCTCGTCGGTCGAGCCGTACCACGCCGACATTCCCATGCACCCGAGCCCCTGCTCGGAGACCTCGAGCCCGCCCGATCCCAGCTTCCGCTTCTCCACGTCGCGCTCCTTACGTCGAGTTTTCCCAGTGCCGTCTGGGGTATCCGGCGCGTCATGGCGCGAATCGCGATCGTGACCGGCTCGGACTCCGGGATCGGCAAGGCCACCGCCGTCGAGCTTGCGCGCGCGGGCTACGACGTGGGGATTACCTGGCACGAGGACGAGGACGGCGCCGAAGCGGCCGCAGCAGAGGTGCGCACGCTGAACCGCCGGGCGGAAGTACGCCGGCTCGACCTCACGAAGCTTCCGAAGGCCGCTGGCGTCGTCGACGAGCTGATGGACGAGCTCGGCGGCATCGACGTCTTCGTCAACAACGCCGGCCTCGGCAAGTCCGAGAAGTTCCTCGACCTTTCGTGGGACGACTGGCAGGAAACGCTCGCCGTCGATCTCGACGGGGCGTTCCTCTGCGCGCAGCGTGCGGCGAAGCGGATGGTGGAGCAGGGCCGCGGCGGCCGCATCGTCAACGTGACGTCGGTGCACGAGCTCGTGCCGAAGTCGGAGTCGGCGGCGTACGTCGCCGCCAAGCACGGCCTCGGCGGGCTGACGAAGGTGATGGCACTGGAGCTCGCCGAGCACGGCATCACCGTCAACAACGTCGCGCCCGGCGAGATCGCGACGCCGATGACGGGGAACGAGGACGTCGATCCGCGCACCGTCGACCGCGACGGGATCCCCGCAGGGCGGCCCGGCGACGCCCGCGAGATCGCGAGCCTCGTGTCCTGGCTCGCGTCCGACGGCGCCGCGTACGCGACGGGATCCACCTTCGTCGTCGACGGCGGTCTGCTGCTGATGGCGGCGGAGCGAAACGACGGCAACTAGCCGAGATCGGCCTGTTCAAGCGCTTCGGTACACTGCGCGGCCGAGATGGCCGTCCCGAAGAAGAAAACCTCGAAGGCACGCCGTGACAAGCGCCGCGCCCAGCACGGGATCGAGGCGCCGCGCGTGAACACCTGCCCGAACTGCGGGCGGCCGAAGCGTCCCCACCGTGTCTGCCCGACGTGCCACACGTACCGCGGGCGCGACGTCGAACCACTTACCCCGGCCCCGTAGAACCCATGGAGATCCGCGTCGCCTCGACGCGGGGCTGACATGAGCGGTCGACCAATCCGCGTCGCCGTCGACGTCATGGGGTCGGATCGCGGGCCGGACGAGGTGATCGCCGGCGCTGCCGCGGCCGCGTCGGAGGGGCTGCAACCGGTCGTGGTCGGGCCGCGGACGCTCGACACGCGCGGGCTCGAGTTGATCGAGGCGACCGATGTGATCGAGATGGACGACAAGCCCACCGAGGCGGTGCGCGCCAAGGTGGACAGCTCGCTCGTCGTCGCCTGTCGCGCCGTCGGCGACGGGCGCGCCGACGCCGTCGTGTCGCCCGGCAACACCGGCGCGATGCTCGCTGCTTCGCTCCTGCACATCCGCCGCGTGAAGGGCGTCCTGCGCCCCGCGATCGCCGTCGTGATCCCAGCCCGCGAAGGGCCGAACGTCCTGATCGACGCGGGCGCGAACGCCGACGCGCGACCGGAGCATCTCGCGCAGTTCGCCGAGATGGGCGCAATTCTCAGCCGCGAGGTGCTCGGCGTCGCGTCGCCGCGCGTGCGGCTGCTCTCGATCGGCGAGGAGCCGGAGAAGGGGAACCAGCTCACGCTCGACGCACATGCATTGCTCGCCGCGCGGGACGACTTCGCCGGGAACACGGAGGGACGGAATCTGCTGAGCGGGGGCGGCGACGTCGTCGTCACCGACGGCTTCACGGGGAACGTCGCGCTGAAGCTAACCGAGGGAACGATCAAGGCGATCCTCGAGGGCTTGCGGTCCGAGATCGCTGCAACACCCCGGGGAAAGGCCGGCGGCCTCCTGATCCGCCCCGCCGCGCGCCGCCTGCGGACGCGGCTCGATCCCGACACGTACGGCGGCGCGTACCTGCTCGGCCTGCGTGGGCTGGCGGTGATCGCGCACGGCAACTCCTCGTCGCGGGCGGTTGCAAACGCGATCGCGCTGGCCGCGCGCGGCGTCGAGCACGACGTCGTCGGTCGGCTCGCGGAGCGGCTTCAGGAGGAGGTGTTAGAGTCCGCGCGCTCTCCCACCACGACCCCCGAATGAGGTGACATGGCAGCGTCGCGCGAGGAAGTTTTCGAGCGAGTGAAGGAAGTCCTGACGGAGCAGCTCGGCGTCGAGGCGAGCGAGATCTCGGAAGAGGCGTCATTCCAGGAAGACCTCGATGCGGACTCGCTCGACCTGGTCGAGTTGATCATGGAGCTCGAAGATCAGTTCGGGATCAAGATCTCCGACGAGGACGCACAGAAGATCCAGACCGTCGGGCAGGCTGTCGACTACGTCTCCTCGCACCAGTAGCGCGTCGTCGCCTGCGGCGGCGGTGGAAGACCTCCGCCGGCTGATCGATGCGCTTCCGCGCGAGCGCGGCGACCAGGTGTACACGCATGCGTCCTGGGCGAGCGACCGCGCCGCGTCGTACGAGCGCCTCGAGTTCCTCGGCGACAGCGTGCTCGAGCTCGCGGTCGCGCGCGCGCTCTTCGAGCGCTACCCCGAGTTCACCGAAGGGCGGCTCGCAAAAGTTCGCTCACACGTCGTGTCCCGGCAATCGTGCGCGGTCGTCGCCCGCCACCTCGACCTTGGGAAGACGCTGCTCGACCGCGGTGCCGAGATCCCGGCCGACGAGCTCGAGCGGCTCTCGAAGAACAGGAACGTCCTCGCCGCGCTGCTCGAGGCGGCGCTCGCGGCGCTGTTCCTCGAGCACGGCTTCGAGCGCATCGAGCAGCCGATCGTGAGGGCCTTCGACCCGCGGATCGAGTACGCGATGACGACGCACGTGGACTACAAGACCGAGCTCCAGGAGGCCCTCGCCCGTCGCGGGCAGTCGGTCTCGTACTCGGTGCTCGAGGTCGAGGGGCCGCCGCACGACCGCAGGTTCACGTGCGCCGCCGCGATCGACGGCGAGCAGCTCGGCGTCGGGCACGGCGAGTCGAAGAAGGCGGCGGAGCAGGAGGCGGCGAAACAGGCGCTCGCCGCACTCGGGATCGAGCAGTCGGCGGCGTAGGATCAACGCTTTCGAACGAGGGGAGGCCAGATGGCAAAGCAGGTGAATTGCCCGTGTGGCGAGGTCGTCAACGGCAACGACGACGACGAGCTCGTCGCGAACGTCGAGGCGCACGTCCGCGACAAGCATCCGGAGATGGCGGGGTCGATGTCGCGCGATCAGATCCTCGGGATGGCCGTCGACGGCTGATCGAACGGCGTGGGGACCGCTATCCGCGGTCCCCGCTAGCCTCCGCGCTGCGTGCATCTGAGCGCGATCAAGCTCCGCGGCTTCAAGTCGTTCCCTGACCCGGTCGAGGTCCGCCTCGAGCCGGGCGTCGCCGTCGTCGTCGGGCCCAACGGCTCGGGGAAGTCGAACGTCTCCGACGCGATCGTGTGGGCGGCCGGCTCGATGGCGCCGACCGAGCTTCGCGCGGAGAAGCCGGACGACGTGATCTACGGGGGGTCGGGCGGACGCGCCGCAGCAGAGCACTGCGAAGTCGAGCTGTTGTTCGACAACGCCGACGGCGAGGGCCCGGTCGACTATTCCGAGCTCTCGATCGCCCGGCGTCTCCACCGCGGCGGCGAGGGCCAGTACCTCGTGAACCGCACGCCGGTACGGCGCATCGACCTCGTCGAATTGCTCGCCGACCTCGGCCTCGGCGGCTCGATGCACTCGATCATCGGCCAGGGACGTGTCGAGGAGATCCTCTCCTCGAAGCCGGAGGAGCGTCGCGCGTTCATCGAGGAGGCGGCCGGGCTCGGTCGCTTCAAGCAGCGCAAGCACCGCGCGGAGCTCAAGCTGTCGCGGGTCGCGATCCAGGTCGAGCGCGCCCGCGACGTCGAGGACGAGGTCCGCAAGCGCCTTCGCCCGCTCGCGCTGCAGGCGACGGCGGCCGAACGCGCGGAGAAGCTCGTCGGCCAGATCGCCGCGCTGCGCGCGCGCATCGCCCAGCTCGATCTCGCAGCGCTCGAGGAAAAGCTCGTCGCCGGCGAGGAGCACCGGACTGCCGCGCAGCTCGCGCGCCGGCGCGTCGACGAGCGCGTCGAGGCGCTGTTGCAGGAGCGCGCACGCGCGGAGGAGGAGCTCGCCGACGCGGCGGGCCGCCGCGAGGAGGCGACGGCGGCGCTGTACCGGTTGCGGAGCGCGCGCGAACGCGTGGAGCTCCGGCGCGAGAGCGCGGGCGGCCTGCTCGAACGGTTCCGCAGCGACCTCGACCGTCCGCGCCGAACGCTCGACGAACGTGTCCGTGCCGAGCGCGCGGCGCTCGAGGAACGCGCACGGCTCGCACGCGAGCGGCTCGCGGCGCTCGAGCGCACGCTCGCCGAGCGCGAGGGGCTTCCGCCGGCTGCGCGCGCACTCGCCGAGCAGGGAGAGCAGCTGGCCCTATCCCAGCTCGAGGTCGCCCCCGGGAGCGAGCGCGCGATCGCCGCGGCGCTCGGGCGCAACGCGTCCGCACTCGTGGCCGGTGACGCACGCACGGCGCTGGCACTTGTCGAGCGGGCGCGCGCCGCGGGCCTCGGGAGCCTCGTCGTCCTCGTGGGCCGCCGACCGGCGGAGCTCGTCGCGCAGCTGCCGGTCCTGCCGAAGGAGCAGTTGCTCGCCTCGCCGGTCCCTGCGGTCACGCCGGAAGGCTTCGGTTGGGATCCGCAGCGCGGGGAGCTGTGGTTCGCCGGCGAGACGGCGGAGGCGGTGTGGCTCGAGCTCGAGGCGCGCCGGCGGACGCTCGCGGCCGAGGTCGAGGAGCTCGAGCGCCACGTTGCCGCGCCGATCCCCGCCGACGCGTACTCGATCGCGCCGGATCCGACGACCGAGGCGGTCGTCAGGCTTGCCGAGCGCCTGGTCGCCGCGCTCGACGTCCCCGCCGCAGCCCGGCTCGAGGCGCCGTTGCGCGCGCGGGCCGACGCCGGCGTCTCGCGCACGTCCGGGCTCGCGGACGAGCTCCGCCGGCTCGGCGCGGCCGAGGTCGATGCACGGCGCGCGGCGGCCGAGGCCGCCGAGCGGCTGAGCGCAATCCAGATCGAGCGTGCGCGGATCGAGACCGAGGCAGAGGAGGCCCGGCGGCGGCTGCACGCTGCTGCCGCAAATCCGGCCGAGGGGGACGACCGCGACGAGCTCGCCGACAGGGTCGAGAAGCTGGAGCGGCGCCGCGAGGCGCTTGGCCAGGTCAACCCGCTCGCGAAGGAGGAGTACGACCAGGAGAAGGAGCGGCTCGTCGAGCTCCAGACCCAGCGTGAGGACCTCGAGCGGAGCCTGGAGGAGCTGGCGTCGCTCCGCGACGAGCTGCAGCAAACGGTCGAGCACCGCTTCGCGGAGACATTTGCGTCGGTCCAGCACAACTTCGCCGAGGTCGCGTCGACGTTGTTCCCCGGCGGCGAAGGGCGCCTGCGCCTGGCCGAGCCCGAGGACGGGGAGGATGCACTGCCGGGCATCGAAGTCGAGCTCCGCCCCGTCGGCAAGAAGGTCACGCGGCTGTCATTGCTCTCCGGCGGCGAGAAGGCCCTCGGCGCGATCTCGTTCCTGTTCGCGCTCTTCCTCGCGCGGCCGTGCCCGTTCTACCTCCTCGACGAGGTCGAGGCGGCGCTCGACGACACGAACATCGGTCGCTTCGTGGAGTTGCTGCGTCGCTACTCCGATCGCGCGCAGTTCATCGTGATCACGCACCAGAAGCGAACGATGGAGGCTGCCGACGTGCTCTACGGCGTGACGATGGGCGGCGACGGCGTCTCGCAGATCGTCTCGCGGCGGCTGCCGCGGCACGAGCAGGCGGTCATCGTCGCGTAGCTAGGGTTCGCGCCCGTGGCGCGGAGCTGGTCGGAGTTACTGGGGGAAGAGGACGCACGGCCGGAGCCGGAGGACCGGCGCGGCGGGATGTTCTCGCGGCTGCGCGACTCGCTGTCGAAGTCGCGGCGCGCGCTCACGCAGGAGCTCGCGTCCGCGGCGTTCGATCCGGGTGACGAGCTTGCGTGGGAGCGGCTCGAGGAGGCGCTGATCCGGGCCGACGTCGGCGTGCGCGCCACCGCAGAGCTCGTCCGCCGCCTCGAGGCGCGTGGCGAGATCGGCGACCTGAACGCCGCGCTCGCCGAGGAGGTCGCCGCGATGCTCGGCGATCCGCCGACGTTGAACGTGCACGCGGATCCCACCGTCGTTCTCGTCGTCGGCGTCAACGGCACGGGCAAGACGACGACGATCGGCAAGCTCGCGGAACGGCTCCGCCAGCACGGACACGTCGTCGTCCTCGCGGCCGCGGATACGTTTCGCGCCGCAGCCGAGGAGCAGCTCGACATCTGGGCGAAGCGCGCGAACGCGCGGTTCGTCGGCGCGGATCGCGGAACGGATCCCGCGAGCGTTGCGTACGACGCGATCGAGACGGCGACGCGGGACTCGGCCGACATCGTGATCGTCGACACGGCGGGGCGGCTGCATACGCAGGCGAACCTGATGGACGAGCTCGCGAAGGTTCGGCGCGTGATCGCGAACAAGCTCGACGGCGCGCCGCACGAGACGCTGCTCGTCGTCGACGCGACGACCGGACAGAACGGCGTGCAGCAGGCGCGGTTGTTCGGCGAAGCGGTCGGCGTCACCGGCGTTGCGCTGACGAAGCTCGACGGCAGCGCGAAAGGAGGGATCGCGATCGCGATCTCCTACGAGCTCGGCCTGCCGGTGAAGCTGATCGGCGTCGGCGAGCAGCTCGACGACCTGCGGCCGTTCGACGCCGACGATTTCGCCCGCGCGCTTCTAGCTGCCTGACTCGCTTCTCTCGATCGCGAACGCGATGTTGACCGTCGTCCGGTATTCGCTGATGCGATCGTTCTCGACGAGCGCGCTCATCGACACGACGTCGGCGCCGGAGATGCCGCGCACCGTCTTCGCGGCTTCCTGCACCGCCGCGTCCGCGGCCTTCGCGAAGCTCTCGGCCGATGAGCCGATGATCGTGATGACCTTTGCGACCTGAGCCACTTTTCGCCTCCTAGGGTGTGAGGATCACGCGGTAGCCGCTGATCGGGTTGCTGCCCTTGACGTAGATCTCGGCGCGGTAGACGGACTCGCCGGACGCTCCTTTGTGCTTCTCCTCCCACGCGAACTCCCACGCTGCCTGGCGCGTCGGCTTCCAGCCCTCGTGATTCGGGTCGAGGTCGGCCTGCAGATCGGGCGGGCCGCCCTCGTCGCCGCCGTACTCCTTCGACTCGCTCATCGCGGTCCTCCTCGGTCGGGGTCGCCCGAGCCTAACGCGCTTCAGCGTGCGCGGCGAGGCGCTGCACCGCGATGCGGTTCCCCTTGCGCTCGTAGGCGCGGCGTGCGTCTACGACGAGCGCCGCCGCCTCACCGGCGCTGCCGCGGCTCCGCAGCAGCGTCGCCAGCGTCAGAGCCGTCCGCGCGTGCAGGTCGAGGAAGTCCGTTCGCTCCGCGAGCTCGACCGCCTCACGGCCGAGTTTCTCGGCCCGCTCGTCGTCGCCCGCATGTGCCGCGACGAGCGCGCGCGCCGAGCGCCAGACGGCCTGCGTCACGATGTCGGCGAGCGCGCCGGTCTGCTCGCTGATCAACGCGTACTCGTCCGCCTCGGCGAATCGCGCCTGCTCGGCGAGCGCGTGCGCGAGAAAGGCCGCGACCGTCGAGCGCGTCCCCCGCTCGCCCATCTGCTCGAGCGCGTCGTAGCCGCGCTGCAACTCCGCGACCGCGGCGTCCGTGTTTCCCGCGAGCGACTCGATCGTGGCGCCGACGAGACAGCGGCCGGCGCGGAGGTAGTTGAGGCCGAGCTCCTCGTGGAGCGCGTTCGAATCCGCATAAAGGCGGCGTGCCTCGTCGAACCCTCCCTCCATTGCGGTCAGGCTCGCGAGCGTGCTCATGATCGCGGCGTCGACCGCTCGGTCCCCTTGCGACTCGCTGCGGAGCGTGGTGCAGCGCCGAATCGCTTCCGGCACCGGCGTCGGGCCGTATTCGAGCGCCTGCGCGAGGAACGCGACGATCGTCAGGCTCTCGCGGGACCCGGCGCGTCGAGCATGTGTGAGCGCGCGCTCCAGGGCGTCCGCGCGAGCACCCCAGCGGCCGGCGATGACGTCGGCCTCGCTCCGCAGCCACCACGCCTTCGCGAGCCCGAACTCGTCGCCCAGCTCTTCGAGCAACGGAATTGCGTGCTCGGCCACGCGCACGATCTCCTCCGTCGAGCTCTCGGGATTCGTGAAAGCGCGAAAGAACTCCCGCTCGATCAACGTGCGCAGCTCGAGCCGCTTGTCACCGGCCGCCGCAGCGCGTGCGAGCGATTCGCTCAGCACCTCGTCGGCCCGGTCGAAGTCGCCTGCGCGCATCAACGCGCTGCCGAGCTCGGGCAATGCCTGCGCGCGGATCGGATGATCCTCGTCGAGCAGCGCCGTTGCGCGCGCAAGGAGGTTCACGGCCGCGGGCACGTCGCCGCGCGCGAACGCGCGGTGCCCTGCACTCCCGAGCAACTCACCCGCGCGATTCGCGATCCGCCGCGTCTCGTCGTCGGTGCGGAACAGCTGCTCGCGGTAGAGGTACGCCTGCTCGAGGTGGTAACCGATGATCTCCTCGAGCTCGACGGCGCGATCGCCCGCGTTCACAGCGACCCACTCGGCGAACCGCTCGTGGAGCGTCGCGCGCGTCTCCTTTGGGATTCCCGCGTACGCAGCGTCGCGGATCAGCGCGTGCGAGAACCGAAACGCGTCGTCCGTGCGCACGTTCGACCGGTGCGGACGCACGAGTTCCTTGCGCACGAGCGCCATCAGGCTGCTGTCGGCGGCGCCGCGCTCTTCGTCGGGCGTGAGCGCGAGGATCGCGTCGCGCCAGAACTCTCTTCCCGCGACGGCCGCACGCTCGATCACGGTGCGCTCTTGCGGCGGGAGCCGGTCGAGGCGCGCCGCGAGCAGCGCCTGGATCGTCGGCGGGAACGTGAACAGCGCCTCCTTGTCGGCACCTTCCGCGACCATTGCCGCCATCTGCTCGGCGTAGAGGGGGTTGCCGTCGGCCGCCTCGGCAATCCGCTGCTGCGCGTCGCCCGCCGAACCGAGACCGTCGAGCAGCTGCAGCGAGTCCGCGTGCGAGAGCGGTGCCAACGTCAGCGACGCCTCGGCCCCTCCGCCGCCGAGCCACGACGGGCGCGTGTCGAGGAACTCGGGACGCGCGACGCAGAGGACGAGGATCGGCGAATCGCGGATCCAGCCGGCGAGGTACTCGACCAGGTCGAGCATCGTCGGCTCCGCCCAGTGCACGTCCTCGAAGCACAGGATCAGCGGTCGGTCCCGCGCGAGCGCCTCGCAGACCTTCCGGAATGCCCAGTACGTCTCTTGCGTGCCGGGTGCACGGCCGCGCGCCGTCGCGCCGGCGAGACGCTGCACGACGAGGTCGCGCTCCTCCTCGTCCGGGATGAGCGCTTCGACCCCCGAGCTGCCGCCCAGGTCGCGAAGCATCTCGTAGATCGGCCAGAACGAGATGCCGTCGCCGTAGGCCAGGCACCGGCCGACCAGCACCGTCGCGTCGTCGCGCACGTCGTCGAGCAGCTCCGAGACGAGCCGGGACTTGCCGATCCCGGCCGGGCCGAGGAGCGTGAACAGCACGCACGTTCGCTCGCTGACCGACCGTTCGTACGCACGCCGCACCCGCGCGAGGTCGTCGACACGGCCGACGAGCGGCGTGTCGGTCCGGCGGGCGATCGCCGGCAGGCCCGGAATCGCGGCAAGCACGCGCCAGGCCGCGACCGGCGCCGCCTTTCCCTTCGCCACGATCGGGTCGGCCGGCTCGAGCAGCGCGATCCCGCGGACGAGCTGCTCGGTCTGCCCGCCGATCAGGATCTCCGCCGACCGTGCGGCCTCCTCGAGGCGCTTCGCCGTGTTGACGGCGTCGCCGGAGACGAACGCGTGCCCGGCGCTCGGGTCGCCGGCGACGACCTCGCCGGTGTTGATCCCGACGCGGATCCGCAACTGCTCGCCGCCGTCGCGGGGCCCGCTCGCATGCTCGCGGAGCTCGAGCGCCGCGCGCACGGCGCGAAGCGCGTCGTCCTCGTGCGCGGACGGCACGCCGAACACGCCCATCACCGCATCGCCGATGAATTTCTCGACCGTTCCGCCGTGACGCTCGATCACGGCGCGCGCGTCGTCGAACCAGCCCGTGATCACGCCGCGGAGCGCCTCGGGGTCGAGTCGCTCGCCGAGCTGCGTCGACCCGGCGACGTCGGCGAAGAGGATGGTGACCGTGCGGCGACTAACGGCCATGTCCGGAGTGTAGGACTGGCGTTCCCGGCGGCCTAGCCGGGCGGCAGGTAGCGGCGGGTAGCCTTCGGGGCCGTGTTCGACGCTCTCTCAGACAGGCTTCAGAGCGCCCTCGGCGATCTACGCGGCCGCGGCACGCTCGACGAGGAGGCGATCTCCCGCGCGATGCGGGAGATCCGGCTCGCCCTGCTCGAGGCCGACGTCAACTTCGAGGTGGTCAAGTCGTTCGTCGCGCAGGTGCGCGAGCGTGCGCTCGGCCAGGATGTGACGAAGAGCCTCACGCCGGGCCAGCAGGTCGTGAAGATCGTCCACGACGAGCTGACCGACCTGATGGGCGCGGGTGCATCCGGCCTCGCGTTCACCGCGCGCGGGCCGACGGTGATCCTCCTCGCCGGGCTCCAGGGATCGGGAAAGACGACCGCCGCGGGGAAGCTCGCGCTGCTGCTCCGCAAGGAAGGGCGGAACCCCGGCCTCGTCGCGGCCGACCTGCAACGGCCGGCGGCGATCGACCAGCTCGAGCAGCTCGGCCGCCAGATCGAGGTGCCCGTCTACCGCGAGGACGGATCCGACCCGGTGACCGTCGTCAGGAACGGCGTCCGCTCGCTCGCCGACGGCGGTGCCGACACGATCATCCTCGACACCGCCGGGCGTCTGCACGTCGACGAGGTTCTGATGCTCGAGCTCGAGCGCGTGCGCGACGAGTCCCGGCCGACGAACGTGCTGCTCGTCGTCGACGCGATGACCGGGCAAGAGGCCGTGAACGTCGCACAGGCATTCCAGGAACGCGTCGCCTTCGACGGCGTGTTGATGACGAAGCTCGACGGCGACGCGCGCGGCGGCGCTGCGCTGTCGGTGAAGGCCGTCACGGGACGCCCGATCAAGCTCATCTCGGTCGGCGAGAAGCTCGACCAGCTCGAGTATTTCCATCCGGACCGGATGGCGTCGCGGATCCTCGGGAGGGGCGATGTGCTCACGCTGATCGAGCGTGCGGAGGCCGCGGTCGAGGAGGACGAGCAGAAGGAGATGGAGGCGCGGATGCTCCAGGGCCAGTTCTCCTTCGACGACTTCCTGAAGAGCTACAAGATGATCCGCAAGATGGGGCCGCTCCAGGGCGTCCTCAAGCTGATCCCGGGTCTCGGCAACCAGCTCGAGGGGCTCGATCAGATCGACGACAGGCAGCTGGCGCGCGTCGAGGCGGTCATCCTCTCGATGACGCGCGGCGAACGCGCTCGCCCCGCGATGATCGACGGATCGCGCCGGCAGCGCATCGCGCGCGGCTCCGGGACGAGCGTCGAAGAAGTGAATCGGTTGCTCGAGGCGCGTAAGCAGATGGAGAAGCTGATGAAGGGCATGAGCCGCGGGAAGATGCCCGACTTCGGCGCGCTTGCCGGCGGCGCCGCGCCGGCGGCCGCCGACGCGCCGGCACGCCGCAAGGCGACAAAATCGAACAAGAAGAAGAAGCGATCGAGAGCCCGGAGGTAATCGAGTGGCAGTGAAGATGCGATTGACGCGGGTCGGTTCGAAGAAGAATCCGATCTACCGCGTCGTGGTGGCCGATTCGCGCTCGCCGCGCGACGGCAGGTTCATCGAGATCATCGGCCGGTACAACCCGCAGACGAACCCGTCGACGATCGAGCTCGACGAGGGGAAGGTGCGGGACTGGCTCGGCAAGGGCGCGCAACCGTCCGGCGCCGTCCAGAAGCTGTTGAAGGCGAAGAACATCGGGTGACCGCGGTCGGCCTGCTCGAGGATCTCACGCGTCAGCTCGTCGACGAGCCCGACGCGGTGCGTGTCGAGGAGGTCGACGAGGACGACGAGCTCGTCCTGCGGCTCCACGTCGCGGAGGCCGATCGCGGGAAGGTGATCGGGCGGCAGGGACGCATCGCGCGTGCCCTGCGGACGATCATCCGTGCCAGCGCTGCGCGCGAGCGGCGCCGCGTTCGGCTCGAGATCGTCGATTGACGCCGGCGTAGAAGGACGCGATGGAGCTCTTCGAACGTAGCTCACGCGAACGTGCGTGACTTCGTTCCGATCGGACGGGTCGGGAAGCCGCACGGCCTCGACGGGTCGTTCTTCGTCGAGCGTGCGAGCGACGACCCGGAGCGCTTCAAGGTGGGCGCGACGGTGTTCGCCGCGGGCGAGCCAGCGGAGGTCGTCGCGTCGAGACGAGCGCGCGGGCGGCCGGTGATCCGCCTCGACCGGCGCGTCGAACGCGGCGCCGAGCTCGCGGTCGACCGGGCGACGTTGCCGCCGGCCGCCGAAGGCGAGTACTACGTGTTCGAGCTCGTCGGCGCCGAGGTCGAGGAGGAAGGCGGCCGGATGCTCGGCCGTGTCGTGTCGGTCGACCCGTACGAGGCGAACGACGTCCTGGCGCTCGACACGGGGATCCAGCTGCCGATGGTCGAGGACTGCATCCTGGACGTCGATCTTGCGGCGCATCGCATCCGGATTGCGCGCGGCTTCGCGGGCGAGGGCTGAAGACCCGCCCGGTAACCTGGGTCGCCTCGCCCCGTGCAGCTCGACGTCTTCACCCTCGTTCCGCATGCGTTCGCCTGGCTCACCGAGCAGCGTCCCGTTGCGGCCGTCCTCGGCACGGAGCTCGATCTCCGACTCTTCTCGTACCGGGACACGACCCCGCTTCGCGCGGCGCAGGTCGACGACGAGCCGTACGGCGGCGGAGCGGGAATGGTCCTGCGCGTCGACGTCGTCGCGGCGGCGCTGGATGCCGCGTACGGCGGTCCGCCGGAGCATCGCGTCGTCGCGCTGACGCCGCAGGGACGGCAGCTGACCCAGGAGGTCGTCGAGGAGCTCGCGCTCGAGGAGCGGCTCACGCTCCTGTCGGCGCGGTTCGAGGGCTTCGACGAGCGCGTCGTCCAGCATCTCGCGTCCGACGCGATCTCGATCGGGCCGTACGTCCTGTCGAACGGCGACCTGCCCGCGATGGTGCTCGTGGACGCGATCGCGCGCCGCTTGCCGGGTGCGATCAACGACGAATCCGGCGCGTGGGAGAGCTTCAGCGCCGAGCTCGAAGGCGGGCTCGAGTACCCGCACTACACACGGCCGCCGGAGTTCAACGGGTGGCGCGTTCCCGACGTCCTCGTCTCCGGCGACCACGGGAAGATCGAGGCGTGGCGGCGCGAACAGAGCCGCAAGCGGACGTTGCTGTGAACGACCACTACGCAACGCTCGGCGTCCGGCCGAACGCGACGCCGCAGGAGATCGAGGCCGCGTACCGGCGGATCGCGCTCGAGCGCGGCTGGGAAGACGGGTTCTGGCGCGACCTGCGCGACGCGTACGACGTCCTCTCGAATCCTGAAGAGCGTGCGCGCTACGACGCGTCGGCCAACGGCGACGCATCGGCAAACCAGCAGCGGCGGTCGAAGAATCCCGTCGACCGGCTTTTTCCCAATCTTCCGCACGGGTGGCGCGTCGCGATCGACTGGGTGGTCACGATCGCGGGCGCGGTCGCGATCGTGCTCGCGATCAAGGCCTGGATCGTCAACCCGTACCGGATCCCGTCGTCATCGATGGAGCCGACGCTGCACTGTGCCCGACCGGGGCAAGGCTGCGAATCGGGCACGTCCGACCGCGTGCTCGCGAACCGGTTCATCTACCACTTCCGCAATCCGCGGCGCGGCGAGATCGTCGTCTTCCACACGCCGGCGCTCGCAAAGGAGAAGTGCGGCGGCGGCGGCGGGACGTTCGTCAAGCGACTGATCGGCCTGCCGGGCGAGGCGTGGACCGAACGGAACGGCTTCGTGTACATCAACGGCGTCAAGCTGAACGAGCCCTACGTCCACGCGGATCGCCGCGACAACCAGAGTCTGACGTTGAGGGACCTCCCACCGATCCGGACGATGACGCGGATCCCGCCGAAGATGTACCTGATGATGGGTGACAACCGGGCGTCGTCCTGCGACTCGCGCGTCTGGGGCCTGGTGCCACGAAAGAACCTCATCGGCGAGGTGTTCGCGACATACTGGCCGCCGAGCCGCATCTCGTTCCACTGATCCGCGCAGCGCTGCTCGCCGGCGCCGTTCTCCTCGCTGCGGGATGCTCGTCGGACCGCGACGCGCGTGTCTTCCGCGTCCCGTCGTCGTCGATGGAGCCGACACTTCACTGCGCCCGCCCGCAGCCGGGATGTCAGGGGAAGAGCGTCGATCATGTCGCGGTCCGGCCGTACGGGGCCGATCATCCCGCGCGCGGCGACATCGTCGTCTTCCAGACGCCGCGGCGTGCGGCGGAGGTCTGCGGGTCGAGCGGCCTCTTCATCAAGCGCGTGATCGGGCTGCCCCACGAGCGCTGGTCGGAGCGTGCCGGCACGATCCTGATCGACGGTCGACCGCTCCGCGAGCCGTACATCCCGCGGGCGCACCGCGACTCGGAGTCGTATCCCGGTGGCAGGATCCCGCCGGGGGAATACCTGCTCCTCGGCGACAACCGCAGCTCGTCGTGCGACTCGCGCGTCTGGGGCCTCGTCCCGACGAAGAACCTCGTCGGCGCCGTCTTCGAGATCAAGCGCGGCTCGAAGCGAATCCACATTCGCTAGCATCTGCTCTCGGCCGCCGGCCTTCCTTCCTATGAGCAACATCATCGACAGCCTCGAGCGCGCCCAGCTGCGCGATGGGATCCCGCAATTCAAGGCGGGCGACACCGTCCGGGTGCACTTCAAGGTGATCGAGGGGCAGCGGCAGCGGATCCAGGTGTTCGAGGGAATCGTGCTCAAGCGCCAGGGCGCGGGGGCACGCGAGACGTTCACCGTGCGGAAGCAGTCGTTCGGCATCGGCGTCGAGCGAACGTTCCCGCTCCATTCGCCGAAGATCGACAAGATCGACGTCACGGCGATCGGCGACGTCAACCGCGCGAAGCTGTACTACCTCCGCGGCAAGGTCGGGCGCAAGGCGCGCGTCCGCGAGCTGCGACAGGACGCTCAGCGGCCGGCGAAGGCGCGTCCCGCGACCGAAGCCGCCGTCGCGCCCGAGGCCGACGCGCAGCAAGAGTCGGTCGCCGAGACGCCCTCCGAGTAGGGCGGCTACCCGAACCTCGTACGGCGGGGACGCCGCCGCGAAGACTCGCGCCCGCCGCATTTCCGTGCCGCGCGCGTTCTCCGATGCTGGGGTCGCAACGTCGACTTCGAGACAAGGAGAACACGGAGATGCTTCGTTCGGGAGACACCCTGCACAACCCCGTCACAGGCGAGCGCCTCGTCTTCCACGAGACGGCCGCCGAGACGAACGGCATGTACACGATCGCCGATTGCTACGTGACCGCGGACGGCGCCGTCGCCGCACCGCACGTGCACCCGTACCAGACCGAGGTGTTCGAGGTTCTGTACGGCACGATCGGCGTCAAGCTCGGGCGCGAGGAGATCCGGGCCGGCGCCGGCCACGTGATCGTGATCGAGCCGGGCGTCGCGCACAAGTTCTGGAACGCCGGCGAGGACGAGCTCGCGTTCCGCGTCAGCGTCAACCCGTCGCTGGAGTGGGAGCGGCTGATCGAGACGATGTACACGCTCGCATCCGACGGCAAGACGAACCGGAAGGGCATGCCGAATCCGTTCCGGCTCGCGGTCATCGCACAGGCGCACTTCGACGACGTCCGCCTGCCGCTCGTGCCACACCCCCTTCAGCGGTTCGCGCTCGCGATGGGCGCACCGATCGGCAAGGCGCTGGGTTACGGCCCGACCTACGAGCCCGCCGGCGGCGTCGCCGCAACGGCGTAGTTCGTGCAACGAGCGCCTGTCGGATAGCGCGCGGCCTGGGGGCCGCACCCGGGCCGCGCGCTATCCTCGCCGAGTGCGTCGCCGAACCGGCCAGAAGCTCCTGCGCTTCGACCGCAAGCTCGGCGCTCGCTGGGTGGCAGGCGCGGACGAGGCAGGCCGCGGCTCGCTCGCTGGGCCGCTCGTCGTCGCGGGTGTTCTGCTCGACTACGGATGCCTGCGGGACTCGAAGGTCCGGCCGCTCGGCCTCCTCAACGATTCGAAGCAATGCACGCCGGCGGAGCGCGAGGAGCTCTTCCACGGCGTGCTCGGCTGCGCGGAGCGCATCGAGGTGCGGGTCATCCCGCACGGGGCGATCGACCGCAACGGCTTGCATCGCTCGAACCTCGCGGCGATGCGCTCGATCCTGTGGTCGCTCTTCCCGCCGGCCGAGGCGTGCCTCGTCGACGGGTTCAAGCTCGGGCCCACGGCGCCGCCGCATCGCGCGGTCGTCGACGGGGACGAGAAGAGCGCGGCGATCGCCGCCGCATCGATCGTCGCGAAGGTCACACGCGACCGGGTGATGCGCCGGATGGATGCGCTCTTCCCGCATTACGGCTTTTCCTCGCACGTCGGCTACATCACGCCCGGCCACTCGCGCGTCGTTCGCGAACGAGGCCCGTCGCGGATCCACCGCCGGTCGTTCCAGGCGCTCTGCTACCTGAGCGAAGAAGAAGCGGCAGCGGTGCGCGCGGCGCGGCTCGACGCAGTTCCGGCACCCGCCTGACACGCTCGCAGCGCTAGCGTCGGTGGAGTGCCCGCACCGCGCAACGCCGCAGAACGACGAGCGGCGCGTTGGTACCGGCTGCGCGGCTACCGCATTCTCGGCACGAATGTCTGGACCGGCGGCTACGAGCTCGATGTCGTCGCGCGCCGCGGCCGCTCGCTCGTCTTCTGCGAGGTCAAGTCGAAGTCCGGCGCGAGGTTCGGGGACCCGCTCGAGATGGTGACGCCGGAGAAGATTCGCCGCGTCCGCCGCGCGGCCGAGACCTGGCTTCAGGCGCACAAGGAGCATGGCGTCTGCCGCGTCACGTTCGACGTCGTCCTCGAACGCGACGGAAAGCTCCAGCGGATCGCCCGGGCATTCTGACGCGTAGGGCCTTCCGGGGATGCGTCGAAGACCGGGAGTCGTGACGCGAACGCAGGCGGCGCTCTACTCGGACATCGATCTCGACCTGTCGTGGTCGGAAGGCGACCTGCCCGAACGTGAGCGCACGAAGCACGTACACCGCCTCCATCCCTATCTCGGGAAGTTCATCCCGCAGCTCGTCGAGGTCCTGCTCGCACGCCACTTCCGCCGCGGCCAGCACGTGCTCGATCCGTTCGCGGGCTCGGGGACGACACTCGTGCAGGCGCTCGAGAGCGGCCTCGACGCGACCGGGGTCGACATCGCCGCGTTCAACTGCCTCCTGATCGGCGTCAAGACGCGGCCGTACAACCAGTTCACGCTCGAGCAGGAGCTTCGCCGCGCGCACGCGTCCGTCGGCTCGTCTTCCGACGCGGCCGGCGCGCGGCCGAACGCGTACGTACGTCGGTGGTTCGCGCCCGCGGCGGCGCAGGAACTGCTCGCGTTTCGCTCGTCGATCGGCTCGTACGAGCACGCGGACGTTCTGCGCGTCGTGCTCGCCCGCGCCGCACGGTCTGCGCGTCGGACGACGCATTTCGATCTCGACTTCCCGCGTGAGCCGCAGCTCGAGCCTTACTGGTGCCACAAGCACAAGCGCGTGTGTCGCCCCGTCGAGACGTCCGAGCAATTCCTGCGGCGGTACACGCTCGACACGCTCGAGCGGATCAAGACGTTCGCCCGGCTGCGGGCACGCGGCAGAAGCGCAACTGTCGTTCACGGCGACGCGCGACACGAGACGTTCGGACGCCGATTCGACGGTGTCGTCACGTCCCCGCCGTATCCGGGACTGATCGACTACCACGAACAGCACCGCTACGCGTACGAGCTGCTCGAGCTCGACGACAGGCGCGAGCACGAGCTCGGCGCCGCGGCGCTCGGCACGAATCGCGCGGCCCTCGCCGCGTACTCGGAGGGCATCGCCGCGGTGCTCGCGAATGCGGCGTCGACGCTGCGCCGCCGCGCTCCGGTCGTGATCGTCGTCAACGACGGTCGTGACCTGTATCCCGACATCCTTACTCGTGCGGGATTGCAGCTCGAGGACCGGTCCCGCCGTCACGTGAACCGGCGCACTGGGCGACGTGCCGGCGAGTTCTTTGAAGACGTGCTCGTCGCGCGCGTTCCGTAACAGATTCGGCACAGACACGCGCGCATTCTGGACGTACGTTCGGTGCATGCTCGCGCGCGCAGTCACGCATGCACTCGTGGGCCTCGAGCCCCGTCGGGTCGAGGTCGAGGCGCACGTGCGCGAGCTCGCCGCGCCCGCATTCGCGATCGTCGGCCTCGCCGATCGCGCATGCCAGGAGGCGAAAGAACGCGTCGCGAGCGCAATCCGCTCGGCGGAGCTCCGCTGGCCCGACGGACGCATCGTCGTCAACCTCGCGCCGGCCGAGCTGCGCAAGGAGGGCTCCGGCTTCGACGTGCCGATCGCGCTCGCCGTGCTCGCGGCGTCGCGACAGATCCCGCACGCGCGCCTCGCCGAGCACGCGTCGATCGGCGAGCTCGCGCTCGACGGGCGCATCCGGCGTGTCGGCGGCGTGCTCGCGGTCGCCGAAGGTGCGCGCAGGGGCGGCCTCACCGACCTCCTTTGCCCATCCGACGCGTGTGGGGAGGCGGCGCTCGCCGGTGTCGTCGCGGTTCCCGTGCGTCATCTCGCCGACGCCGCCGCATACCTGCGCGGCGACCTCGAGCTCGAGCCGTACGTCCCCACGAACGGAACTGCTGCGCCGCGCTCGCCGCTCGACCTCGCCGAAGTGCGCGGTCAGGAGCGCGCGCGCCGAGCGCTCGAGATCGCCGCCGCCGGCGGCCACAACCTCCTGCTCGGCGGCCCGCCGGGCACGGGCAAGACGATGCTTGCACGACGGCTGCCGTCGATCCTGCCGCGACTCGACGACGAGCGTGCGCTCGAGGTGACGCGGATCCATTCGGTCGCAGGCCTCGTCGACCCGGCGCACCCGCTCGTCGTCGAGGCGCCGTTCCGCGCACCGCACCACAGCGCCTCGACCGCCGCGATCGTCGGCGGCGGCCCGCGGCTCCGGCCGGGCGAAGCGAGCCTCGCGCATCACGGCGTGCTGCTTCTCGACGAGCTCGCCGAGTTCCAGCGCCCGGCACTCGAAGCGCTCCGGCAGCCGCTGGAGGACGGCGTGATCACGGTCGCCCGCGCTGCGGGGACGATCCGCTTCCCGGCGCGCTTCCAACTCGTAGGAACGATGAACCTGTGCCCGTGTGGTGCGCGCGGCGACCCGAATGCGCAATGCTCGTGCTCCGCGCAGCGGCTCGCCCGCTATAAGGACAAGCTGTCGCGCGCGCTGCTCGACCGCTTCGACCTCGTCGTCGCGATGCCGCGCCCGCGCGCCACCGAGCTGGCGGCCGAGCCCGGTGAGTCGTCGCACGCCGTCTGCGAGCGGGTCTCCGCGGCCCTCGACCGTCTCCGGCGCGCGCCGCCGGGACGGACGAGCGATGCCGACGACTTTCTGACCCGCGCGGTCGAGCGGCTCGGCCTCTCCGGCCGTGGACGCGCGCGCGTCGGCCGCGTCGCGAGGACGATCGCAGCGCTCGCCGCTGCCGACGCGGTGAACGTCGAGCATGTCGCGGAGGCGTTGTCGTACCGAGCGCCCGACGAGCTCGCCCGATGAAGGCTCTCTGCCGCGGCGAGCTGCCGTTGCTCCTGCGCGCGATCCACGATCCGCCGAAGCGCTTGTACTTACGCGGAAACGGCGCGCACGAGCTGCTCGAGCAGCCTGCGGTCGCGATCGTCGGCGCACGCGCCTGCTCGGCCTACGGCAGCCAGGTTGCACGGATGCTGGGCCGGGAGCTCGCTGCCACGGGCGTCGTCGTTGTGAGCGGGCTCGCGCGCGGGATCGACGCCGACGCGCACCGTGGGGCACTCGACGCCGGCGGCCACACGGTCGCCGTCCTCGGCTGTGGCATCGACCGCGACTATCCGGCGGCGCACGCCACGCTCGCACGACGCATCGCAGAGCGCTCGCTCGTCGTGTCGGAATACGAGCCGGGCGTCGAACCGGCGCCGTGGAGATTCCCGGCACGCAACCGAATCATCGCCGGCCTCGCCGTGGCGACCGTCGTCGTCGAGGCGCGCGATCGCAGCGGCGCGCTGATCACCGCCGATTTCGCGCTCGAGGAGGGCCGGGAGGTGTTCGCCGTCCCCGGCGAGATCACGAGCGCGCTCTCGAGGGGAACGAACGCGCTGCTTCGGGTCGGCGCGACGCCGCTGACGCGGGCCGCGGACGTCCTCGAGACGATCGGCATCGAGCCGCACCGCGATGCACCGGTCGACCACCCGTGGATCGCCCTTTTGCCTGCGTCGGTCGACGAGCTCGTCCGCGTCACCCGGCTCGATGCAGGGCGGGTGGCGACCACGCTCGCGGAGCTCGAGCTTCTCGGCCTCGTCGCGCAAGGCGACGGCATCTTCCGCGCCGCGCAGTAGCGCGGCTGCATCTTCGGCCGCAGAGGTCTATGCTCGCGTACGTGCAGACCGGCGCCCGCACCTCGGGGCAGACGAAGTTCCTGCTCGACGAGTCGCAGCTTCCGCAGCGCTGGTACAACATTCGCTCCGACATGCCGACCGCCCCGCAGCCGGTGCTGCATCCGGGGACGGGTCAGCCGGTCGGCCCCGACGATCTCGCACCGCTCTTCCCGATGGAGCTGATCGGCCAGGAGGTGAGCGAGGACGCGGAGATCGCGATCCCGCAGGAGGTACTCGATCTCTACCGGCTTTGGCGGCCGACGCCGTTGTATCGCGCACATCGCCTCGAGTCTGCGATCGGGACGCGCTCGCGCATCTTCTACAAGTACGAGGGCGTCAGCCCGGCGGGAAGCCACAAGCCGAACACCGCCGTCGCGCAGGCGTACTACAACAAGCGCGAAGGGCGGACACGGCTGTCGACCGAGACGGGCGCAGGACAGTGGGGGAGCGCGCTCGCATTCGCCTGCCGGCTGATCGGGCTCGAGTGCAAGGTCTACATGGTCAGGATCTCGTACGACCAGAAGCCGAACCGCCGCTCGATGATCCAGGCGTGGGGGGCAGAGATCGTGCCGAGCCCGTCGCAAGACACTCAATCGGGACGCGCGATTCTCGCCGACCATCCCGACTCGCCCGGCAGCCTCGGGATCGCGATCTCCGAGGCGGTCGAGGACGCTGCCGGCCGCGACGACACCGCCTACGCGCTCGGAAGCGTGTTGAACCACGTCCTGCTGCACCAGACGGTGATCGGCCAGGAAGCGCTTGCGCAGATGGAGCTCGCAGGAGCGTTCCCGGACGTGGTGATCGGCTGCGTCGGCGGCGGCTCGAACTTCGCAGGGCTCGCCTTCCCGTTCTTGCGCGAGAAGATCGCGGGACGTGAGATCGATGTCCTCGCGTGCGAGCCGGCCGCCTGCCCGACGCTCACACGTGGAGTCTTTGCGTACGACTTCGGCGACACGAGCAAGCTCACGCCGCTCGTCGCGATGCACACCCTCGGTCACGACTTCGTTCCTGCGCCGATCCACGCCGGCGGCCTGCGCTACCACGGGGTCGCGCCGCTGATCTCGCAACTCGTCCGCGACGGGCTCGTTCGTGCGGAGGCGTACCTCCAGAACGACGTCTTTGCCTCGGCGCTGACGTTCGCCGGAAGCGAAGGGATCCTGCCGGCGCCCGAGGCGGCGCACGCGATCCACGGGACGCTTCAGGCCGCGCATGCCGCAGACGAGTCCGGTGAGGAACGGACGATCCTGTTCAACCTGTCCGGTCACGGCCACTTCGACATGGGCGCGTACGACCGTTACTTCTCCGGGCAACTCGAGGACGTCGCGCTCGACGAGGGTGAGATCCAGCGAGCGCTGGAGGCGATCGAAGGACTTCCGACCCCGGCGTGACCGCTGGCTGCACGGGCTAGCATCGGCCCGTGACCACCCCGTACTGGCTCTCAGAAGACGCGCCGCCGTTCGCCCAGCGCGCGCTCGACGCCGTAGACGTCGAGATCATCGGCGCGGGCGTCACGGGTTGCTCCTGCGCGCTCGCGCTCGCCGAAGCGGGCTTGCGCGTCCGCATCGTCGACCGCCGCGGGATCGCCGAAGGTGCGAGCGGCCGCAACGGCGGCTTCGCGCTCCGCGGCGGTGCCGCTCGCTATGACGTTGCGCGCGAGACGTACGGCGCGGACGTCGCCAAGGCGTTCTGGCAAAGAACGGAACGCGCGCTCGACGACCTCGAGCCGCTCGCCGGCGACGCGTTGACGCGGCCCGGCAGCCTGCGACTCGCGGCGGACGACGAGGAGCGTGACGAGATCCGTGCCGAGTTCGACGCGCTCAGCGAGGACGGCTTCGGCGTCGAATGGCGCGACGAGCTCCCGCCGCGGCTCTCGACGTTCCGCGGTGCAATCCACCACCTTGGCGACGGCGCCGTCCAGCCGGCGCGGCTCGTGCGGCGGCTCGCAGCAGCCGCCTGCG
>JBJMJS010000055.1:0-91056 GCA_045806225.1 Gaiellaceae bacterium
CGGTCCTCGTCGTCCTGTTCCTGTGGATCCCGCTCGTCCTGATCGCGATCTATGCGTTCAACGAGTCGAACATCCAGAGCTGGCCCATTCCCGGCTGGACAACCCACTGGTTCTCGGTCGCATGGAACGACCCGGACGTGCGGTCGTCGTTCTGGCTCTCGATCAAGGTCGGCCTGATCGCAACGGGGATCGCGCTCGCGTTCGGCTCGATGGCCGCATTCGCAATCCATCGCTTCCGCTTCTTCGGCCGCGAGTCGGTCTCGTTCCTCCTGCTCCTCCCGATCGCCTTGCCGGGAATCATCACGGGAATGGCGCTGAACTCGTTCTACGTCTTCGCCGGCATCAGCTTCTCGATCTGGACGATCGTGATCGGCCATGCAACGTTCTGCGTCGTCGTCGTCTACAACAACGTGCTCGCACGACTGCGCCGAACGTCGACGTCGCTCCTCGAGGCGTCGATGGATCTTGGCGCGGACGGCTGGCAGACGTTCCGCTTCGTCGTGTGGCCGGTCCTCTCGACCGCGCTCGTCGCCGGCGGCCTGCTGGCGTTCGCGCTGTCGTTCGACGAGGTGATCGTGACGACGTTCACCGCGGGTGCCCAGACGACGCTCCCGATCTTCATCCTCGACAACCTCAGGCAGGGGCAACAGTTCCCGGTGATCAACGTCGTCGCATTCACCGTGATCCTCCTGACGATCATCCCGGTCACCGTCGCGCAGCGGCTGACGCGGGATACCGGCGTCCTGCGACGGGGCGCCGATGCGGGCGCCGCAGCGCAAAGCGCGGAGCTGACGACGGTATAGGCTCGAACCACTCGGACTTCAGGAGGCACGCATGGGCGTCACGGTCGAGAAACACAGGAATTTCGTCGGCGGCGAATGGGTCGAGGCCGCCGCCGGCGAGACGATGCCGGTCCTCAACCCGGCGACCGGCGAGACGATCGCCGAGGTCCCCGCCGCGACGGCCGAGGACGTCGACCGCGCGGTGCAGGCGGCGAAGAGGGCGCTCCCGGAGTGGCTCGAGACGACACCGGGCGAGCGCGGCGAAATGCTGCTCAAGCTTGCCGACGCGATCGAACAGCATGCGGACGAGCTCGCGGAGATCGAATCGCGCAACGTCGGCAAGCCGCTCTCGTACGCGAAGGACGAGATCCCGGTTTGCGTCGACAACATCCGCTTCTTCGCGGGCGCCGCGCGCGTGCTCGAAGGAAGGTCGGCAGGCGAATACATGCGCGGCTACTCGTCATGGCTCCGTCGCGAGCCGATCGGCATCGTCGGCGGCATCGCCCCGTGGAACTACCCGCTGATGATGGCGGTGTGGAAGCTCGCGCCCGCGCTCGCCGCCGGCAACGTCCAGGTGCTGAAGCCGTCGGAGCAGACCCCGCTGACGGTCCTCCGCTTCGCCGAGCTCGCCGCGGAGATCCTGCCGGCCGGCGTGTTCAACGTGATCACGGGCGACGGCGTCCCGGCCGGCGAGGCGATCGTCAAGCATCCCGACGTTCGCATGGTCTCGCTGACGGGCGACGTCGAGACGGGAAAGATCATCGCGCGCACCGCCGCGGACAACCTGAAGCGTGTGCATCTCGAGCTCGGCGGCAAGGCGCCGGTGATCGTGTTCGACGACGCCGACCCGGCCGCCGTCGCGGAGGGGATCAAGATTGCGGGCTACTGGAACTCCGGCCAGGACTGCACCGCGGCGTCACGCGTGGTCGCCGGCCCGAAGATCTACGACAAACTGCTCGAGCAGCTCGTTCCGGCAGTCGAGTCGCTGCACGTCGGCGACCCGGCTGAGGGCGACGAGATCGAGATGGGCCCGGTGATCTCGAAGGCGCAGCAGGAGCGTGTGCTCGGCTTCCTCGAGCGCGCAAAGGGCGGCTCCGTCCTGACCGGCGGCGACAGCAACGGCTCGCGGGGCTTCTTCGTCAAGCCGACCGTCGTGGCCGGCGTCGACCAGCAGGATGAGATCGTGCAGCGTGAGGTGTTCGGCCCGGTCGTGACGGTCCAGCGCTTCGCCGACGACGACCAGGCCCTCGCCTGGGCGAACGACGTCAACTACGGCCTCGCGGCGTCCGTGTGGACACGCGACATCGGCCGCGCGCTGAACGCGGCGCGCAAGCTGCAGTTCGGGACGGTGTGGATCAACGACCACATCCCGCTGGTGAGCGAGATGCCCCACGGCGGCTTCAAGCAGTCCGGCTACGGCAAAGACCTGTCGGCGTACTCGCTCGAGGACTACACACAGATCAAGCACGTGATGGCGAAACTCGACTGACGCGCGTCGCCAGAAAGCGGGGTCAGGCCCAGAGGGGCCTGACCCTTGCCTTGCGTAGGATCGCGCCGTGAAGGCGAACGCACTCGCACCCGGCGGGACGATCGGCGTGCCAGCCCCGTCTTCACCGTTCGAAGAACGGTCGGAGATCGACCGCGGCGTGCGCTGGTGGGAGTCGCGCGGCTACAACGTCAAGCTCGGCGCCGTCTACGCGCAGGACGACTATGTCGCCGGCGACCCGGCGGCGCGCGCTCGCGACATCGACGCGCTGTTCGCGGATCCCGAGGTCGACGTCGTCCAGGTTCTCCGCGGCGGCTACGGCGCGTCTCAGGTCGTCCCGCTCCTGGATTACGACCTGATCGCGCAGAACCCGAAGCCGTTCATCGGCTACTCCGACATCACCGCGCTCCACGTCGCGATCCGCCAGCGCACGGAGCTGGTCACGTTCTACGGGCCGGGCCTTACCGGCATGGGGAATCCGAAGAAGGAATGGACGAAGGAGCGTGCGCTCCACACGCTGTCGTCGAGCGAGCCGCTCGGCGCAGTGCCGGCACGGCCGGAGGACCCGTACGTCGGCGCGATCGGCACCGGCCGCGCGACCGCCAAGCTCGTCGGCGGCTGCCTGTGGCTTCTGCGCGAAACGCTCGCGACGCCGTGGGAGCTCGAGCTCGACGACGTGATCCTCTTCTTCGAGGACGTGCACTGCCCGCCGTGGCACGTCGACGGGATGCTGACCCAGTTGCGCAACGCCGGGAAACTCGAGCGGGTACGCGGGATCGCGATCGGGGAGTTTGCAGAGTCAGATCCCACGAAGGACCAGAATCCATGGCTGCGGAGCAAGTCGCTCGAGGACGTGTTCCACGAACAGCTCGAGCCGCTCGGCGTGCCGATCGTGTTCAACCTGCCGCTCGGTCACGGCGAGCAGATCTGCACGATCCCGCTCGGCGTCACCGCGACGGTGGATGCCGACGCGCGGACGCTGACGTTCGGTGAGGCGGCACTCGAGCCCTCGCGCGCGCGGGTTGAAGAGGAGGCAGAGCTGAGGAGCTAGGCCGCCGGCGCCTTGCCGAGCTGCTTCTCCCACCACTCGGACTCGCGCCGCTCGAACTCGTCCTGCAGCTGCTCGACCTGCGCGGAGAGCTGTGCATCGCGGGACTGGATCTCCTGGTGGAGCTTCGCCGTGACCTCCTCGCGCTCCTCGAGCTTCATCTCACGGATCTCGATGTCCGCCTCGAGCTGCGCCTCGCGAAGGTCGAGCGCCCGCTCGCGCTCTTCGATCTCCTTCTGACGCGCCTCGAGCGTCTGCTCGCGCTGCGAAAAGCGGTGCTGTTGACTCTCGTGCCGGGACATGGCTGACGTCGCCAGGGACTCGGCCTTCTGCAGCTGCGCCTCGCGCGCCGCGAGCTCTTCCTCCCGTGCGCGGAGCCGCTTCTCGGCGAGGTCGTCGTGCGAAGACGGCTTTGCGAACTCGCTCGCCCGCCTGAACGCCGCCTCCTGGCGGTGGAGCTCGGCCTCGCGGGTGAGGAGCTCGGCTTCCTTCGTGTCCATTTCGCGGATGCGCGCCGCGAACTCCTCGGCGGCGCGGTCGCGCCCGTCGGCCTCGCGTTGCAATTGGTCGGCACGCGCTTCGAGCGCCGCCTCGAGCTTCTTCAGGTCCAGCTCGCGCGAGTCCAACTGCTTCGTCCGCGTCTGAACGAGCTCCTCGCCCGCGGGGCGCATCGTCGCGAGATCCTGCTCGCGTTTGGCGAGCGCTTGCTGCTGCGAGGCGATCTTCATCCGCGCCTGCTCGAGCTCGCGCTCGCGGGTCGCGAGCTCTTGCTCGTGGCGCCGAAGCTCGTCGGTTGTCGCGTTGACGGCGTGCTCGAGCCGCGTGACGTCCTCGACCGCGAGCGTCCTGGCGTCGAGTCGCGCGGCGCGCTCGCGGAGCTCGCGCTCGAGCTCGTTCAGATCCTGCTCGCGTGCGTCGAGCTGCGATGCGCGCGCCTGGACGAGCTCCTCGCCCGGCGGGCGCATCGTGCTGATCTCGTCCGCACGGCGATCGAGCAGCTGCTGCTGCGCTTCGATCGTCGCACGTGTCTCGGCAAGCTTCCGCTCGCCGTCGGAGATCGTCTGCTCCCGTTCGCTCAGCGCCCGCTCGCGCGCGGCGAGCTTCTCGTCGCGCTTCGCGAACCGCTCGTCGAGCTTCTGCTCCCGGCGCTCGAGCTCCGCGAGCGTGCTCTCGACCTTCGCTTCCACCTGCGCGAGCGCCTGTTCACGCTCGGCGATCGCGGAGATCTGCTTCGCGAGCTCAGCCGCCGACGTCGCGCGCTCCCCATCGGCCGACTTCAGTTCCCGTACCTTCATCTCGACGAGCTGCTCGCGCTCTGCGACGCGCGCTTCGGTCCGGGTCAGCTCGTCCTGTAGCTCGCGGAGGCGCCCTTCTGTCTCTGCGAGCTCGTCGAAGCGCTGGGCGATCTGCTGCTCGCGCTCCTCGAGCGCCGACTCCGTCGTCGACAGCTGCGTCGCCCGGTGATCGAGCTCCGCCAGGCGCGACTCAACCTCCTGCGACATCGTGTCGTCGAGTGTCTGATCGACCTGCAGCGTGGTCCGAAGCTCTTGTTCACGCGCAAGCGACGCCGACAGCTCCGCTCGGAGCTGCTCGACTTCGAACGCCGGCGGTTCGGGCGTCGCCGCGGCGATCGCCTCGCCCGGCGAGCGTGGCGCCTCTTCGATCGGCCCGGACTGCAGCTTTGCCCGGAGGCCGGTTCCGAAGCCGCGTTCGGTGCTCGTGGATTCTGTGTCCGTCATGACCCTCAGCTACATGTCGAAGATCTGGCCCAGGTTCAGGAACGCAGGGCCGAGGATGACGAGGAACATCGCGGGGAAGATGAAGATGACCATCGGGAAGAGCATCTTGATCGGCGCTTTCATCGCACGCTCTTCCGCGGCGTCCTGACGCTTGGAGCGTGTGTCCGCCGCCTGCACACGCAGGAGGCGGCCCATCGAGATACCGAGCTGATCCGCCTGGACGATCGCACGCACGAAGGACGCCATCTCCGGCGCCGCGACCCGTTGTGCCATCCGCTTCAACGCATCGGCGCGCGCTTCGCCGATCCGCATCTCCCCGAGCGCGAATTCGAACTCATCGATCAGCGGTCCGTTCATGTGCTCGATCAACTTCGAGATCGCACCGTCGAATCCAAGCCCCGCCTCGACGCTCACCGCCAGCAGGTCGAGCGCGTCGGGAAGATCGGCCGCGACCGCCTCCTGACGACGTCGCGCGCGCATCGCGACCACTTGCGACGGGCCGACGAATCCGATCAGGCCGAGGAACAACATCGCGAGCAAGCCCGTGCTCGCCGACGCAGAGACTCCGAGGATGAGACCGATGAGGCCACCGCCGATTCCGAGCCCTGCCTTCGCGGCAAGGAAGCCCGTCGGGGAGGTGTCGCGCATCCCCGCGGCTTGCAGCTTCGTCTGCATCCCTTCGAGCGACGTACGCGGGTTGACGCGCAGGATCAGGTTCGCGGCCTTGGTCGCGAAGGGCGCGAGCGCGCGCTCGCGGAACCGCGGCAACTCGCGCCCATGGCCGAGCCGCGATTGCCCGTAGTGGGTCGCGCGGGTGACGAGGCTTCGGCGTTCGCGGCTGGGCGCCGTCGCAACGTCCCCGAGCAGGAATGCGGCACTGCCGAGACAAGCGATGGCGAGGATCAGGAGCATGTGGTCAACCTCCGGAGGAGCGGTGGGTTTTTGCAATTCCGAGCGCCAGCGTCAGCACGGTCAGGCCGGCTGCGGCGAGCGCGGCCGGGTGTCCGGACAGCGATTCGGCTAGTGGAATGAGGATCACGACTCACCCGCGGAAAGAGACGATTCGCTTTAGGAGAGCCGAGCCGATTGCCATCATCACGAGGCCCCCGATGATCATCACGTGGCCCGTCGCGGTGTGGTACAGCGGGCTCATGTACTCCGGGTTGATCAGCGTGATCATCAGTGCGATGAAGAACGGAAGACCCATCAGCGTGTACGAGGACATCCGACCCATCGCCGTCAGCGACTTGATCTTCCGCGAGAACGCCTGCCGCTGACGCACCGTGTCGGCGACCATGTCGAACAGGCTGGCGAGCGAACCGCCGATCTGACGCTGGATCGTGACGGCGGTGATCGCGAACTCGAAGTTCGGTGATCCGACGCGCTCCGCCATCGCCGTCAGCGCCTCGTCCATCGGCCGTCCGAGCGACGTCTCCATCAGCACACGCTTGAACTCGTCGCTCGCCGGCGGCTGCCCCTCGTCGACGACCGCCTGCAAGCCCTGCTTGAACGAGTGGCCGGCCTTCAGCGACGCGGCGACGGTCACGAGCAAGTCAGGCAGCTGGTTTTCGAACGCACTCAGCCGCCGACGCATCTTGAGCCACACGAACAGGAAGGGCAGGGTCGCGCCGAGTGCCATGACGACCAGCACGATGAGTGCCGCCTGACCGGCGAGCGCAGCGACGATCCCGAGGCCGAACGCGGTCCCGACAGCGATCCAGAAGAACTCGACCGTCTTCAGCGGCAGATCGGCGCGCTCGAGCATGCGCTGCGTCGAGCGCCACTGCTTCAGATGCCCGAATGCCCGCTCGGTTGCGTGGAACATCGTCGACAACGCCGCCAGACGGCGCTCGCGCCGCTTCTGCTTCGAATTGCCACGCGTCTCACCGATGTGGGCCGCGATGCGGCCGCGCACCCACGAGCCGCGATGGGCGGCGAGCACGAGGACGATCGCGAGAAGCGACAACGCGCACACGGCAATGCCGACGACCAGCGGCCCGCCCGGACCGTACGCATCTGCGGGCACGAGCTTCGACGCCGGAGGCGGAGTTGCGCTGCCGAGGCTTGCGGGAATCTGTGTCGCAGCGGAAGCGCTGCCTGCACCTGCCGCCGCCGCCTGGACGTGAATCTCGTCGCCCGGGCGGGCAGCCGTGACGTATTCGATCCGCCACGTGTTCCGAAGCGCGCGGGCGATCGACGAATAGACGTCGATCAGTGAACCGCTCGTGTTGGCTCGGTAGAACGCCCCGCCCGTTTCGTCTGCGAGCTGCTTCAGCGCCGTCGGGTCGTACGAGCGCCCGGCGATCGCGATCGGATAGACGAGCACGTTCCGACTCCGTGCAGCCTGCGCCACCCACGTCAGCGATGCCTTGCTCGACGTATCGGAACCGTCCGTCAGCAGAATCAGGACGCGACCGCCGTCGTGTGCCGCGAGCTGCCTGGCCGCCACGCCGACGGCGTCGTACAGCGCAGTTCCCTGATGCGGGTCGATTCGCAGCGTCCCGAGCGCCGACTCCGTTGCGCCGGGATCATTCGAAAAGCGCGACTCACCGAGGACGCCGGAGCCGAACGCATCGACCGCGACCTCGTCGCATGCCGGCTTCGACGCGACGAAGCTCTTGGCGGCGGCGACCGCGTCGGAGAACGACGGCCCACGCATCGAACGCGAGCGGTCGATCGCGAGCACGACTGACTTGCAGGCGGCGAGATTGAGCGTCTGCAGCGCCGCGACCGCCGTTCCGTCCTCGGACACTGCCGGGCGCAGGGTCGGTCCGCCCGTCGACATCACGGTTGCGCGAACCGTCGGGTAATGACTGGTGTCCAGCCCGCTCACGCGGAGGCTCGCAGTTGCAGCCACCGGGAATGCGAGGACGGCGAGCGTGACCCCCGCGAGGCCCGCCCAGAGCTTGCTGCGCCGGGCGGAGATCACTGGAACGCCCCCTTGAACTGCGAGGACTTGTAGCCGCCGGCGGCTGCCGGCGCATCGTCGTCCGCGGTCGTGAAGAACGCCGGCTGGAGGACGACGCCGTTGGCCGCCAGCTTCTCCTGGAAGTGGGGCTTCAGGCCGGTACACGTAAGCGGTGCCAGCAGCCGGTGGGTGCGGCCGTCTGCCGCTTGCGCCTCGTCCGGCGGCTTCGCGACGAAGATGTCCTGCATCGTGATCGTCTCCGATTCCATCCGGAGGACCTCGGTGATGTGCGAGATCTTCCGCGAGCCGTCGACGAGCCGCGAGATCTGGATGAGCAGATCGAACGCGGACGACACCTGTTCGCGAATCGCGCGCAGTGGCAATTCGACTCCTGCCGTCAACACGAGCGTCTCGAGCCGCGAGAGCGCATCCCGAGGTGAGTTCGCGTGGATCGTCGTCAGTGAGCCCTCGTGACCCGTGTTCATCGCCTGCAACATGTCGAGCGTCTCCGCGCCGCGAACCTCGCCGACGATGATCCGGTCGGGACGCATGCGCAGTGCGTTCCGGACGAGCTCGCGGATGCGGATCTCGCCCTGACCTTCGATGTTCGGCGGCCGCGACTCGAGCGTGATCACGTGCTCCTGCTGGAGCTGGAGCTCGGCAGCGTCCTCGATCGTGACGATGCGCTCGTCGCCGGGGATGAACGCCGACACCGCATTGAGCGTCGTCGTCTTACCGGTGCCGGTACCGCCGCTGATCAGGATGTTCAGCTTGCCCTTGACGCATGCCGCAAGGAATTGAGCCGCCTTCGGCGTCAGCGAGCCGAACGTGATCAGGTCGTTCATCGTGTACGGGTCACGCGAGAACTTCCGGATCGTCAGCGTCGGTCCCTTCAGCGCGAGCGGTGGGATGATCGCGTTGACGCGGGAGCCGTCCGGAAGCCGAGCGTCGACCATCGGCGACGCTTCGTCGACGCGGCGCCCAACCGTCGAGACGATCTTGTCGATGATGCGGAGAACGTGCGCGTTGTCAGCGAACGCCGCGTTCGTCCGTTCGATCTTCCCGAGGCGCTCGACATAGATCCGGTCGAACGCATTCACCATGACCTCCGTGACGGAGTCGTCGCGGAGGAACGGCTCCAACGGACCGTAGCCGAGGATGTCGTCGGTGATCTGACGGATGAGCTTCCGACGCTCTTCACGCGTCAGCGGCGTACGGTCGAGCACGAGCTGCTCCGTCACCGCGCGTGTCACGCGTTCGGTCAGGTCCTCCGTGGACTGATTCTTGAAGAGCTCGGGCCCCAGCGTCGCGATGCAGGCGTGGTGGATCCGAGTCTTCAGCTCGGCGTACGGGTCCTTGACCGCCGGTGCGGACGCGGTCTCGGTCGAAGCGGTGCCCGGATCGGCGGCGAACGTCGCCGCCGATCCGTTGCCGTTCGTGGTCTTGAGTCGGTCGTGCAGGCCCATTTCTACGACCTCGCGAACGCCGGCAGGAGGCGCCGCTGCTTCTTCGCACCTTCGTCCGCCGGGAAGAGATTCTTCGCCATCGCCCGGATCGCCCGCGAGACGTCCGCGCCCTCTTCGTCGAGGACGACAGGCTTGCCACGGTTGACCGAGAGCGGCACGGCGCGGTCGGAAGGAATCTCGAAGCGCACCTTCATCCCGAGCGCCCCTTCGACCTCGTTCTGCTTCATGCCGACCTTCGAGTTGGCGCGGTTGAGGACGATCCGGATGCGCTGCTTCGGGAACGACAGGAGCTCGAGCGTCTGCAACGCCAGACGGAGGTTCTTCAGCGTCGGAACGTCGAGCGAGCAAAGCAGAAGCAGCTCGTCGGTTCGGTCGAGCGTCGCGAGCATCGGCCCGTGGAAGAAGGGCGACGTATCGACGACGATGCAGTCGTACGATTCACGCGCGACCTCGAGCAGCCTGCCCAGCTTCGCCTCCGTCACCAGCTCCGCGTCTTCGGGACGAAGCGGAGCGGGCAGGACGTCGAGGCCGGACACGTGCTTGGTCGTGTAGCCCGCGAGCTTTTCGGAATCGAGCTCGCCCGGCGCGACGACCAGGTCGTAGATCGTTTTGTCGGGCTCGACGCCCAGCATGATCGCGGCGTCGCCGAACTGGAGGTCGAGGTCGAGCAAGAGCGTACGGCGACCCTCGTACTTCGCGAGGGCAGTCGCGAGGTTCGTCGCCGTGACCGTCTTGCCCGTCCCGCCCTTCGGCGAGAACACGGTCAGGATGTGGCCGTGGCGGCCGCCCGTGGACGTCGTCGCGGTCCGGGTCGTATGAGTCGCCTTCCGGATTGCGAAGACGACGTTCTCGACCAGCTGCGGCAGCAGGAGGACGTCCGCGATGTCAGCCTCGAGCGCCTCCTCCAACATCCGGGAGGACCCGCTCGACGCGACGATCAGGACAGGAGCACGGGTGTGCTCGCGGATCGCTGCCAACTCGTCCTTCGGCAGACTCGCGCTCCTCGTCGCGTGCAGGACTGCGTCCAGGTGGCCGCCGGCGAGCGCTGCAGCCGCGTCCGCGGGCTGCACGCTTGCGCCGACGAGCTCGAGCTCCGGATGCTGCGAGAGCGACTCGCGGAGCTTGTCAAAACCCTCGCACGAGCCGGTCGCGAAGATCCGGACGCGCGGTCGTTCTTGCGTCTGTGTGGCGGTCATCGTGTCACCCCCAGCGTGCGCGCGTTGTCGATGCTCCGAGGTGAATCGGTCGAGTCGGCAGGAGGACGAAGCTCGAGTGAGAGCTTGCCGTTCTGCTCGGCCCAATACAGCTTCTGCGACTGCGCGTCGGTGACGCGGAGCTGGATCGAGAAGTCCTGATTCGGCCCTGCGAGCTTCGCGCTCGAGCTCGGCTCCTCCGGTGCCCTCAGAACGAGCAGGTTCCGGAGAATCACCTTGCTCACGTGTGTCTCGCCGCCCTCGGGAGAGAGCCAGTTGGCGACGACGTCGATGTGATCGCCTTCCTTGATCGTCCCCGCGAGCAGGTCGTTCGCGCCGCCGGGCAACTCGAATGCACGCTCGTTGCCGCGGATCTGCGCGCGGACGCCGAGCTCGGTCCGCGTGCCGAAGCTGCGAGCCGTCACCTGCTCGCCGCGAAACACCTGCTGCGTCACGACCAGGCTGTTCAGCTGGTCGGGTTTCGAGATCGCGCCCGGGACGACGGAGCGCCGCGCGACCGTTGCCTCTTTCAGGTAATGCTGCTCGACGACCTCCGAACCGGTCGTTCCGGCAGGAATATCGCGAGCGGCCACGAGCACGCTGACGTTCTTCTCGCCGTGCTGGACGTGGCGCTTGTAGTTCGCCACGTAGAAGATTGTCAGCAAGCCCGCGAATGCGGCCAGGATGACCGCAATTCCGATGTTCTTGACACGGTAAGTCATCGATGTCTTCCTTCTCTGGGCTTATCCGATGAGTTGGATGGATTTGACGCCGAACGTCGCCGGCGCACCACTTCCGCCCCCGAATCCGCCGCCAGACTGCGCGAGGATTCCCTGGGCGATGTACTGCGTGAAGTAGCCCGTCAGCGTCGCGTTGTTGCCGTGGGCCACGTAGCCGGTCAGGTGGAACCCGATCCAGCCGATGATGTCGTACTGCGCGTTCTGCCCCTGTCCGCCCAGCGTCTTGAAGACGGGGAACAGGAGCTCGGTTCCGATGCGGTCGTCGAGCGCGCCCTGAATGTTCTGCGACGAGAACTTCGCGCCCGGGTCCGAGTTGTACATCCCGAGCGGGAGGAACTTGTCGAAGCCGTGCAGAATCCAGGCGGCTTCCTCCGAGGTTCCGGGGGTGCCGTTTCCGCCGTCGAGATTCAGCATGCCGAATGCACCCGGCGCGCCCATGGGATCGAAGTCGAGCGTCGTCGGGATGTTGAACTGCGGGATGTTCTTTCCGTTGCAGTTCTGGATCAGCTGGTGCTTGCAGCTGACGACCATCGGCGCGACGTAGCGCGCGGCTGCCGGCGGACCGACGATCGCTTTCGCGGACGCGCGGATGTCGACGACGTCGATGCCGAAGACCCTGCTGAAGAAGCCGGGCTGCGTCCTTTCGCCGTCGACTGAGATCGTGTCGTTGCCGAGATTCGTCGAGGTGATCGAGACTGAGCCCGCAAGGACTCCACCGCCGTTCTTGTTCGCGTACGCCACGGCGAGATTCGTGCTTCGGGCCGGATCGTCGGGAAGCGCTTGCGCGCCGGCGAGCGCGGCTGCGTCTGCCGTTGCCTGCAGCTGCCGCTTCGTCCGGAACCACGCTCCGACGTCCAGCACGAGCGCGGTCATCCCGAGGAGCATCGTCAGCATCAGCACCGTCTGCACGAGTGCCTGGCCGCGCTCGTTCTTCGAGCCGCTCATTCGACTCGCTCCTTCATGACCGTCGTGAGATCTCCGCTCGCGACGACGAACCCGAAGAGGTTGATCGAATACGGGTACGCCGCATCGACCTCGACATCCGAGCCCGGAGCCCACGACGACAGGCACTGGACCTTGGGATTGAGGGTGCTCTGGTTCAGGTTGCTTGCCGCGGCGAGCACCGCGGCCTTGCATGCTCCCGCGGGATTGCCGGCGCCTCGTGACACGGCCGCCTTGCGGGCGCCTGCGCGCGCCGCGTCCGTCAGCGTCACGTAGTTGTTGAATGCGATCCCGAACTGGATGATCGCGAAGAGCAGCGTGATGAAGATGGGCAGGATGAGTGCGAACTCGGTCATCGTCTGACCGCGCTCGTCGTTGATCCTGGTGTATGTCTGCTGTTTCATTCCGACTCCCGTTCTGGAAGATCTGCGGGGCCTCCGCCGCTCGTCGGAGGCCCCACAGCCATGGCCAAGCTGCTTACGGCAGCAGCCTCACCACTCCAAGCACAACCGTTTCGACCTTGGTCGCGAGCCCGCTGAAGAGCAACATCGACGTTCCGCTGATCAGTGTCAGGACGACGGCGTATTCCGACATCGTCTGGCCCCGCTCGAGCTTCTGGCGGTCCTTCAACTCGTCGATTGCCTTCTTCATGTTCAGCGTTCGGTTCATCTCCTTCGACCTCGCTTCCTTCGGCCGTACTAGAGGTTGCTCACCACGTTCGTAATCGCACCGGCGATGCCGGTCTTGAGGGCCGTGAACGCCAAAACGGTGCCGACGGCGATCACCGTCAGCACGACGCCGTACTCGGCCATCGTCTGACCCTCCTCGATCGCAAAGCGCGCGTTCAGATACGCACGCAGATCCGAGAACGTCATGTAGAAGTCACCTCCTTCCACAGCATCCGAGCGCACGCACTGCTGCGCTGGTGACCTGCGAAGGCGCGGCGCGCCGCTGAGCTGCTGCTGCGCGCGACGGATCCTCAATCGCCTTGCGTTGCACGACACGCTGAACGTCCCTTCACGTTGAGGCGTGCCGCACGCCCGATTGAACTGATCTACCGGCTTCATCGCTCGGGGGCCGGCCTTAGCCAATCCCTCGTCTTGATGATTTGTGCGCACCATTCGCTGTCACCTCCTTACTGATTCGCTTGCTTCGGTTACAGGTTGCTGACGACGTTGTCGATCGCGCCTGCGATCCCCGTCTTCAGTGCGGTGAAAGCCAGAACCGTGCCAACCGCGATCACGGTGAGCACGACGCCGTACTCGGCCATCGTCTGACCTTCCTCGACGTTGAGCCGCGCACGGAAGTACGCAACCCAGTTCGAGAACGTCATGTTCGAGCCACCCCCTTTCAAGGAGTCGATGCGCATCTGCCGACGCGCCGGAGAACCTGGATTTGGGTTCGAGATCGATTCGAATTCGGCGGAACGCTGTGGCACGTCGCAAGAAGTCCCTTCTGCGTGAGGCGTGCCGCTACGCCTGATGACTCGATCTGAGCCGTTCATCGTGCGGCGCCGCCGTGACGCCGATCCCTCGAACGGACGATTCGCGGCGACGATCACGCAAACGGGGGAGTGGACACGTGCGGAACGCGGCGATACCTCTCGCACCGTAAGCGGCTGCGGATTCCAGACATCAACGATCCGCGCGCGTGTGGCGGGCACGGCGCTCGACCAGCAAGGAGCTACGACGGCAATGCCACGACGGAGAGTTTTCAAGAAGCCGGACACGTGGGAGTACGGCCACGACGCGCCTGCGGACGAGAAGCCGCTCGCGCAGCCCGGCAAGCGTCGCGCAGCGACGATGCTCGTATACGGCGCGTTGTTCTTCGCCGGCGCCGCATTCACGGCGTTCGCAGGCGATCGGTTCGCGCAGATGTCCTCGGGCGAAACGGCCGCGAGCGCAGAGACCACCACTGACACCGCCGCTCCGGCGGACGCCGCAGCGCCGGCAACGGACGCAACGGCGGCACCGGCACCGGCAGCGGATCCGGCTGCGGCGCCGAGCGACGCAGCGGCCGCAGCTGCGGCGCCTGCAGACGCAGCGCCCGCCGACACGTCGCCCGCGTCCGCGGATCCGAACGGAGTCGACGACCTGACGCCGAACCGGACGACGAGCTCGAGCGGATCGGCGACCGCAAGCGACGCATCTGCGTCCGGCGACGGATCGTCCGCCGGTGCGCCGGCGGGGAGCGGCGGTCACAAGCCCGCGCGTGGCAAGAACACCGCCGCCGCGAGCCCGTTCGTTCTGCTTCCGAAGGTGCATCCTGCGCCGAAGCCGGAGCTCGAGGGGCCGCCCGCCTACTCGACGGTGTGGCTGAACCGTGCGCTTCCCGACCCGACTCCGCCGGCGCTCCGGCTGTCGCCGAAGTTCGCGCGACGGCTGTCGCTCGCGGCGCAGTCTTCAGGCGTCGATTGGGCGCTCGTGCTCGGCGTGCTGCGCGCGAAGGGTGCAACCGGCCACACGCCGGCGAACGGCGTGACGCTCAACCGGCTCGCCGACCGCCTCGCCTCGATGCAGAAGTCGGCCGGCGGCGAGTGGGCGACCGCGCTCGCGTATGACGGCGCTGCGTCGTTCGCCGATCGTGCCCTCGCGCTCGCACGGTACGACCGGGCCGTCGGGATGTACGCGCTCGTGCACGGTCTCGAAGCCGCGAAGACGCGGATGGCGCAGCGGCTCCTGTCGGATCCCGCGGTGTCGATCTACGGGGGCGGCCGGGACGACATCATCAAAGGCAAGGTGGACGTCCGCGTCCTCGCCGTCATCGCGTACCTGAAGGAGTCGTTCGGCTCGGTCACCGTGTCGTGCCTCGTCTCGGGTCACCGCCTCTATGCACGGCCGGGTGTCATCTCCGCGCACATCTATGGGCGCGCGAGTGACATCTCCGCGCTCGGCGGGACACCGATCCAGGGACATCAGGAGCCGGGCGGCCTCACGGAGCAGGCGGTCCGCGACCTGCTGCTGCTACCGACCGAGGTCATGCCGAAGCAGGTCATCTCCCTGCTCGGTCTCGGCGGCCCGTCCTTCCCGCTCGCGAACCACTACAACCACATCCACATCGGGTTCTAGATGGAAGTCGCGCTTCGGCGGGAGAACGGCGAAACGTTGTGCGAGCGCTGTGTCCTGGCGGACACGGCGCTCGCACGAATGAAGGGTCTCCTCGGCCGCAGTGAGCTGCCGTCCGACCAGGGGGTCCTCCTCCGGCCGGCCTCGTCCGTTCATACCGGCTTCATGCGCTTCCCGATCGACGTCGTCTTCCTCGACGACGAGGACCGGATCGTCAAGATCTCCGACAACGTGCCGCCGTGGCGAACGGCCGGCGCACGTCACGCAGCCGGCGTCCTCGAGATCCGTGCGGGTGAGGCCGCGCAGCGGCAGCTCCGCGTCGGCGACAAGGTCACGGGCGCGCGTCGGCCGACCGCCGTGTCGAAGCCCGACCCTGTGACGCGGCGCGGCCGGCCGTTGCTGTCGAACGCGATCCTCGCCGCGCTCTACCTCGGGTTCGCCGGCACGAACATCATGAACTGGCGCACAACGCATCATCCGGTCGGCCTCGGTCTCGTCCTGTTCGAGCTGGTGGCGGCGACGCTGTTCATGGTGCGCCGCGACCCGTTGACGACGAGTCGCGAGCCTCTTGCGTGGGTGGCAACCGCGATCGGGACGTGGGGCATCCTCGCCGCGCGTCCGGCATACGCGCCGCTCTTCGGTCTGGGCTGGCTCTTCTTCACGCTCCAGCTGCTCGGCGCTGCGACGGCGATCTGCAGCCTCGGCGCTCTCGGTCGTTGCTTCGGCCTGGTCGCAGCGAACAGAGGAATCCGGACATCCGGTCCCTACCGGCTCGTCCGGCACCCCGTCTACGCAAGCTACTTCGTTGCCGACATCGCCTACACATTCGAGAACCCGTCGAACTGGAACGTCTCCGTACTGGCCGCAGTGCTCACGTGCCAGCTCGTGCGGATCCGGACCGAAGAGGCGTGTCTTCGCGCAGATCCCGGCTACCGCACCTACTGCGAGCGCGTGCGCTACAGGCTCTTGCCCCTCGTCTGGTAATCGCCGGCCCCGGCCGGCGCCTTCTCACGAGCGGCGGGGCCTTACGGGAACAACGTTCAGACCCGAAAAAGAAAGGCTCTGACCCTCGGCCTTCCGCCGTGCAAGCTTTCGCCCCTCGGCGGACGTATCGTCATCACATGGACGAGGCGCGTCTCGTCGCGCTGGCCCGGCGGGGCGAGCAGGCGGCGATCGAGGAGTTGTTCGAACACGTCTGGCCGCTCGCCTGGCACTGGGCGTACGGCGTCACGGGCGACCGCATGCTCGCGGACCACGTCGCGCAGGAGTCCGTCCACCGCGCGTTTCGCTCGCTCGACCGGTTCGATCCGGCCAGGCCGTTCCGTCCGTGGCTGAAGCGGATCACCGTCAACCTCGCGATCGACGAGCTACGGCGCGAGCGCCGACACGACGCGCGCCGGTGGATGGCCGAGCTGCGCCCCGAGCCGCCGGTCGAGAACGGCGGGCTCCTCGAGCTCGTCGTCGACGCCGTGCGTGAGCTTCCCGAGCGGCAGCGGACCGTCGTCGTCCTCCACTACTGGCTCGACACCTCGGTCGAGGAGATCGCCGACCTGCTCGCCCTGCCCGTCGGAACCGTCGTCTCGCGCCTGAGCCGCGCGCGCGCCGCTCTTCGCGACCACCTGGAGCAGACGCATGCGTGACGACCTCGAGCGCCTGCTCTCCGACGTCCCCGCCGCGTTTCCCCGCGCCGACCGCGATGCGACCGAGCGCGCGCGGCACGCGGCGGTCGCTGCAGCGCGCCGGCCGGGGCGGCGCCCCCAACGGCTCGGCCTCGCGGCCGCAATCGGTGTCGCGGTGTTGGCGGCGACGGCGTTCACGATCGGGCGCTGGGTCGTCCCCGCACGCAGCATCGCCGCGACGTCGATCTCGATCGCCGCGCGGCCGTCGGTGACAAACGCGTACGAGGGCGACTTCACGTTCTACGGGAGCGTTGTCAACGGCGCAGAGGGCCAGATGGTGACCGTCGAGGAACGCGCCTGCGGCAGCTACGCGCCGTTCCATCAGATCGCGACCGCGACGACGACACGCGGCGGCGCGTTCGCCGCGGTCCCGTATACGCCGCCCGGTGTGAACACGCAATACCGCGCCGTCTGGCGCAACGGCGCGAGTGATCCGTTCACCGTTCACGTGCGGCCGCGACTGAACCTCCAGTTCGTGTCCGGGTACTTCCACGTCCAGGTCTGGGGGGAGGACGTCTTCCGCGGGAAGCGGCTGCGCGTGGAGCGCCGCTCGCACGGCGTGTGGCTGCTCGTGCGGTGGGTGACGGTCCGAAACGGCGGTTACGGCCCCGGCGGCTTCGCGAACTTTGCAGCGCGGGTGCCGCACGGTTCGGACGTCCGAATCGTCCTGCCCGCCGCTCAGGCCGGGAAATGCTTCTCCCCCTCGGCGAGCAACGTGATCCGCGTATGACCGTAACAGCGAAGATACTGGCCGCCACTGCGGCCGCGCTTGCGAGCACGGCGACCGCCGCCGGCGCGGCACAGGCGCCGATCGCGATCAACGTGCAGCCCGCCGTTGTGACCACGAACGCGAGCGTTCAGGTCTTCGGCCGTATCCCGACGAATCGTGGCGACGAGGACATCAGCGTCGATTCGTGGGCCTGCGGCGGTTACGGCGTCTGGATGCACGTCGCAACGATCAAGACAACGTCGCTCGGCGCGTGGACGACGACTGCGAACGTCGACACGACGACGAAGTTCCGCGCGCGCTGGCGCGGGAGCTCGAGCACCGCCGCCGTCGTTCGGGTGCGGCCTTCGATCCTGCTCGACGTCGACCGGCGCGGCCACCTCCTGATCGTCGTCCGCGGCAACGCGCCGTTCGGCCACGCGATGCTCCAGCGTCGTCGAGGGAACCGCTGGGTCGCGCTGCGGACGATCGCCCTCGACCGCGGCGCGATGCCCGAGTCGTCGGGCGCCGACCTGAAGCTGCGCCTCGCGCGGCCGACGACGGTGCGGCTCGTCCTGACGGCGAACCAGGTCGGCCGTTGCTACCTCCCCAGCGTCAGCGACCCCGTGACGGTCCGATGAGGAAGACGGGCTTCAGGATGCGGATGGCGCTTGCGGCGCTGCTCGCACTCGCGGTCGCGGCGCCCGCCTCCGCCGACGCGCCGGGAATCTCCATCCAGGTCCGCGTGAAGGAAGCGCAGGGCGCCGACCCCGTGCCTGTGAGCGGCGCTGTCGCGAGTGGGCGCGCGGGCGAGGACGTCACGGTCGAGGTCAAGGAGTGCGGCAGCGTCGCGCCTTTTCATGCCGACGGCGGCGCCCAGACGCAGGCGGGCGGGCTATGGTCGACGCAGATCGCCCTGCTCGCGACCGCGCAGGTCAGGGCGCACTGGCGCGGCGGGACGACTGATCCGGTCAGCGTTCAGGTTCATCCGTTCATGACGCTCACCTACCGCGGGCCTGGACGATGGTTCGTCTGGATCCGCGCGTACGACTTCTTCGGCGGCGCGCGCGCAATGCTCGAGCGGCAAACGGGCGGCAGATGGATCGCCGTCAAGACGTTCACCCTGAAACGACAGCCGAGCGCCGGAGTCGCGTCAACGTCCGGGACGGTCAGGGCGAAGGTGAAGAAGGGAACGCTCTTGCGCGTCGTCCTGCCGAAGTCGCAAGCCGGCCGTTGTTACCTCGCGGGCGCGACGAATACGATCAAAGCGTGAACGGCGCGTCCGAGACCGCGGCCCGGCTGCTCGCCAACATCGAGCACGTCGTCCACGGCAAGGCGAACGAGATCAAGCTCGTCCTTTCCGCCCTGATGTGCGGGGGCCACGTCTTGCTCGAAGACGTGCCGGGGACGGCGAAGACCGTGCTCGCGCGGGCGATCGCGCAGTCGATCGAGGGCGCGACGACGACACGCGTCCAGTGCACGCCGGACCTGCAGCCGACCGACGTGACGGGGCTATCCGTCTTCAATCCGAAGGACCGCGACTTCGAGTTCCGACCGGGGCCTGTGTTCGCGAACGTCCTGCTCGTCGACGAGATCAATCGCGCGATGCCGAAGACCCAATCCGCGCTTCTCGAAGCGATGGCCGAGCAGCAGGTGACGGTCGACGGGGTCACGCGGCGCGTCCCCACGCCATTCCTGCTGATTGCAACCGAGAACCCGATCGAGCAGGAGGGGACATTTCTGCTTCCCGAGGCGCAGCTCGACCGCTTCTTCGTGCGCACCGCGCTCGGGTATCCGGACGAGGAGCAGGAACGCCGCATCGTCGAGGAGCAGGTCGGCGGCCATCCGCTCGGTGAGCTCGCGTCGGCCGTGTCGCTCGTGGACGTGCAGCACCTGCAGCATGCGGTGCAGGAGGTCTACGTCGATCCGCTCATCCGGACGTGGATTGTGCGCCTCGTTCGCGCCACGCGCGACCTCGACGAGGTTGCAACCGGCTCGTCGGTCCGTGGTTCGCTCGCGCTCGACCGCGCGGTGCGCGCGTGGGCGCTCCTCGACGGTCGTACGTACGTGAATCCGGAAGACGTGGAGCGGCTCTTCGTCCCCGTCTTGCTCCACCGGATCTTCTTCACACCGACGTTCCTGGCGGAGGCGCGCGACGTCGGCTGGCACGTCGCAGGCGAGCGGTTCCGTGCGCGGTGCCTTGCGGTTGCTCCGCCTCCCGGTCCCGACCTCGTGCGCGAGGTTCCGGCCGCCGCGACCGCGTGACCCAGGGCACTTTCCCGCTGATCCAGCACCGCCGCCTGATCGGCCTCTCGTTCGCCGCGATGCGGAGCGAGCGGCGCGGCGCCGGCTCGGACATCGCGGGGTCACGTCCCTACCGGCCCGGGGACACGATCAAAGCGATCGACTGGGCAGCGTCGGCACGGCTGTCGATCGCGCGGGGCAGCGACGAGCTCGTCGTCCGCGAGCACTACGCCGAGGAGGCGCCCCGAGTCGTCGTCGTCGCGGACCGGCGAGCAGCGCTCGCGGCGACCCGCGCACCGTTGCCGTGGCTCGACAAGGCTCGCGTGATCGACGTCGCGGCGAAGCTGATCTCCGACAGCGCCGTCGCCGCGCGAAGCTTCATCGGCTACCTCGACTTCGGCGACGGCCACGACGCGCTCTGGCGGCCGCCGCGAACGCAGGGTGACCTCGGCCACCTCATCGACGCTCGGCCGTTCCGCGCGCCGCGCGACAACGTCGCGCGCGCGCTCGAACACCTCGTCCAGCAGCGTCGCGATCTGCCGGCCGGGACGTTCGTTTTCCTGCTCTCCGACTTCCTTGTCCCACCCGACCGGACGATGTGGACGCGCGTCACGGCACGGCGCTGGGACGTCGTCCCGGTGCTGATCCAGGACCCACTGTGGGATGCGACGTTCCCCGACGTGTCGCGGCTGGTCGTGCCGTTCGTCGACGCCGACACGGGCGACGTCTCGCGCGTCCGACTGACGCGGCGCGAAGCCGCCGCCGTGCGCGACGCGAACGAGGCGCGCCTCGCGGCGCTCCGTGCGATGTTCCGCTCGCTCGGAATGGAAGCGGTCGAGGTGACGTCCGACCGCGCGCCGGACCTCCTCGCCACGTTCCTGGCGTGGGCGGACCGGCGCCTCTACACGCGGGGGCGCAAGTGGTGATCCCGCGCCGCGCGGTCCTCGCCGCAGTCGTCGCGGCCATCGTCGTCGGAGCGATCACGGTCGCTGCGTCGATCCTCTCCGCCGGTGGCGGTGGGAGCGCGCTCCCGGACGGGGCTGGGGTCGACGCGACGGCGAGCCTCGACCCGAACGTCGTCTTCTTCGGCGACGCCCTGACCGCGCGAATCGATGTCGCGGTCGACACGAAGAAGGTCGACCCCGATCGCCTGAGGATCGCGACCGCATTCGGGCCGTTCGACCGGCTCGACCAGCAGAAGACGCGTCGAGACGCCGGACGAATCTCGTACATCACCGAGACGTACACGCTGCGCTGCCTCTCGCGGGCGTGCGTACAGGTGCTCCCGCCGGTCGCGGCTGCTGCGGGCGGCGCAAAACCGACCCAGCGCCGCGGAACGACCTTCCCGCCCGCCCGCGTCTACGTCAGCGGGCGGACGAGCGTGCACCCGCTGCTGCTCGAATGGCCGGTCGTCGAGTCCGTCACGCGCGTGAACCAGACGGAGTCGCAGCTGGAGAACTTCTTCTACAAGGCGTCGCTCACGCCGCCGCCGGCCTCGTACCGCGTGACGCCGCGCGCGCTGCTGTGGCTCCTGTTCGCGGCTTTCGTGGTCGCGCTCGCCGTGCCGGTGGGGCTCGTCGTGCGCCGCGTGCGCGCGTGGCGCCGGGCGCGAATGCCGGGTGGCCGGCCGGAGCTCCCGCCGCTCGAGCGTGCGCTCAGACTGCTCGAGTGGGCGAACGCACAGCCGGCCGGCGAGCCGAGGCGCCGCGCGCTCGAGCTCGTCGCGACCGAGCTTCGTCGTTCGGGACAGGACGACCTTGTCCGCGCGGCACGCGACCTGGCGTGGTCGCCGCCGTCGCCGGGTCCCGAGGACGCCGGCGAGCTCGGCACGCGTGTCCGCTCTGCGACGGGAGGGAACGGTGCGACTCCCACGACGTAGCGACAGCGGCCCGGCAGTTCCGTACTCGGAGGCGACTGTGTTCCGCGGAGCGGCACGGCGCACGAAGGTCCTGCGCGTCGTGCTCGCGCTCGCGGTCGCCGCAGCAGCCGCGCTTCAGCTCGCGTTTGCACGCGGCGGAGGCGTGACCGAGGCTGCATACCTTCCGGCGAACGGGACGAGCGTCGTCGTCATGGACTTCTCGTACAGCATCACCGGCGGCTCGTACAAGCTGATCGTCAACGCGCTGCGCAAGATCGTCGCGGCCGGGAACCCGATCGGGCTGGTCGGATTCTCCGACTCGGCATACGAGCTGCTCCCGCCGGGAACGCCTGCGCGGGAGCTCGAGCCCGTGGCACGCCTGTTCGTGCCGATCCCGACGCGGAACGGCGACCTCCGCTTCCCGTCGAGCCCGTGGGCCCCGTTGCAGGGTGGCACGAGGATCTCCGCCGCGCTCAACCTCGCCGACGCGGCGCTTCGACGCGAGCATGTTCGCAACGGCTCCGTCATCTTGATCAGCGACCTCGAGACGACGAGCGACGACGCGTCGAACGTCGTCGACTCGGTGTCCGCGCTGCAGCGACACGGTTACGCCCTGCACCTGATCGGCCTCGAGCCCACCGACCCGTCGCTGCATTTCTTCCAGGGGCTCGTCGGCCGTCGCGCGTTCATCCAGGAACGAAGCCTTACGGCCGGCGTGAAGCATCCGGGCTCGTCGGGCCTGTTGAGCGGCCAAACGCCGTGGGCTTTCCTACTTGGCGCAGCGCTGCTCGCGGTACTGCTCGCGCTGAACGAGCAGCAGTGCGGCGAGCTCGACCGGTCGGGCCTGCGGAGCGGCGCGTGACTCGACGCGGCGCGCTCGAGCTCACCGCGGGCGTTGTCGGTCTCGCCGTCGCGGTCGTGATCCTGTTCGCAATGGCAGACGTGCGGCGCTGGCAGCGCGCACTCGTCCGCGGCGATGCGCGATTCCAGGTGATGCACGCTGCGTCGAGCGAGTTCGGCGAGACGACCGTTCCACCGGTCGCACGGTGGAAGGGCCCGCACGGTGCTGTCGCCGCCGCGACGAAGGACCTGATCGGGCTCGGCGACGACCTCGAGTTCAGACGCGCACTGGCGGTCTATCGCTCGGCGAACCCCAACCCGAACGAGCAGGCGCAGTTCGGATCGGACCCGGAGCTCCCCGCGCGTCGCATTCGCGCACAGCAGGCGCTCACGGCCGTCAGCAAGACGGCGCCTGACTCGCGCACCCGTTCGCGTGCAACGAACATGCTGGGCATCCTCGCCAAAACCGGCCCGACGCCGAACGACCCCGCCGAGGAGCGAAATCAGATCTTGACCGCAATCGGGTTGTTCCGCAGTGCGATCAAGCTCGACCCGGGCAACGCCGACGCGAAGTTCAACCTCGAACTGCTGCTGCAGGACCCGCAGACGCAGGTGTTCGTCGGGACGTCCCCGAACGGAAACCCGGACGCCGGCAAGCGCGGCGGGTCGGGGTCCGAAGGGCAGGGCTATTGATCGCGGTCCAGCTCGCGTTCCTGACGCCGACCGCTGCGTTGTCCATCGTTCTTGCCGCAATCCCACTGGCGGCGTGGCTCGTCTGGTCGCGCCGCGACGACCATGCGCGGCGCAGCTTGCACCTTCCGGCGCCGCTCCACCGCGTGCGGCTGCTCCCGGCCGCGGCGATCGTGGCGACCGCAGCGCTGATCGCGGTCGCCGCCGCCCAACCGGTGATTCAGCACTCGACGACGCGCCACGAGCGGACCGACGCCGAGGCGTACGTCGTCTTCGACATCTCGCGCTCGATGGCGGCCTCGCCGGCGCCCCGCGCGCCCGATCGACTCGCGCGCGCACGCGCGTTCGCGCTCGCGCTCCGTCCGCGGCTCGCGTCGATCCCCGTGGGGGTTGCGTCCTTCACCGATCGCGTCCTGCCGCACCTTTTCCCGACGACGGACGAGGGAGCATTTGCAGCGGTCGTCCGGCAAGCGGTTCTCGTCGAGCAACCGCCGCCGTCGCGGTTTTACGCGGGCAGAGCGACCGAGCTCAACACGCTGGCGCAGTTCACCACCGCGGCGTATTTCCGACCCCAGGCTCGGTACCGCGCGTTGATCGTCTTGACCGACGGGGAGAGCCAGCCCATCGCCCCGAGCCTCGCCGATTCATTGCGCCGTGCCCCCGGTATCCATGTCGTGTTCGTCCACGTCTGGCGCGACGACGATCGGATCTTCCCGACGAGCATCCCTGACCCGAACTACCGGCCCGATCCCAACAGCCGGGCGATGCTCGATCGTGCAGCGACGACGCTCGGCGCCACGACGGTCTCGGCGAGCGGCATCGGCGCCGCGGCAGCCGCGACACGCGACGCGCTCGGCCGCGGCACGGTCCGACCCGTCAGCGACACGGCGCGCGTCGCGCTGATGCCGTACGTCACGCTCGCGGCTTTTCTGCCACTCGGGTTCCTGCTCTGGCGCCGGAACCTCTAGCTCAGCTTCAGCGCACCGTCAGCCGGTAGGTCTTCGTCGCGCCGGCGCCGAGTGCGTCGCGCACGCGAACGGTCACGCGCGCCGTCCCCGCCGCGGACGGCTTGCCCGCGAGAACGCCGGCCGCACTTAGATGCACGCCGCGTGGGAGTCCCCGCGCCGTCCACCGGAACGGCCCGACACCGCCGCGCGCGGCAAGTGCGCGACGCGACGCGTGCCCGACGCGCAGAGACGCGAGCCTCGCCGTTGCGATCGCGAGCCGCGGCTTCACGACCAGTGGGACGTCCGCATCCTGTGCGCCTCCGTTTGCGTCCACGAAGTGGACCTTCGCCAGGTACGAGCCTGGCGCGCCCGGAACGCCGGCGATCGTGCCGCTCGCGTCGACCGCGAGGCCGGCCGGCAGCCCGGTCGCCGACCACGTGTACGTCGACGTCCCGCCGACCGCGGATAGCTGGGAGCTGAACGGAACGCCGACCTCTGCCGTCCGCCGCGTCGCAGCGACGGAGAGGGGCTGGAGGACGTTCAGCGTGTACTCGCGCTCGTCGATGCGGGTGTGGCTGTCGTCGCCGACCGCCTCCACGTGCGCGGTGAACGTCGACGCACCGGCCGCCGTCGGAGTGCCGCTGATCGTGCCGTCCTTTGCGAGCGTCAAACCGGCCGGCAGCGAGCCCTTGGTGATCGACCACGCGATCGACGTGTAGATATGACCGCCGGCCTCGAGCTTCGCCGTGTACGACGCGTTGATGCGCGCGCTCGGGATCTCCTCGGTCGCGACGAAGAAGCTGCGCTGCGCAATGTCGAAGTCGAAAAGCAGTTCTGCGCTTTCGTTGCACGTGTCCTTGAGAGCGATCCACGCTTTGTAGTCGCCCCCGCTCGTCGGGATTCCCTGGACGAGCCCCATGTTCGGCGTCTTGTTGCCGAGCGTCAGGCCAGGCGGGAGCTGGCCGGACTCCACGACGTAGTGGTACGGCGGACAGCCGGCGTGGCTGTGCAACTCGAAGTAGAAGACGCGGCCGACCTCGCCCGGAGGCGCTTCTTCCGACTCGTCGTTGAAGTCGAGCGCCTTGGCGACGCCCGCGAACGCGGCCGCGGCCAGGACGACAAAGAACAGAATCCGAGCGAAGCGCGTCACGCCAAACCCCCTGATAGACCCGCCTGATTTCGGCCGCGGAATGTACCACGCACTCTGGTCGGATCCTCTGACAGGGTCCCCCCTCTCCGGTCCATCCCCAAACGAAGCGAGGTGCGAGTTGAGTGCATCACTGCAGGGCGTCGGAGCGATCACCCTGTTCGTCGAAGATCCGAAGCGGTCGAAGTCGTTCTACGAGGGGGTCTTCGACGTGACGCCGCTCGTCGAGGACGACGACGGTATCGCCTACAGGTTCGGCAACCTGATCCTGAACGTGCTGCAGACCGGCGCGGCGCATGAGCTGATCGAACCGGCGACCGTCGCCGAGCCCGGGTCGGGGTCGCGCTTCCAGCTCACGATCTGGGTCGACGACGCGGACGCGACGTGCGCGGAGCTCGGACGCAGGGGTGTCGCACTCCTGAACGGGCCTATCGACCGTGAATGGGGCGTGCGCACAGCGGCGTTTGCCGACCCCGACGGCCACGTGTGGGAAGTGGCGCAGCGACTCGGGTAGCGCGCCGCCGAGGTGGCGATGCCCGGTTCTGACGTTCCCGACCTCGACGAGGAGCTGCGGCGGCGTCTCGGGCGACGGTTCGGTGCTGCCGTCGAGCCGTGGTTGGACGCTCTACCGCCGGTCCTGAGCGACCTCGCCGAGCGCTGGCACCTGGCGCTCGACTCGCTGATCCAGCGCGGAAGCATCTCCGTCGTGATCCGCTGCCGAACGACGGCCGGGCGCGGAGCCGTCCTGAAGATCAGCCCGAATCGGACGCGGATCTTGGACGAAGCGGCTGCACTCCGGCGGTGGACGACAAATCATGTCCCTGCGGTGCTCGCGCTGGACGAAGATGCCGGCGCGCTTCTGATCGAGGCGGTGCAACCGGGGACGGCGCTCGACGAGCTCCCGGGATACCCACGCCTCGAACGCGTTGCTTCTCTGATCAGGTCGCTCCACGCGGCCGGCGCGCCCGATCCGTCATACCGCCCGGTCGCCGACCACATCGCATACCTCTACGAGTCCGGGAAGAAGAACTACGAGCGCCGTCCGGACCTGATGCGCGTCGTCCCGCCGCAGCTCTACGAGCGCGGCCGACGGTTGGCAATGCGACTGGCCGAGGACGCGACGGCAAGTGTCCTCCTCCACGGTGACCTGACGCCAGTGAACATCCTCGACGGCGGGAACGAGCGAGGCCTCGTCGCGATCGATCCGGCGCCGTGCCTGGGCGAGCCCGCGTTCGATGCGATCGACGTCGTGCTCTGGCGGACGGAGGACGTCGCGACGATCGCGTCCCGCGCCGAGCAGCTCGGGCCGGCGATCGGTGCCGACGGCGGCCGTCTCCTGGCGTGGTGCGCCGCGTTTGCAGCGATGACCGCGCTCGAGCTCGCCGAGGGGGGCAGCCCGGCGGAGCGCGTCGAGCACTTCATCGAGCTCGCGACGGACGAAACGTGACGTGCACCACGAGCGGTGTTCGGCAACCACCGTTGACGCACCGACGCTGGACGGCGTACGCCGTTCGTGCTGAGATGTCGCTGGTGAGGATGGACGGTATGGCGGGTCGATGAGCGTCGGCGGAAGGACGCAGGCGCGACAGCGCATGGTGCGGCGCGCCGGCCTGATCGCCGCCGCGCTCGCGCTGGTCGCCCTCCTGTTTCTGATCAGCGGTCACTGGATTCTGGGCGTCGTCTTCGGCGTTGCCGCCGCCGCAGCCATCTGGCTGTTCCTGCAGGTCCGTACGGTCCGTTAGACGGCGTGCGCCGGGGTCGCGCGTTCCGCCGCTACCGCGAGCGCGGTCGCATACTCGCCGGCCGTGATCCGGACGACGCCGGCTTCGAACTCGGCCTTCGCGTTCTCTGACGGGCCGATCTGCGCCAGCACCGCACTCATCGGTACCGGCGGATCCCACTCCTCGACGTGAGTCAGTAACACACCGCCGGCGGAATCCCGCCCGAGCGCCTCTGCCTCGGACGGCGTCCAATCATGGGCCGCGGATCCGAGCTCTGCGCGGCCGATGAACTCCCGCTCGGGCGCGCCCAGATAGATGAGGACAAGGTCGCGGGTGGCGAGCGCGTTGCGGTGCCGCTCAGAAGCGTCGACGCCCCACATCCCGAGCCGCATGAACCCGGCCGCTTGCTCACGCGGCGAAGGCCCGTTCGCTGCGTCGCGCTTGACGAAGTTGAACAGGTAGTACGCCACGTTCGGCCGCGGTGTCGTCGGCGCCTGCACTTCCGCGATCTCGGTCTGTGGCGGGGAGATCGGAGTCTGCTGACGCTCAGCCTCGCGGCGCGCGACGGAAGGGTCGAGCGGGGGTGCCTCCTCGGCCATCGCCCGATTATCCCGCGCCCCAGCACGGGCGTCGAGCCTGACGTCGCACGTGCCGCCTGTGATGCGCGATGCGGCGACGGACGTCAAGCTGCTCCGGTGCGGCTCACATCGACGATCATCTCAGCGATGCAGCAACTCGCACTCGAGCAGCGCGGACTGCTCGGGCCGCGCGCGCCCTGGCATATCGGCGACATCGCGTGGGGGTTGCGTCAGCACGAAGGCCGGGAGACGGAGTGGAAGATTCGTCTCTGGGTCGAGGACGGCCGCACGGTCGCCTGGTCATGGTTGAAGCAGGACGGCCGGCTCGAGCACGACGTTCACCCGGAGTACCTGCATCTGCTCGATGAGATCCTCTCCGAACCGACGGCGCGCAGCGCGTACGCGTACGAGGACGATGACGCGCGGCGCGCAGCACTTGCGCGTCACGGGTTCAACCAGGCGGGCCCAGCGTTGCACTACCTCGAGCGCGAGCTGGCCGACCCGCCCGAGTTGCCGCTACTGCCGCACGGATTCCGCTTCCGGACGGTCCGCCCCGACGACGTGCCCGAGCGTGTCTCGATCCATCGTGAAGTGTGGGCGCCCTCGCGCGTCACTGAGTCGAGCTACGCACAGGTCCGCGCCGAATGGCCGTACCGGGAGTCGCTCGACTGCGTCGTCGAGGCGCCGGACGGCCGCTTTGCCGCGTACTGCCTCTGCTGGCCCGACGACGAGCACCGGGTCGGCGAGCTCGAGCCGGTCGGCGTCCGGCCGGAGTTTCGCCGCCGCGGCCTCGGCACGGTCGTCTGCACGTTCGCACTGCACCGCCTCTACGAGGAAGGTGGTCGCCAGGCGATCGTTTACTGCCAGACCGAGCCGGCCTGCAGGCTGTACGAGTCGATCGGCTTCCGCACCCACGCGTCGCTCGTCGAGTACTCGCGCTAGGGCCATAGGATCGCGCGGCTGTGGTGTTCACGCTCAGGAACATCAAGGAGGACTTGGAGGACATCGGCCACAGGTTCGACGGCGCGCCGGACCTCGAGTTCCGCGCGGCGACCAAGGCGCTGGATCTCGAGAAATCCGCCCTGAGCTACCAGCGCGTGCCGCCGGGCTATCGCTTTCCGTACGGCCACACGCACGAAGAGCAAGAGGAGGTGTACGTCGTCCTCCGCGGGAGTGGGCGGATGAAAATCGACGACGAGATCGTCGAGCTCGAGGAATGGGACGCCGTGCGCGTCCCGCCAGGCATGTGGCGCGGCTACGAGGCCGGGCCAGAGGGCCTCGAAATCATCGTCATCGGCGCGCCGAATCTCGGCGAGGATCCACGCGGAGACGTCGAAGGCCAACGCGATTGGTGGACCGACCCGCCGCCGGCGTCATAGCCGAGCGTACTGTTCGTCGCGTGGCCGACGCGACACGGTTGACGGTTTTCGCGAACCAGTTCGAGGCCGAGCTGTTGCGATCTGCTCTCGGATCCGAAGGCATCGAGTCGTACTCGCAGTTGACGGACATCGCAGCGGCGTCATTCGGCGTACCAGGATTCGGTGGTGGCCCAGTCGCGGTTTGGGTGAGCAAAGACGACCTCGACCGCGCCCGCGAAGTTCTGGCTCGGATCGACACCACGAAAACGTGACACCGCGCAAGTGTTCGTGAATTCCACTCGACGCCGAGCTCGCCGCCTACGTTCGGGAAATGGACCCGGAGCTGTCGTGCCGCCCAGATTTAGCGCTTAGCGGCGCGCCAGGAAGACGTACTCGCGGCTGTTGTCGTCGAGCGGTTCGCCGGCGAATCCGCCATAGAGAGCCTCCAGCCGCAGGCCCGCGACGTCGAGGAGCCCCAGCCATTCGTTCTTGGTTGCCCACCAGAGCGAACCGGTTCCACCATCGTCCAAGGTGATGTCGACTCGGTTGTCGCCGACGCTGTAGTGGTTCGTGTGCGGCAGCGGCGTGTCGGTATGCCGGCCGTCGATGGCGGATGCGACGTGATGGTCGAATGCGAACGCATTCCAGGCGAAGCGGCCTTTCGGCCGAAGCGACGCCGCGACCCGCTCGAAGCAGCGGCGACGATCGGCCCATGTGGGCAGATGCAGCAGAGACCGCCCCGGGCAGTAGATCAGGGCCGCCGGTTCCTCGATTTCAAGCTCCCGTATGTCCCCTTCGCGCAGGTCGAGCTCGACTCCCTCCTCGAGCGCGCGCACTCGCGCCTGCTCGAGCATCGCCGGCGACGAGTCAATCCCGATCACACGCCTTCCCGTCGCCTGAGCAACCGGGATCGCAACGCGCCCGTTACCAACCGCAAGCTCGACCAGTAGCCCGTCAGCCTCGCCGGCAAGCCCCACGTAGAACGGGACGTCAGCAGCGACGCCGGTCGACCACTCCGCGTATCGGTCCGCCCAGGCGTCGTACCAGCTCGACATGGCGATACCAATCTACGCGCAACATTCGCCTGGCTTCGCTCACCGGCCGACGCGGTAGCGCACGTGCGTCGCGAGCGGCGAGTGGATGACCTCGACCGGCTCGAGGCGGAGATCGGCGATCCCGTCGAAGAGCCGCTCACCGGAGCCGAGCAGGACAGGCGCGAAGTCGAGGACAAGCTCGTCGATCACGCCTGCCGCAAGCCCCTGGCGCACGGTCGACGCGCCGCCGGCAATGTCGACTCCGCGATCACCTGCGGCATCCGAGGCGCGCGCGAACGCGGCGTCGAAACCGTCGCCGACGAAATAGAACGTCGTCCCGCCCGCGAGCTCGATCGGCTCGTGCTCGTAGTGCGTGAGGACGAAGACGGGAGCGTGGTACGGCGGCTCGTCGCCCCACCAGCCGCGCCAGTCGCCCTGCCACGGACCGCGAATCGGCCCGAACATGTTGCGTCCCATCACGTACGCGCCGCGTGGGCGCAGCAGCAGGTCGCGTGCGCGCGCGTCGGCGTCGTGCAGCGGCTCGTCGAGATGCCAGCGATGCAGCTCGATTCCGCGACGGCCGAGGGGGTGCTCGAGGCTCTGGTCGGGTCCTGCGACAAAACCGTCGAGCGAAATGGACATGTGACAGGTCGTTTCGCTCATGCTGCTTCGACTGCGCCGGTGCGCAAACTACCGGTGTACGTCACATTCTGAGCGAACCAACGGAGAAGCCCGCCCGCCGACGCGAGAGCGGGCTAAGTATCGAGATTCGTTGCGTGCGCCGCGGCGTTCGGGAATGTCCCCCGAACGCCGGCGAGCGTGACTGTCGGTTGATCCGCTTCTGGGCTCTTACCAGAATGCCATCGTGGCGATCGAGGTTAGGCAGTACGAGGAGCGGGACGAGCGGGGCTGGCTCCGCTGCCGACTTTTGTCGTTTTTCGACTCCGCGTTTTTCGACGCCGTGGAGCGGGAGAAGGAGCGCTATGAGAAGCCGGCGATCGAGCTAGTCGCCGACCAGGACGGCGAGATCGTGGGGCTGCTCGACCTAGAGTGCGACAGCGATGGCCTCTCCGACCGTCCTGGGCGGGGTGGAATGATTTGGCACCTTGCCACGCATCCCGATCACCAGCGCCAGGGCATCGCGTCGACGCTCCTGCACGAAGCCGAGCGGCAGGCCCGCGAGCGAGGACTCGTTCGACTCGAAGCGTGGACGCGCGACGATGCGCACGTCCAGCTTTGGTATGAGAACCGGGGATTCAGGCAGACCGACTCGTATCTCCACGTCTACCTAGAACGAGACGACCTCCGCGGCTTCGACGGGGAGCTGCGACTCGTGAAGGCATTTGCTCACTACACCGGCGATCGTCCTGACGCAATCCGGAAACGCTACGCACGGGTGCACGACGACGTCTTGTACGAGAAGGATCTCTGACTCCGGACCTCCGTGCCAGCGAGCGTCGGCGTGAACAAACCGCGGCGTGCGCCAGTATTCGGGAATGTCACCCGAGGGTAACCCGATTTCGTGAGCGGTCGACAGCTGGCGCCGGACGAGCGGGCCGCTGCGCTGGCAGCGTGGTCGCCGGGTGCGGCGGAAGCATTTCGGGAAGCGGCGGAAGGGTTCGGTTTTTATCTGGACTACACGCCCGGAAGCCTCGGCGAGGTCGAGCGGCTCATCACCGAGAAGCTCTCCGACCGGAAAGGCATGCCGAAGAAGAAGTGGCACGACATGGCGGGCGCCACCGGCGCATATCTCGCCGAAGTCATCCTTCGCAACGTCGGCGGGAGTTGGGGATTCAACACCGAGATGGACGCGGGCGGGATCCAGCTTCCCGGGGGCACCTGGATCTTCCCGTTACACAAGTCGCGGAAGCGGTACGAGGACGGACCGGGAGATGACCTCGTCGCCTACTTCGCCGTTGTCTCGGAGCAGGCGCGCTAAGAAGGTCCTTCTCACTTGCGCCGGTGCTCGGGAATGTCACCCGACGGACGGGGCGCCGCTACCTCGGGAGATCCTTGAACCGCTCTGTCGCGGCGAGCGCAGCCTCTCGCATCGTGTCGCTGCCCGTGTGGCCGGAGTCACCGATGACCACGAGTTGGGCGTTGCGCCACGCTTGCGTTAGCTCCCACGCCGTCGCAACCGGAGAGCCGAGGTCGATTTCGCCGTGGATCACGATGCCAGGGATTCCCGACAGCCGATGCGCGTTTCGCAAGAGTTGCCCCTCCTCGAGCCACGCGCCGTGCGAAAAGTAGTGGGTGCAGATGCGCACCAAGGCAAGCTTGGCATCGGGCGGCCTGTTGCTGTAGGCGTTGGGAGCGCCGTTGGGCTCGAGCGAGATAACTGCGTCTTCCCACGCCAGCCAAGCCTGCGCAGCCCGCTCCCGTGTACCGCTATCGCTCGACCCCATCAAGCGTGCGTACCCCGCGACCACGTCGTCATCGTCGACGGCGGCACGAAACCGGGCCCACTCCTCCGGAAGGAACCGCGCGACACCTCGATAGAGCCAGTCGATCTCTGACCGACGAGTCATCGTTGCGCCAAGCAGCACGATCCCAGCCACGCGTTGCGGGTGCCGTTCGGCGTAAGCCAGGATCAGCGTTGATCCCCACGAGCCCCCGTACAGCAGCCAGCGCTCGATTCGGAGATGCTCGCGCAGCAGTTCCATGTCTCTGATCAGGTGCTCCGTCGTGTTGACGCTCATGTCGGTCGAGGGATCGCTGGCATGCGGCGTGCTCTTCCCGCAACCGCGCTGGTCGAATTGCACAACCAGGTAGCGGTCGGAGTCGAAGTAGCGTCGGCTGCCCGGGCCGAAACCGGAGCCCGGCCCACCGTGGACTACCAGCGCGGCTTTGCCGTCCGGATTACCACTGGTCTCCCAATACACGAGGTTGTCATCACCAACCTCGAGTAGGCCGTGCGAGAACGGCTCAACGGGCGGATACCGCTCCATAGCGCGCCAGCGTAGGCCAAGCTCGTCGGACGCGGAGGAGATCGCTTGGGCGAGTGTTCCGGAATGACCCGTGCGCTTTCGGGGAATAATGAGAGGCGTGCAACGACACTCCCTAGGAGACTCGGCGCACCACGCGACGGCTCTCCGAACGGCACGGCTGATCCTGACGCCTCTTTCCCCGCTCGACGAAGCCGAGCACGCGCGAGCGTCGGGGAACTCGGACGATGCATTGCGTGACACCCGCGCCGCCGAGCCGCAATGGCGAGAGCACGGATTCGGCCCATGGGCAATCCGGGACCTCGGGGACAACAGCTTCCTCGGCGCCGCTGAGCTGCGTTTCGCGGGCGATGGCATCGAAGGAATCGCGCCGAACGAAGTCGAAGCAGGCTGGTGGGTTACGGAGAGCCGGCGCAGCCAACGAATCGCGACAGAGGCGATGCGCGTCGCCATCGGCGACCTCTGGAGTCGTGCCGGCGTCGAGAGCGTGACCGCGTACATCGAGGAGGCGGAGAACGAACCGTCGCGTCGTCTCGCGACCAGCCTCGGCTTCACGATGCGCAGCCAGGGCCGCGGTCGCTTCGGCGAACCGATGACGGTGTACGAGCTTCACCGAGATGACTGGGATCGACGACGAGGAGATTGAAAGCCGCTGGGCGTACTCGCTCGGCTGGGCGAGCGTTCGCGAATGTCCCCCGAGCGGCGGCGGTCAGGCTGGACGCGTCATCTCGATGAACTCCCACTCGGCGCCGTTCGTCCAGTGGGTGTAGACCCGGACGACGGCGAAGCCAGCGCGTTCGTAGATGGTGATGGCACGCCGGTTGAACCTCGCGACCGAGAGTCGGAACGTTGCTGGTGCGAAAGTGCCGCGGGCGAAGTCGAGGCCGGCCTCGAGGAAGTGCGCACCGAGGCCCTTGCCAGTACACGACGGATGGAGTCCGAGACCGATTTCTAGGTCGCGTCCGTGCGGGCGCTTGTACTGGAAGAAGCCGACGAGGGGCCGGTCGCTCGTCTCGACTGCGAAGTACTGTTCGGCTCGCGCCGCTGGGTCGAGCAACTCGGCAAGATCAGCGGGGTCAGATGTCCAGTCGTAGAACGAGTACTCGCCCGGGTACCGCCAGGCTGCAATCGCGTCTGCGTCGTCTTGCCGCATAGGCCGGAAGGAGAACTCGACCACCTCATGCCGGTTAGACGCTTCGCGTCCCATCTCGCGCTAATGATCACATTGCCAGGGTCCGAGCGGAAAGCGATTTCGCCTGCGCGAGCGTTCGGGAATGTCACCCCGACGCAGCCGTTTCAGTCGACGAGCAGGCCGTCCTGGTATCGGATCGGTTCTGCCTCGGCGAATCCTGCGTACGCCGTGCCCGCGTCGGTCGTTTCGTCTCGGACGCCTGCGCGGTGGGCGATTGCCGACTCGTCGACGGCATAGGCTCCCCAGTCGGCTTTCCCGTGGAGTGCGCCATCGGCGTCTCGGTAGGTGTGGTGCTCGCGCGACCCGACGGCGAAGATCACGCACGCGCCATCGCCTGTCCCGACAATCGTGTGCTTTGTTCGCGGAGGGCAGTGCACGAAGTCCCAGCGCCGTAACGGCCGCTCTTCCCCCTCGACGATCAGGAGTGCCTCGCCTGAGATGAGAAGGAAATCCTCCTGGTCCGTTTCCCAGTGGTACATCGCCATCGGCTCGCCTGGCTGCAACACATAGAGGCTCACACCGACCTGATCGAAATGTCCGCGACATTCGAGCGCAGCCTCAAAACCGCGGCCCTTCTTGTCGAACCAGACGGCGTCACGTGCGTTGAGGACGTACCAGCCCGCGCCTGTCGGGACGTTGCCGTAATCGACCTTCTCGAACAGCGCTTCCGAGACCACCGCTACAGCGTAACTTCGCCCGGCGGCGCAGGTGGTTTGTGGCGGGACAGACGCCGCATGGGCGAGTGTTCGCGAATGACGCTCGACCGGTGTTTCTACGGCTTCCCCGACCATGCAGGGCGGTCTGGGTTCCCGACCTTCCAGATCAGGATGCTGTCCCGGAAGATCGTCACCTGATGACGTGGGCGCTGCGATCGCGCGCAGTAGAGCTCAGGCGAGCCGCCCTCCGTGTAGACGGCGCAGCGCTGGTTGACGGCGGGAATCGTGACCTTGTCGCCGACACGCAGCGTGTAGCGGTGCGCCGCCGAGGCCTCCGCGGCAGGGGCCGTAGCGATCTTCCCGATGCTGAACCCGATGCCGGCGGCAGCTAGAAGCAACGCGGCCAGAACGAGACGGCGTCGTGTATCCACTGACATGGCCTCCTCCTCCGAGTAGCCCTCATTCTGGCGAGGAAGTTGTTCCTCGCCTGCGCGACCGCCCTCCCACCCGAAAGGTGCCGTCGTCAGGCGCGACAGGATGCGCGCGAAAGAGGCGCCGAGCGGACTCGAACCGCTGTACGAGGCTTTGCAGGCCTCTGCCTAACCACTCGGCCACGGCGCCGCGGCGCCCATCGTAGCCGCCGCTACCCTCGGCTCCGTGACTGCGTTCGAACCGATCGACGCTCGTATTGACGCGCTCGCGACACAGCGCTTTCGCGCCTCTTTCCATCTGCGTGGCCGTGACCGCGGCCTCGCGGAGCTGCGCGGGCCGGCGAAGCTTCGCGAGCACGCGCGCGACATCGTCGCGAAGCGGCTCGCACCCGCCCACCCGCACAAGGACGGGAAGCAAACGCCGTACCGCGGTCACCCCGTGTTCGTCGCGCAGCACGCAACGGCGACGTGCTGCCGGTCATGCCTCGCACGCGCGCACGACATCGCGCCCGGCCGGGAGTTGAGCGCCGACGAGCAGGCGTACGTCGTCGATGTGATCTGCCGGTGGATCGAACGCGAGCTGTCGGGGCAGAACTAGAGGACCGCGTCCAGGAACGCTGCGGCCTTCTCGAACGTCTCGACGCGGTTCTCGATCTTGCCGATCGCGTGCCCCTCGTCCTCGTGGACGAGGAGGTCGCAGCGGATCCCCTTCTCGGTCAGCACGCGGTGGATCTGCTTCGTCTCGCTGAGCGGCACGCGCGGATCGTTCGCGCCGTGCTGGATGAAGAGCGGTGCACGGATCGCGTCGACGTGCGTTATCGGCGAGGCCTCGACGAGGAAGTCGTAGTCGTTCTCCAGCGACCCGTACTCCGGCTCCCGCACGGCGCGACGCCAGGGTGCGGTCTTCTCGAGAAACGTCACGAAGTTCGAGATGCCGACGCATTCGATACCGGCCGCCCAGCGCTCGGGTTGAAACGCAAGGCCCGCGAGGACCATGTAGCCGCCGTAGGAGCGGCCGTAAAGAACGGCACGCTTCTGGTCGACGCGGGGCCGCGTCGCCAGCCAGTCGTGCAGCGCGGCGAGGTCGCGAACCGAATCAAGACGCAGCCGCACGTCATCGAGGTGCTCGTACCGCTTGCCGTATCCCGTGGACCCGCGGACGTTGGGTGCGGCGACGGCGTAGCCACGCGAGACCAGATGCTGCGTGAACGGCGTGAAGCTCGGGAGGAAGCCCGGACGGAACTGCGACTCGGGGCCGCCGTGCACCATCACGACAACGGGAAACGGCCCCTCGCCTTCGGGCTCCCACAGGAACACCGGCACCGATTCGCCGTCGAACGACGTGTAGCGGTGCAGCTCGGGCTCCGTGAGCTCCTCCGCCGCGATCGGGCGCGCGAGCTCCGTGAGCCGGCGCAGCGCACCCTCGTCGATGGCATACGTCCAGACATCACCCGGGTCGGTGGACGAGCTGAACTTGAACGCGAGACTCGCGCCGTCCCGCGAGAACACCGGCGCCTCGACGACGCCGCGGCCGGGCAGCGGAACGGCTGCGACCACGTCGAGCGACGCGCGGTCGAGTAGCTCGAGCCGGCTGTACCCGTCGTCGTTCTCGTGGATGAGCAGCCACCGGCCGGAGTCGTCTCCGTGGCAGTCGACGTCCCAGTTCGTTGCGTGAACGACGTCCCAGCGTTGCGCAGCAACGTCGTAGCGGCTGATCGCGCGCGTGTCGCGGCCGGCATTGTTCGCCACGAAGAACGCCGAACCGTCCGGAGTCCACACCGGTGCGTCGAACCATGCCTCGTCGTCGTGCGGGGTGATGTGCGTCGCGTCCGCCGTCCCGAGGTCGACGAGATAGAGGTCGTTGTCGCCCGAGCGCCCACTCTCTCGCTGCACCGCGAGCGTTTTGCCGTCGGGCGAGAATCCGACGGGCGTCGTCCACCCGCCGGGCGCGAACGCCGTTCGCTCTTCAGCCGTGGCGAGCTCGTGCACGACGATCGTCCAGTCGACACCGTTGTCCCGGTTCGTCGCGTACGCGATGCGCGCGCGATTCTGATCGAGGCACGCATCGCGGTGAATGAAGTCCGGCGCGACGGCGACTGCCTCTTCGCGGCCGCCGGCCAGACGCCAGAGCTGTGTGTGCTCGTTCCCTTCGTGGTCGCGCTCGAGGAGGATCTCGTCCGCGCCCCCGAGGAAGTGGCCGTCGACGGGGTCGTGACCGTCCGTGAGCTGCGTCAGCTCGCCGCCCGCGAGCGGAACCGTGTAGAGCTGCAGCGACCCAGGAAGGTCGCAGCGCAGCAGCACCGTTCCGTCTGCGACGTCCGCCGGTACGGCTGTCCGGAGCTCGAGCAGCTCCCGTAATCCGAGCGCTTCGAGCTTCATCCGCACGCGAGCTTCGCACCGCCGGCGATCGGCCGGTTCGCCTCGAGCGCCTGGAAGCACAGGTAGCACTTCGGGGAGACGACCGCCGCCGCATGGTCGATCATCCGCGACCGCTCGTGGATCGGCAGCACGTCGGCGGCGACGTCGATCTGAAAGCGGTCGAGGGCAGCGTTGACTGCTGCGTTCCCATCCTGCGCGTAGTGGCGCATCGTCTTGGTCGCCGCAGCGAGCCGGCGGAGGTCAGCTCGGAGATGCGCCCGCGCCCGCGCGCGGACGGCCGGAGACGGCGACCCCTTGCAGCGGACGCCCGCCGTCGTGGCGATCGGGCGGATCGTCGCCGCCTGCGTCGTCCCCTCGACATTCTTCGGCCCTTCACCCCCGCCGCAGCCGATCCCGACGACGCACATCCCGACGCTCGCCGCTGCCGCCGCGACGAGCCTCAGGCCGCGACCGACGAGAACTGCGGCATGATCTCGTCGCCGTACGCGCGAAGCGTCTCCTCCTGGCCGTGCGTCATGAGATAGATGTTGAATTGGTCGACCCCGATCGATTCGAGCTCTTTCAGCTTCTTCGTAGCAGCTTCAGCAGTACCGAGGACGCAGAAGCGGTAGACGATCTCGTCCGGAACGAACTCGCCGTGTTTCGCGCCCACGCGCGAATGCTCGTTGTAGTCGTAGAACTTCCGCGCCTTGACGTAGTCCGTGAGGTCCTTCGGGATGTCCGACGAGTCGCCGTACCGCTCGATCAGATCCATCACGTGGTTCGAGACCATCGCCGGGAACCACCTCGACTGCTCCCGCGCGTCGGCGATGTCGGCCGAGATGTGGCTCGGGGCGCCGACGATGCACTTCAGGTCGGCGGGGTCGCGCCCGGCTTCCTCCGCGGCGCGTCGTGCGGTGTCCATGATCCACTGGATGATCACGGGATCCGCCAGCTGGATGATGACGCCGTCGGCGACGCGGCCCGCGACCGCGAGTGCCTTCGGGCCGTAGCCGGCGATCCACATCGGGATGTCCGGAAGGTCGTCGCGGACCCACTTCAGCTCGAGCTCCTTCTCGTTCCAGTTCACGGCCCGGCCGTTCATCAGGTCCTTGATCATCTGGCAGCGCCGCTCGAACTCCGCCACGCGGACGGGCTTGAGCCCGACGACGCGGCGTGACGAGTCGCCCCGGCCGATCCCCATCACCATTCGGCCGTTCGAAAGGTCCTGCATCGTCGCGTACCAACTCGCGGTGATCGTCGGGTCGCGGATGCCCGGATTCGTGACGAAGTGGCCGAGCTTGATCCGCTCCGTCTGCGCGGCGGCGAGCGGAAGCGTCGCGTACGAGTCCTGCCAGAGGATGTGCGAGTCGTACGTCCAGCCGTACTCGAACCCGTGGCGCTCGGCCAGCTGAAGCAGCTCGATCAGCCGCGTGGACGGCGGGTCCGGCAGGACGGTGACGCCGAAGCTCAGCATGTGGCCTCCCTGTCGCGTGGCAGGGGAACGAGCATATCGCCGCGAAGTTTCGCCGCACAGTGGTGGCGCTGTATCTCCTGTTCGCGTTCGTCGCGGGCGCGATGATCCCGTTCCAGGCGGGCGTCAACGCGCAACTCGCGCACTGGGTGCAGTCCCCCGTGCGCGCGGCGTTCGTCTCGTTCGTCGTCGGGACGATCGCGCTGCTCGTGCTGTCGATTGCGATCTGGAAGCCGCTGCCGTCCGGATCGCGGATCGCGGACGCGCCGTGGTGGGTCTGGGTCGGCGGCCTGCTCGGCGCGTTCTACGTCGCCGGATCGATCGTTACCGCGCCGCGCCTCGGCGCTTCGGTGCTGATCGCGGCGGTGATCGCAGGCCAGTCGCTCGCGTCGCTCCTCGTCGACCACTACGGGTGGGTCGGCTTCCGCGAGCATCACGTGACGCCGGGACGTGCGGCCGGCATGGCGCTCGTCCTCGCCGGCGTGGCGCTCGTCCGCTTCTTCTGAGCGCGCGTCTTTCGGCGCCGAATCGGCACAGACACGTCGGACGATCGTGGCTACGCTCGACGCGAGGGTGGTGGGTGATTGTCCCCACCCTCGAAGGGCGGGGCTTCACGCGCACACGCGCGCGCGTGAACCTAGGGGATCAGCCTGCGGCGAGGCGGTCGATCGTCTTCGAGGCCAGGCGGTCGAGTGCGGCGACCGAGAGCTCGAGGTGCTCCTCCCTCGTGTCCTCGAGCTTCGTGTGTGACAGGCCGCGCAGTGACTGCACGAAGACCATGACGGTCGGCACGCCCGCGCGCGCGACTTCTGCGGCGTCGTGGAGGGGGCCGCTCGGCAGGCGGTGCGCTGTTCCGGCCACGTCGCGGATCGCCTCGTCGGCGAGCTCGATCAGCGCTGCATCGAACAGGATCGGCTCGATGTTCCAGATCCGCTCCCACTCGACGTCGATGTGCTCGTCGGCGGCGAACCGCTCGCTCGCCTCGCGCGCGGCGTCGAGCATGGACGCGAGCTTCGCTGCGTCGAGATGCCGCTGGTCGAGCAGGCATTCGGCGGTTTCGACGACCGAGGTCACGATTCCCGGCTTCGTGACGACACCGCCGAGCGTGCAGACCGCTCCCTCCCCGGTCCGCCTTGCGATCTCACGGATCTCGAGCTCGAGCCGCGCCGCCCCGGCCAGCGCGTCGCGCCGCTTGTCCATCGGCGTCGACCCTGCGTGTGCCGCCTGGCCGCGGAACGTCACCTGGTGCCGCTCGACGCCGAACGTCCCGAGGACGACACCGAGCGGAAGCTGCATCGACTCGAGCACCGGCCCCTGCTCGATGTGCAGCTCGAGGTACGCGGCGGCTCCTTCGAGCTCCGAACGCGCGTCGAGCGCACCGTCGAGGTCGACGCCGTGCTCGCGCAGCGCGTCGGGAAGCGCGACGCCGTCCGCGTCGCGTCGCGTACGCAGCTCGTCCTGGTCCGCCATCGAGCCCGCGGCGGCAGACGAGCCGAAGAGCGAACGGCCGAACCGCGCGCCCTCCTCGTCGGCCCAGTTGACGAGGCGGACCGTGAGCGGCGGCGTGCCGTCGGCGGCGATCCGCCGCAGGACCTCGACCCCGGCCATGACGTTGAGGCACCCGTCGAGCCACCCGCCGTTCGGGACCGAATCGATATGTCCGCCGATCAGGACCGCGCGTTCGGACGTGCCCGCGAGGGTGAACCACTGATTGCCCGCGGCATCGACCGTCTCGACGGCGCCGATCTCGGCGACCTTGTCCCGGAGCCAGTCGCGCGCCTGCGCCCACGTCTGCGTCCACGCGACGCGCTGCGCGCCGTTCTCGTCGCCCGTCAGCTCGCGCAGCTCGCGCAGGTCGGCGACCGTTCGGCTCGGCTGAAGCGCCACCGGGCGACCCTAACGTCTGCCCCTCGTGGTGTGGTATCCATCGCCCGTGTCGGCGATCGCGGTCGAGCGACCGGGGGCAAACAGGGGGCTCGGGGCGCTCGTGCGCGGTGTCGTCCGCGCCGTCGCGCTCGTCGCCGGGCTCGCCCTCCTCTGGGGGTTGTGGGAGGGCTATCGCTGGCTCGGGATGCGCGGGCAGTGGACGTGGCCGTTCCCCGTCAACGAGACGACGATGCCCCACATCCACACGGTCCTGCGCGCATTCGACCAGCCGCTCCAGCCCGGCGGCCCGCCGCTTCGCCACTACCTCTTCCACTACGCACTCTTCACGGGGAAGGAGGCGCTGGCCGGCTTCGCCCTCGGCGCATTGATCGGCTTCATGCTGGCCGTCGTGCTCGCACACTCGGTGCTGCTGCGTCGCGGTCTCCTCCCGTACATCGTGATCTCACAAACGGTGCCGCTGCTCGCGATCGCACCGATGGTCGTCGTCGGGCTCGGGACGAAGGGCGTCCAGCCGTGGGTCGGCGTCGCCGTGATTGCCGCGTACCTCACGTTCTTCCCCGTCGCGATCAACACGCTGCGCGGCCTGCTCTCACCCGACCCGCGCGCGGTCGAGCTGATGCGGTCGTACGCCGCCGGCCGGTCGAAAGTGCTGTGGCGGCTGCGGGTTCCGGCGTCGATGCCGTTCGTGTTCTCGGCGCTGAAGATCTCGGCGACTGCGAGCGTGATCGGCGCGATCATCGGCGAGACGCCGGCGTCGCTGCAGGGCGGGCTCGGTTACGCGATCGTGAACTTCAACCAGTACTACTCGATTCAGCCGGCGAACCTCTGGGCGACGATCATCGTCTGCGCGCTGCTCGGGATCGTGTTCTTCCTGGCGGTCGTCGTCGTCGAACGGCTCGTGTTGAAACGCGCGCCGGAGAATTTCGCATGACCGCGGTCTCGATTCGAGGCGTCTCGAAGCAGTTCCATGCGGGAATCACCGCGCTGACCGGAATCGACCTCGACGTCGAGCCGGGAGAGTTCGTCTCGCTGATCGGGCCGTCCGGGTGCGGGAAGTCGACGCTCCTTCGAATCATCGGCGACCTCGTCCAGCCGACGGCCGGCACGGTCGAGGTAAACGGGAAGCCGGCAAATCGAGCGCGGCGCGACCACGACTACGGGATCGTGTTCCAGGACGCGGTGCTCTACGACTGGCGGACGGTCGCGAAGAACATCTCTCTGCCGCTCGAGCTCCTGCGGTGGAGCCGCGGCCGGCGAGACGCCCGCGTCGACGAGATGCTCGAGCTCGTCGAGCTGTCGGCATTCGCGAAGCACCATCCGTGGCAGCTGTCCGGTGGAATGCAGCAACGCGTGGCGATCGCGCGCGCGCTGTCCTTCTCGCCGTCGCTGCTGCTCATGGACGAGCCGTTCGGCGCGCTCGACGAGATGACGCGTGAGCGGTTGAACGCCGAGCTGCTCCGGATCTGGCAGGACACCCGCTCGACCGTGGTCTTCGTGACGCACTCGATCCCCGAGGCGGTGTTCCTCTCAACTCGCGTGGTCGTGATGTCAGCGCGTCCGGGCAGAATCGCGAACGTCGTCGACGTGGGCTTGCCGCAGCCGCGCACGAACGCGACGCGTGAGGAGCCGCGGTTCTTCGAGCTCGTCACACAGGTGCGGGAGCACCTGATCGCGTCCGGCGCGCCGCTCGGGGACACGAGCTCGCCGGCGCTCGTAGAGGAGCCGGCGTGAGCGCGATCGTCCAGCCGGTCCCCGTGGGCATCGGCCGGCGCGTCGGCCGCCACGCGCTCGACTGGATTCCGGCGGTGATCATCTTCGCGCTCGGGATCGCGGCGTGGCAGGGCCTCGTCGTCGTCTTCCATGTCCAGGACTTCCTGTTGCCGAAGCCGACGTCGATCGCGACGGCGTTCTGGCACGACAAGCACGTCCTCTGGTCGGAGGGCGTCTACACGTTCAAGGAGGCGCTCGGCGGCTTCGCGCTCGGCTCCGGGCTCGGGATTGCCGTCGCCCTCGTCTTCGCCGCGTGGCGGCCGCTCGGCGGCGTATTCATGCCGTACGCAGTTGCCGCGAACGCAATCCCGATCATCGCGTTCGCGCCGATCATGAACGACTGGTTCGGCTTGCTGAACCCGTTCTCGAAGATGGCAATCGCCGCACTCCTGTGCTTCTTCCCGGTGATGATCAACACCCTGCGTGGCCTGACCTCGGTTCATCCCTCCTCCGTCGAGCTGATGCGGTCGTACGCGGCGGGACGGGCGAGGCTCTTCCGGCACGTGCGAATCCCGAATGCGCTGCCGCACCTGTTCACGGGCTTGAAGGTCGCGACCGTCCTCTCGATGATCGGGGCGATCGTGGGCGAGTACTTCGGGGGACCGACGAGCGCGCTCGGCGTCTCGATCCTGAACGCGTCTTCGTATGGCCGGTTCACGGACGCGTGGGCCGGAATCGTCATGGCGAGCGCGTTCGGGATCCTCTTCTACGCGCTTGTCGCCATGGCCGAACGACTGACGACGTCGTGGCACCCGTCGGCGAGGGCCTTCCGGTCGGAGTAGCGGAGGTGCACAATGGCACCCACGTCTGATCACAAGGAGGGGTTGATGAAGCAACGCTGGACTTGGGTCGCGGTGCTCGGTTTCGCGATCGCATTGGCCGTCGCCGGCGCAGCGGCGGCGCACACGTACACGAGCGCGCACGCAGCCAAGAAGCTGACGAAAGTGACTCTGCAGTCGAAGTGGGTCGTCCAGTCGCAGTTCGCGGGGTACTACGCCGCGAAGGCGAAGGGGTACTACAAGCAGCAAGGTCTCGACGTCACGATCAAGGTCGGCGGCCCGACGATCACCCCTGAGCAGGTGGTGCTCGGCAAGCAGGCCGACTTCGGGATCGACTGGCTGCCGAGCCTGCTTGCGTTCCGAGATACCGGCAAGCAGATCACGAACATCGCCCAGGTCTACGCCCGCTCGGGGATGACGGAGCTGACGTGGAAGGACAGCGGCATTACGACGATCAAGCAGATGAAGGGCAAGAAGGTCGGCGTCTGGTGCTGCGGCAACGAGAACGAGCTCTACGCCGCGCTCGTCAAGAACCACATCGACCCGAAGAGCAAGAGCGACGTGACGATCGTCGACCAGCCGTTCGACATGAACCTGTTCCTCCAGCATCAGGTCGACGCGGCCGCGGCGATGACGTACAACGAGCTCGCGCAGGTCCTCGAGGCGAAGAACCCGAAGACGGGGAAGCTCTACACGCTGAAGGACCTCAACGTGATCCCGATGGAGAGCGCCGCGAAGGGCGCCGGCACGTCGATGCTCCAGGACGGCGTCTTCACGCGCAGTGACTGGATCAAGAGCAAGACGAACCAGGCGACGGCGAAGAAGTTCCTGATCGCGTCGTTCAAGGGCTGGATCTACTGCCGCGACCACTGGCGCGCATGCGTGAACATCGTGCTCGCGAACGGGCCGGCGCTGCCGCGTGGCCACCAGACGTGGCAGATGAACGAGGTGAACGCCCTCATCTGGCCGAACAAGAAGGGCATCGGCGTCATGGACCGCGGGTCGTACAACCGAACGGTCAACATCGCGAAGCAGTTCAAGGTGATCAAGGCGACGCCGCAGAACGCCTTCCGCGACGACATCGCCAAGGCTGCGGTTGCCGCCTTGAAGAAGCAGCACGTCGACGTCTACGGACGCAAGTGGAGGAAGGCGAAGGTCAAGGTCACCGCAGGCGGCAAGTAGGGCGACGAGCGAAGGGAGAGACGCAATGTCGGTGCTGATCAAAGGCGGCCGCATCATCACGGCGGCCGACGACTACGTCGGCGACATCTTCGTCGACGGCGAGCGCATCTCCCTGATCGGCGAGTCGCTGGACGTCCAGGCGGACAGGGTGATCGATGCAGCCGGGAAGTACGTGCTCCCCGGCTGCGTCGATCCCCATACGCACCTCGACATGCCGTTCGGCGGGACGGTGACGATCGACGACGTCGAGGCCGGGCAGACGTCGGCCGCGTTCGGCGGCACGACGTGCCATGTCGACTTCATCATCCAGCCGCACGGCCGGTCGTTCGCCGAAGCGCTCGACGAGTGGAAGGCGAAGGCCGACGGCAAGCAGGTGATCGACATGGGCTACCACATGGCAGTCACCGATCTGAAGGACGGCGGCTCGCTGGAAGAGCTCGCGTCGCTTCCGGAGCAAGGCATCACGTCGTACAAGCTGTTCATGGCGTACAAGGGCGCGCTGATGGTCGACGACGAGACGCTGTTCCGCACGATGCAGGTCGCGGCGGAGACCGGCGCGCTCGTGATGGTGCACGCCGAGAACGGCGACGCGATCGACGTGCTCGTCTCCGAAGCGCTCGCCGCCGGACACACCGAGCCGCACTACCACGCGTTGACGAGGCCGCCGGAGACGGAGGGTGAAGCGACCAACCGCGCGATTCAACTGTCGCGTGTCGCGGGGTCGCCGCTCTACGTCGTACACGTGTCGTGCCGGGAATCAGTCGAGCCGATCGCGCGCGCACGGGAGGCCGGCTGGAACGTGCACGGCGAGACGTGCACGCAGTACTTCTTCGTCGACTATTCCTACCTGGAGCGGCCGAACTTCGAGGGCGCGAAGTGGGTGTACACGCCGCCGCCGCGTCCGAAGGAGAACCAGGACGTCCTGTGGAACGCCGTCCGCACCGACACGCTGTCGGTCATCTCGACAGACCACTGCGCCTTCCTCTGGGACGGGCAGAAGACGCTCGGCAAGGACGACTTCTCGAAGATCCCGAACGGCGGGCCGGGGCTCGAGAACCGCCTGCACATGATCCACGAGTTCGGCGTCCGCGCCGGCAGGATCTCGCTCAACCGGATGGTCGAGTTGCTGTGCACGAACCCCGCGAAGCTGTTCGGGTTGTACCCCCGCAAAGGCACGGTCGCCGTGGGATCCGACGCCGACCTCGTCGTCTTCGATCCGGAGAAGGAGCTGACGATCTCGGCGAAGACACACCATTCGAAGTCCGACTACAACCTGTTCGAGGGAACCACGGTCACCGGAACGCCGGAGATCGTCCTACTGCGCGGCCAGGTGCTCGTCGAGAACGGCGAGCTCCAGCTCGAGCCGGGCGTCGGCCAGTTCGTGAAGCGCGCGAAGTTCGGTGCCGAGTTGAAGCCGGCCGCAACCGCCGCGGCGTAGCGCGGCGTCACCGCACCGAAAGGGATCGGGCCCGGAGGGTCTGACCCTTGGTCCACGTCGCCCCGCCCGTAGGCCGAACGGCCCATAGGCAAGCGGCGGCGACGCGTCTACCGTCGGAGCATGTCCCGCGTCGTGCGCATCGTCGCCTTGCTCGCGGGAGTGCTCGCAGTCGCGCCCGCCGCGAGCGCGTACCCGTGGCCGGTGAGGCCGTTCGGAGTGCAGCACCCGATTCGCGGCGGGTTCGACGATCCGCGCTCGCTGCGCGGAAGCGTCGATCCCACGTCCGACAATCCGCTGTCGTTCCACGACGGCGTCGATATCCAGGCGCGCGACGGCTCACCCGTCTACGCCGTCGCGCCCGGAATCGTCTCTCATCCCTCTGCGTCGGCGGTAGCAGTCTCGAGCGGAGGCGAGACGTTCGGCTACTGGCATGTCGTCTCCGTCGTCGGCGCCGGCGGGTTCGTGTCGCGCGGACAGCTCGTCGGCTACGTCCGACCCGGTGCCGGACATGTGCACCTGGCCGAGAGACGTGCTGGCGCGTACGTGAACCCGCTCCGCCGCGGCGCGCTCACGCCGTACCGCGACACCACGCCGCCGGTCGTGCGCGCGCTCGTCTTCTACCGGTGCGGGACGCGGACGGAGATCGCCGTCGACACCGTCAAGGGCTGCGTCGACATCGCCGTCGACGCCTACGATCCACCGTCGGTCGCGACGAAGCCGCCGTGGAGCAACGTCGTCCTCGCGCCGACGCGCATCACGTGGAGTGGCCTGTTCAATACGAGCTCATGGCGACCGGTCGGGTTCTACGGGCAGAGCATCAACTTCACGAGCGTACTTGCGCGGTCGGACGTCCGCGACGTGTACGCGCCGGGGACGCGACAGAATCAGGCGAACTGGCCTGGCGACTATCGCTTCTGGCTCGCACGCGGCGTCGCGTCGACGCTGCTCGGCGACGGCACGCACGCCCTGTGGGTGACCGCGACCGACATCCGCGGGAACACGGCGACGCGCGCCCTCCCGTTCACGGTCGCGAACGAGCCACCGGCAGAGCCGTAGACCCCCGCGTCGCGCGTTTTGGGATGGGCTGCGACTCGATCCGGCTAGCGCGTCTGCGGGAACCCGAGATCGACCTTCGACGTGGCGGGGTCCGGCCAGCGTGAGGTGACCACCTTCCCGCGCGTGTAGAAGTCGACCCCCTCGGGCCCGTAGATGTGACGGTCGCCGAACAACGAGTCCTTCCAGCCGCCGAACGAGTAGTACGCGACCGGCACGGGGATCGGGACGTTGACGCCCACCATCCCGGCTTGAACGTCGAACTGGAACTGACGTGCGACGCCACCGTCCCGCGTGAAGATCGCGGTGCCGTTGCCGTAGGGGTTGTCGTTGACGAGGCGCACCGCCTCGTCGTAGGTGTCGACGCGCGTGATCCCGAGGACGGGACCGAAGATCTCGTCGTCGTACGCCTTCGTCCCGGGCTTGACGTTGTCGAGCAATGACGGCGCGAGGAAGAAGCCGTCGCCGTTCTCGACGCCTTCGCGGCCGTCGACGACGACGCTTGCGCCCTCCTCCGGCGCGCGCTCGACGTACGACGCGACGCGGTCGCGGTGCTCGCGCGTGATCAGCGGTCCCATCTCGGCGTCCGAATCCATCCCGTCGCCGACCTTGATCTTCGGGATGCGCTCCTTGATCGCGCCGACGAGGTCGTCTGCGGCATGGCCGACCGCCACGATCATCGACACGGCCATGCAGCGCTCGCCGGCGGAACCATACCCCGCACTCACCGCGGCGTCCGCGGCCATCTCGATGTCGGCGTCCGGCAGGACGATCATGTGGTTCTTCGCGCCGCCGAGAGCCTGGCAGCGCTTGCCGTTCTTCGTCGCGGTCTCGTAGACGTACTTCGCGATCGGCGTCGAGCCGACGAACGAGATCGCCGAGATCTCCGAGTGATCGAGCAACGCGTCGACCGCGACCTTGTCGCCGTTCACCACGTTGAAGACGCCGTCGGGCACACCGGCTTCCTTGAGCAGCTCTGCGGTCAGCATCGACGCGGACGGATCCTTTTCCGACGGCTTCAGCACGAATGCGTTGCCGCACGCGATCGCCGGCGCCCACATCCACATCGGGACCATCGCCGGGAAGTTGAACGGCGTGATTCCGGCGACGACGCCGAGCGGCTGGCGGATCGAGTAGACGTCGATGCCCGTCGATGCCTGCTCCGAATACGCGCCCTTCAGCAGCTCGGGGATGCCGCAGCAGTACTCGATCACCTCGAGCCCGCGCGCAACTTCTCCCTGCGCGTCGCTGAAGACCTTCCCGTGCTCGGCAGTCAGGAGCCGCGCCAGGTCGTCCTTGTGCTGGAACACGAGCTCGCGAATCCGGAAGAGGATCGCCGACTTCTTCGAGAGGGACGTCGAGCGCCATGCGGGATACGCCGACTTCGCGGCCTGCACTGCGCGGTCGACCTCCTCGACGGTGGCGAAGTCGACGGCGCCGGATTGCACGCCGGCCGCCGGGTTGTAGACGGCGCCGCTCCGGCCCGACTCGCCCTCGACGATCCGGCCGCCGATCCAGTGGCCGATCCGCTTGACGTCCTTTGCTCGTTCGGCCGGCGGGGCCGCGACTTCGGTCATCTCATCCTCCCTCGCTTTGAGCACCCAGGGTACCGCGATCGCGAGGGTAAGCTCTCCCCGTGGCGATCGTCGAGTCCAACACCGATCTCGGCCGCCGGGTCGTCGACGACGCGAAGCGCTACGTCCTCCATTCGTGGTCGGTGCAGGACGCGCTCCAGCCGATTCCCGTCGCCGGCGCGGAAGGACGCCACTTCTGGGACTACGACGGGAAGCGCTATCTCGACTTCGCGTCGCAGCTCGTGAACGTCTCGATCGGCCACCAGCACCCGCGCGTCATCGCAGCGATCAAAGAGCAGGCGGAGAAGCTGTGCACGATCGGCCCGCCGATGGCGACAGAGGCGCGGTCGACGCTCGCCCGGATGCTCGCAGAGGTGACGCCCGGCGACCTGCAGATGTCGTTCTTCACGAACGGCGGCGCCGAGGCGAACGAGAACGCGATCAAGCTCGCCCGCTGGTACACGGGCCGCCACAAGGTGATCGCGCGCTACCGGTCGTACCACGGCGCGACCGCCGGTGCGATCACGCTCACCGGCGATCCGCGGCGCTGGCCCGCAGAGCCCGGCATTCCCGGCGTCGTGCGGATGCTCGACCCGTACACGTACCGGTGCCCGGCAGGGCATCCGGATCCATGTCCCGTCTGCACGGGCGCGCCACATCTCGAGGAGCTTCTCCAGTACGAAGGCGCGGACACCGTCGCGGCGGTGATCCTCGAGACGATCACCGGGACGAACGGCGTCATCGTCCCGCCGGACGGCTATCTGCAGGCGATCCGCGAGGTCTGCGACCGGCACGGGATCCTGTTGATCTGCGACGAGGTGATGGCCGGCTTCGGCCGCACCGGCAAGTGGTTCGGCGTCGACAACTGGGACGTCGTCCCGGACATCCTCACCGTCGCCAAGGGCATCAACTCCGGCTACGTCCCGCTCGGCGCCATGGTCGTGCGCGAACCGATCGCGGCATGGGTGCGCGACAAGTACTTCGCCGGCGGCCTCACCTATAGCGGCCATCCGCTTGCCTGTGCGTCGGCAATCGCCTCGATCGAGGCGTTCAGAGACGAAGGGATCGTCGAGAACGCCGCCGCGATGGGATCGGCCTTCGACGAGGAACTGCAGGGGCTCGCCGCGCGCCACCCGTCCGTCGGCGACGTGCGCGGGCTCGGCTGCTTCTGGGGTGTCGAGCTGGTGAAGGACCGCGAGACGCGCGAGCCGCTCGTCCCGTTCAACGCGACGGGAGAGGCCTTCGCGCCGGTCGCGCGGGTCGCGAAGGCCGCGCTCGACCGTGGTCTGTACCTGATGACACATTGGAACGTCGTCATGGTGTGTCCGCCGCTGACGATCACGCGCGACGAGCTCGACGAGGGGATCGCGATCCTCGACGAGGCGCTCGCAGTGGCCGACGAGCACGCTGCCTGACGTCCGCGCGCCCTCGTACAGTCAGCCGGTGATCGCACGCGTGCTCGAGCTCTGCCTGCGCTGCGGCGCCGAGATGGAATGGCGACATGGGACATGGCAGTGCCCGAAATGCCGCTACAAGATCGGCTGCTGCGAAGGCGAGTGCCCGAACGAGTAGCGACGCCGAGCTCGTCGTACTCGCGTACGCCGCCGGGCAAGAGGTCCCACTCGATGAGACGGAGCGGAACGGCGCCGTGCGGCGCGCGCTATTCGTCTTCGCTGCGGGGGGCGACCTCCACCGCGAGCCCGCGCTCGACGACCCCGCGGTGATCTCCCTCGCGGCCGACATCGACACGCCCGAGCGACGGGCGGCGCTGCAGGCCGCGCTCCAGCGGGTCGAGTTCACAGACCGGATGCGGAACGACCCGGAGCTCGCATGGCGAGCCTTCGCCTGCAGCCTGCTCGCAGAGGCCCTCGGGGAGGACTGACGATGTTTCTTCGAGCGTTGCGGGCGGTACCCACCACCTGAACCGAGCACGGGCCCAGCTCTCGCCCGTTGAGATTTCCAGGCGGAAGGGGTCCCGATGCTTCAACGCGAGTTCGACGTCGTGTGCTTGTCCCACCTCAGATGGGACTGGGTCTGGCAGCGGCCGCAGCACCTGCTGAGCCGATGCGCACGCCACCGGCGAGTCTTCTATGTCGAGGAAGCGATTTTCGACGGGGACACACGCATCGAGGTCGACGAGACCGAGAGCGGCGTGTTCGTCGTGAAGCCGCACGTGCCGACGGGGTTGAGCCTGCGTGAGCTCGATGCTGTTCAGCAGACGCTGCTCGACGAGCTGTTCGTGCAATTCGAGATCGACGCGTACCTGCTTTGGGTCTACGCGCCGATGGCGGTCACGTATGCCGAGCACCTCACGCCGATCGCAACCGTCTACGACTGCATGGACGAGCTTTCGCTTTTCTCCGGCGCGCCTCCGGAGCTCCGCAAGCGCGAGGACCAGCTGTTCGACGCCGCCGACCTCGTCTTCACCGGCGGCGCGAGCCTCTACGAAGCGAAGCGCGAGCGCCACCACAGCGTTCACTGCTTCCCGTCGAGTGTCGACGCCGACCATTTCGCACAAGCCCGCGCGGTCGCGACCGACCCCGCCGATCAGGCGGCCGTCCCGCGACCGCGCATTGGTTTCGTCGGCGTCATCGACGAGCGGATCGACCTCGGGCTGATCCTCGAGCTCGCCGACGCGCGGCCGGACTGGCAAATCGTCCTCGCCGGCCCGGTCGTGAAGATCGACCCCGCCACGCTGCCGCAGCGCCCGAACATTCACTACCTCGGCGCGAAGCGGTACGAAGACCTGCCTCCGTACATGGCCGGTTGGGATGTCGCGTGGATGCCGTTCGCGAAGAACGATGCCACGCGGTTCATCAGTCCCACGAAGACGCTCGAATACCTCGCCGCGGACCGGCCCGTCGTCTCGACGTCGATCCGTGACGTAGTGCGCCCGTACGGCGACGCCGGCCTGGTCGCGATCGCCGATGACGTCGAGGCGACGATCGACGCGGTCGAGCGAGCGCTCGCGCGCAATGCGGACGAGCACCGCGCCCGCGTCGAGGCCCTGCTGGAGGAAACGTCATGGGATCGCACGTGGTCGTCGATGCAGGCGCTGATCGACGACGTGCTCGGCGGCGGCCGCAAGCTGCGGCGGAACGCGGCCAAGCCGTTCGACTACCTGGTCGTCGGCGCAGGCTTCGCCGGAAGCGTCCTCGCCGAGCGGCTCGCAACGCAAAGCGGCAAACGCGTCCTCGTCGTCGACCGGCGGAATCACGTCGGCGGCAACGCCTACGACCATTACGACGCGGCCGGTGTCCTCGTCCACAAGTACGGGCCGCATATCTTCCACACGAACTCGCGCGAGGTCTTCGACTACCTCTCGCAGTTCACCGACTGGCGGCGGTACGAGCACCGCGTCCGCGCAAGCGTCGACGGCCGGCTCGTCCCGCTTCCGATCAACCTCGACACGATCAACGAGCTGTACGGGACGAATCTGGACGCGCGTGGGCTCGAGGAGTTCTTCGCGTCGGTCGCAGAGCCGGTCGAGCGGATCCGGACCTCGGAGGACGTCGTCGTGTCGAAGGTCGGGCGCGAGCTCTACGAGAAGTTCTTCCGCAACTACACCCGAAAGCAGTGGGACCTCGACCCGTCCGAGCTCGACGCATCGGTCACGGCGCGCGTTCCGACGCGGCTCAACCGCGACGACCGCTACTTCGCCGACACGTATCAGGCGATGCCGCTCCACGGGTACACGCGGATGTTCGAGCGGATGCTCGACCACCCGAACATCAAGGTCCTGCTGCAGACCGACTACCGCGAGATCGACGGGGCGTTCCCGTTCGACCAGATGGTCTACACAGGCCCGGTCGATGAGTTCTTCGACCTCCGGTACGGCAAGCTCCCGTACCGATCGCTCGAGTTCAAGTTCGAGACGCTCGACTACGAGTGGTTCCAGCCGGCGCCGGTCGTCAACTTCCCCAACGAGCACCTGTACACGCGCTGCACCGAGTTCAAGTATCTGACGGGGCAGGAGCACGCGAAGACGACCGTCGTGTACGAGTTCCCGCGCGCCGAGGGCGACCCGTACTACCCAGTTCCGCGGCCGGAGAACGGCGAGCTGTACAAGCGGTACAAGGCGCTCGCGGACGCCACGCGCGGAGTGCACTTCGTGGGGCGGCTCGCGACGTACAAGTACTACAACATGGATCAGGTCGTCGCGCAGGCGCTTGCGATGTTCCGACGGATCGAGACGGGGGCGCCGACGGGTGCGATCGCGGAAGCGCCCGCCGAGCGGAACGGCAGCCGCGTCAGGGTCGTGCGCGGACGGCCAGGTCGGTGACGAGCGCGCCGTCGGGCCCCGCATGCACCGCTATCTCGTCTGTCCCTCGCGGATGAGTGACCTGCACCAACCGGTACGTGCCTCGCGCCCCTTCGTGGGTCGTGAGCTCACCGCCGACCACGAGGTCGACCGTTCCGTCGACGGCGAGCTCGAGCTCGAGCGGGCCATATCCGCCCCACTGCCAGACGTACGAGCTCGCCGCAGGAAGCTCGTGCAGGGCGCCGTCGTCGAGCGACGACGCGACGGTGACGTGCTCGATGTCTCCGTCGCTTCGGAAGCGGCGGTCGCGGACGACGTCTCCCGCCACCGGGCGCGAGGCGCGCAGGACGCCGCCGATGCGCAGCGAGAACCGGCCAGCGACCTCGGCCACCTCCACCTGGTGCCAGACGTCGTCGCGACCGAGCGCGAATCGCGCCCCGGCGTATTCGACCCACCCGCCGCGAACCCAAGCCTCGGCGCGACGGTGCGGGACAGCCTCGTCGAACACGGCGGGCGGTGGTTTCGGCTGCGGGTCCTTCGTCGGGCCGAGGATCCGGGGCAGGTCGCCGCACCAGGCGAGCCGGTCGAGGAGCACCTTCCGTCCCTCCGCCTCCCGAACATAGCCGTGGTAGACGGCGTACGGCGTCGCGACGTCGGGACCGAAGACGAAGCTGTGGTGCCCGGGGCTGCGGATTCCGTCGCCGCCGTGGAAGATCGGGTTGTCGTCGCGCTTCACCCACGCGCCCGTCACGGCGTGCGCGCTTGCGGACCCGACGGCATACGTCTCGCCCTCGAAGTTCCCGCCGCTGTACATCTGGAAGTACACGCCGCGGCGCTTGAGAACGTAGGGGCCCTCGTTCCAGAACCAGTCACCCGCGGCGTTCCCTTCCCAGCGCTGACTCGGGAACGTCACGATGCTCGGGCTGCCGTCGACTCGGCCGGCGCCGGTGAGCCGTTCGCACACCGTTCCGGTTCCAGGCAGGCCGCCCCACGCCGGCTCGTCCTCGGTTCGCACGTTGTAGAACAGCCACATCGTCCCGTCGTCGTCTCGGAACGGGTGGGCGTCGATCGACCAGCGGTCGAGCAGCGGATGCTCGTCCCACACGAACGGCCCGAGCGGATCGCGCGCCCGGGCGACGCCGACGCGGCGGCCGGCCTCGGCACCCTCGCCCCGCTGCCACTTCACGGACTCCCCAGCGGCGCGCCGCCGCGTGGCGGAGATGTACATGTAGAAGACACCGCGCTCGTACACCACCTCTGGCGCCCAGAGGTCGGACCACGCCCAGCCCGACTCCGCTGCCTCGAGGGCGTACCCCGCGAACTCCCAGTGGACGAGATCGGTCGAGCGGTGGACGGAGACGCCGCGGCGGCCGGCCGTGTCGCCGGTGTGGTACAGGTAGAACGCGTCGAGGTACTTGATGATGAACGGGTCGCCGTGGTCCTCGCCCGGGGCACCCGAGATCACCGGGTTCGTGAACGTCGCGGTCATACGATCGCCCCCGCACCGTCGACAGCGATGCAGACGAAGACGGTCGGGTCACGCCGCATGCGACCCGCGTATGCAGCGGCGGCCGTCGCGCCGATCTCGCCTGCGCGATCCGACGCGCAGATCGCGACGACCGCTCCGCCGAACCCCGCACCCGTCAGCCGCGCGCCGTACGCGCCGGCACGCTCGAGCTCCTCGACAAGCGCATCGAGCTCGGGCGTCGAGACGCGAAAGTCGTCACGGAGGCTTGCGTGACTCGCGGAGAAGAGCGCGCCGGCGCGTTCACAGTCGCCGTCGCGGAGCGCCGCGGCCGTTTCGAGCACGCGCGCGTCCTCGGTCACGACGTGGCGCGCGAGCGGATCGCCGCTGACCTGGTCGAGCGTCGCGTCGCGGAGCGCGCGGAGACCGAGGCGCCGCGCCGCCGCCGCGCACGCGGCGCGGCGCTCGGCATATGCGCTCGTCTCGAGCGTCCTCGGCATTCCGGAGTGGACGGCGATGACCGCAATGCCGTCCGGCAGCGGCACGCGCTCGACGTCCAGCGTCCGGCAGTCGATCAGGAGCGCGGCCCCGGCGACGCCGGCGACGGACACGAGCTGGTCCATGATCCCCGACGGGACGCCGGTTGCGAGCCGCTCGGCCTCCTGGCATGCGCGCGCGACCTCGGTTGCCTCGAGCGTCAGCGCCCCGGCGTCGCAGAGCGCGAGCGCGACGGCGACCTCGAACGCCGCGCTCGACGACAGCCCGGACCCGGCCGGAACACTGGATTCGATCTCCGCGTCGATTCCCACGGGCGCGCGCCCGCGCGCCGCGAGCGCGCGGACGACGCCGCCGATATACCGCCCCCACTCCGGCACCACGGCCGACGGCTCGTCGGCGCCGGCCGCGTCGACGTCGGCCGTCTCGCCGCGCGACCGCGCATGTACCCGGCCGTCGTCGCGGCGCGTCGCCGTCACGACGCACTCCCGGTCGATCGCCATCGGCAGCACGAAGCCCTCGTTGTAGTCGGTGTGGTCGCCCATCAGGTTGACGCGGCCGGGCGCACGGAATCGGCGAAGAGCCATCGGTGCGGTTTTACCGTTCGCGGAAGAGGTCACGCGCGATGACGCCCGAGGTCTGGGCGGGCGTCGAAGCGACGGTGAACCGCGTCGGCGACGCGTACCACGACCAGCTCGAGGCAAGCGGTCACGCCCGGCGCCTCGCGGACCTCGACCTGTTCGCCGACCTCGGAATCACCGCGATCCGGTACCCGGTTCTGTGGGAGCGGACGCATGACTGGAGCTGGAGCGACGAACGCCTCGCACGGCTGCGCGAGCTGGAGATCAGGCCGATCGTGGGGCTCGTCCATCACGGCAGCGGCCCGCCGGACACGTCGTTGCTCGACCCGCAGTTCCCGGAGAAGCTCGCCGCGTACGCCCGGCGCGTCGCGGAACGGTATCCGTGGGTCGAGGACTGGACACCGGTGAACGAACCGCTGACGACCGCGCGCTTCTCGTGTCTCTACGGCTTCTGGTATCCGCACCGGCGCGAGGCCGCGCCGTTCGCGCGCGCGATCATCAACCAGGTGCGCGCGGTCGTGCTTGCGATGCGTGCGATCCGGGAGGTCATCCCCGGCGCTCGCCTGATCCAGACGGATGACCTCGGCAAGACGCATTCGACGGAGCCCATCGCGTACCAGGCCGCACACGAGAACGAGCGACGGTGGACGACCTGGGATCTCCTGTGCGGACGGCCGACCGGCGTCGACAAGTGGTTCCGGTGGATCGGCGTCGACGAGCCCGAGCTCGGATGGTTCGCGGAGAACCCCTGCCCACCCGACGTGGTCGGGATCAACCACTACCTCTCCAGCGAGCGCTTCCTCGACCATCGCCTCGACCGCTATCCGCCGCACCTCCACGGCAGCAACGGCAAGGACGCGTACGTCGACGAGCTCGCGGCCCGGATCCTCGGGCCCGGCCCCGACGGCCCGGCGAAGCTCCTGCTCGAAGCATGGGAGCGGTACCGGCTTCCGCTCGCCGTCACCGAGGCGCACAACGGTTGCACGCGCGAGGAGCAACTCCGGTGGCTCGACGAAGTCTGGCGGGCAGCGCGCCTCGTGCAAACGAAGGGCGCCGACGTCCGGGCGGTCACGATCTGGACGCTTCTCGGGACGTACGGGTGGAACGAGATGCTCACCCGAGGCACGGACTTCTACGAGCCCGGCGTCTTCGACGTCCGCGCGCCGCGGCCGAGGCCGACGGCGCTCGCGACGATGACGCGCTCGCTGGCCAGGCGCGGATCGTTCGAGCACCCCGTGCTCGACACAGCCGGCTGGTGGCGGCGTCCGGAGCGCCTCTGGTACCCGGCCGTCGGTCCGATCGCGCGCCCGAGAACCGGCCGCCGCGCGCGTCCGCTGTTGATCACCGGTGCGACGGGCACGCTCGGGCGCGCCTTCGCGGCGATCGCCGAGGAGCGCGGCCTCGCGCACGTCCTGACGAATCGCCGGCGGCTCGATGGCGCGGATCCGGGATCGGTCGAGGCGGCGCTGGCGGCGATCCGCCCGTGGGCGGTCGTGAACACGGCCGGTTACGTCCGCGTCGACGAGGCACAGGCGGACCAACCTTCGTGTTACCGCGAGAACACGCTCGCGGCCTCGACGCTGGCACGCGCATGTGCCGTGCGCTCGATTCCGCTGCTTACGTTCTCGACCGATCTCGTCTTCGACGGCCGGAAGCGCGCGCCGTACGTCGAAGATGACGAGACGGCGCCGCTCAACGTCTACGGCGAGTCGAAAGCCGAAGCGGAGCGCCTCGTCATGGCCGTGCACGATGGCGCACTCGTCGCGCGCACAAGCGCTTTCTTCGGGCCGTGGGACGACCACAACTTCGTGACCCGGGCGCTCGAAGCGCTGACGAGCGGTCGGCCGTATGCGGCACCGGACGACGCCGTCGTCTCACCGACGTACGTGCCCGATCTCGTCCAGACGAGCCTCGACCTCCTGATCGACGGCGAGCGTGGCATCTGGCATCTGGCAAACACCGGAGCGCTCACGTGGTGCGACCTCGCGATGCGCGTGGCCGAGGCGGCCGAGATCGACGCAGGCGCGGTCGTGCCGGTCGCCTCTGCCGAGGTGGGTTGGACCGCGCCGCGGCCGGCGTACAGCGCGCTGGCGTCGACGCGGGGTGCAGTCATGCCCGCGCTCGACGACGCGATCGCGCGTTACACGGGCGCTCGAGAAGCGCAGAAGAAGAAGACGACCGAAGCGGTGAAAGGAGCAGCATGAGCGAGCACAACTTCGAGGACGAGTTGGAAGAGCGCGACGACGTGGTCGAGGAGAGCCCGGATGTGACCTCGAACAACGGCGAGCCCTGGGCAAAGACGTCGAGCGGGAACGCCGACGACGTCGTCGACGACGGCGACTAGGAGGCCGACTCGCGGGCGAAGGCGTCGCGAACGCGTCTCCACCCGGAGGCCGTCTTCTGCATCACGGTGAAGCCTTCGATCTCGAAGCTGTCCCGCGCCGTCGTACCGTACGAGTAGACGGAGAAGACGAGGCGGTCGCCGCGCGCGACCGTCTTCCGGAGGATCCGAAAGTGCTGCCAGGCCGCCGTGGGCGTCATGCACCTCTCCGTCGTCCGGACCGCCACGAGGGGATCCGATCTGCGGACTTCTGCGATCCGCAGGCACACCATCAGCCCCGGCGTGTCGCTCCGTAGCCACGCCCCGATCCGGTAGGCGTTCCCGATCCGTCGAGCTCGCACGAGCCCGCGCGCCATGAAGGCAAATGTCGTCACGCCGCGCGCGCTCGTGACGCGAACTGCCGGCCGGCCGTTCACACCGTCGCGACGAAACGCGAGCTTCGCGCCGCGGCCGGCGACGCCGAGATCGGCGACGACGGGTGCGGGACGTACCGTCGGCGCGGATGACGCGGCCGCGAGCTGCCCACGCGGCGCATGGTGGGGAGCCGCGGGGAGAGACGGCGCGTGCGAGGCCGCGCGCGGAGGTGCCGGCGCGGCGGGCCGCGCCGGCGGTGGCTCGCTCGTCCCCGGGGTGACGGCAACGACCGCGCCGCCGTCCGGCGGCGTCGCTGTGGTCGCTCCCGCCCCGGAGTCGGTGCCACCGAGCGAAGGGTCGTCCGGTGCAGGGGCGGGGCCCCAGCCGTCGCCGACGTCAGGCTCGGCGTGGACGCCATCGGCGATCCCCGGCGTCGACGCCGGTCCGCCGTCGTGGTTGCCGCTCGTGCCGGCGCCGCTCGTAACGCCGTTGCCGTTTGCATTTGCGGTGCCGTCGGCGTTCGATCCGCCGGGCGGCGCAGCGATCGGGCCCGTGTTCGAGCCGGGCGTCGAACCGCCGGGTGCACCGGCTGAACCCGGACCGGTCGCCACTCCGCTCGCCGGCGCACCGCCTGCGGTCGGTGTCGAGCCGGACGCACCGTTACCCGGGGACGCGCTGGGCGGCGGCGGCGTCGAAGATGGCGCGCTCGGCACCTGATGACCGTTCGCGTTGCCGTTCCCGTTGCCGCCGGCGTTTCCGTTGCCGTTGCCGCCGGCGTTCGAGCTCGCACCGCCTGCATTCGGATTGCTTCCGCCGCCGTTCGCGGCGCCGTTGCCGTTCCCGTTGCCGCCGGCGTTCGAGCTCGCACCGCCTGCATTCGGATTGCTTCCGCCGCCGTTCGCGGCGCCGTTGCCGTTCCCGTTGCCGCCGGCGTTCGAGCTCGACGTGCTTCCGCCGCCGTTCGCGCCGTTGCCGTTCCCGTTGCCGTTGCCTGCGAGCGCGACGCCGGAGCATGCGAGCGCGACGACGCACGCGAGGGCCGCCGTTGCCGGCAGGCGCCGCAGATACGCGGAAGTGTCGATCGTCGTCGTCATGGCCGCAGTGGACGAAACTGTGGGCAGGATCGGCGTCGACGCGCTGCGTCTTCACCAAAACGGGCTGCGAATCAACAGTTCGAGGGACGGCACGCCGCAACGCGCGTCCAACGCTCAAGCTCAGGTTGACGCTGAGTCCCTCGCACGGGCGGCGAGCGTGACCACCGCGCTCACGATCACGACCGACGCGGCGACGCCGATCCCCTCGAGCACGAGCCCCCCGCCGGAGGCGCCGCTCGCAACGAGGACGATCCCGCCTCCGAGCAACGTGGCGATCGCGATGACGACGATGCGCAACGCCGCGTCCCACTGGATCCGTCCATCACCGGCCGGGACAGGCGGGCGCAGCGACAGGAACGCGACCTCAGCCGTGACAACCAGTCCGACCGCGACATAGACGGCGTTGCTGTCGACGGCGCCGCCGCGCAAGCGAAGGAAGACGGCGTACGCGGCGCCGACGAGCGCGACGCCCCACGGTACGAGCAGCGCGACACGAAAGACGAGCGCGAGTGCAACAACGACACAACCGGCGCCGCCGAGGCCGAGCACGAGAGGCACGAGCCGCGAACCCGCGAGCGTGCTGTAGAGCGTCACGCCGCCGAGCGGAACGAGGGCCGCGCCGGCAAGCGCTAGCCGAGTGCGACGCGCGCGCGACGACGGAATTGCGACACCTCCTCCAGCCCGACCGCGAGGCCGCGGTCGTCGTCCCAGACGGCGACGGGGACACCGGCCTCACGGAACCGTCCGCGAAGTGCCTCGCGTTTCAGTTCCCAGATGCGCCGCGCGACAGCCGCGATCTCGCCGCGCGGGGGTGCCATGAACGGCTGCGGCGCGAGCTCGACGAGCACGAGGTCGAACCCGCGCGCGCGGAGGTCGAGCAGCGCTCCTGCAGCGCGGTCGTCGAGCAGCGGTGTGAGCGCGACCACCATCGCCTTGGGCGGCAGCGTCCGCCGCGGCAGGACGCCGAGGTCACGCCATGCGTAGTTGAACACGATCTGCGTGTCGATCAGCGAGTCGACGAGTCGGTAGAGCTGCGTCGTGCCTGTTCCCGGCAGCATCCAGTTGAGCATGCCGCCGAAAGTTACGAAGCCGACGCGGTCCTTCTGCTGGAGGTAGCGCGCGGTCAACGACGCGGCCGCCCGAAGCGCGAGGTCGAGCGTCGACCCGCCGTCGCTCGTCGCCTCGGTGAACGTGTCGAGGAACAGGATCACATCCGCGTTCCGCTCGGCATGCTGCTCGTTCACCCACAGCTCGCCGCGACGCGCGCTCGCTCGCCAGTTCACGCGACGGACGCGGTCGCCGGGAGTGAATTGGCGGAGGTCGACGAACTCGATGCCCTCGCCCTTCTGGCGCGCGACGTGGTTGCCGCTGAACACCTGCGTCTCGGCGGGCTGGAGCAGCTCGCGGACGACTTCTTCGCGCGGGTACACCTTCAACGGCGCGCGGACATCCACGTCCCACTCCCAGGCGACGAGGTCGAACCGGTCGCGTGCGCGGAAGAACACGCGACCGACGCGGTATCCGCCCCACCGCCCACAGCGCAGCCGCAGGACGTGGGGCCGCACCTCGTCGTTGCCGAGGTGGAACGCAACCGGGTTGCGGCCGTCGATGATGCCGAGACCGCGAGGAACCTCGAGGAGCATCTCGAGCCGGTCGACGCCGCCGCTCGCGTCGAGCGTCAGGACGCTCTCGACCTCGTCGCCCTCGAGCGCGCGCTCTCGCTCGAGGTCGAGGCGCACGTCGACGGCGGGCCGCCGTGCCAGGAGCAGTGCGACCGCGGGGACGAGCGCGAACGGCAGCGCGACGACGACGAGCTCCTGCAGGCGCAATGCGAGCGCGGCGACGAGGGCGGTCGCCGCAAGGGCGACGTACGCAACGAGCTTCGGCCCGAGCGTCCGCGTCATACGGGCCGCGCGGCGACGTCTTCCGCCGCCGGCGTCGGCACGGTCTGAAGCGTCTCGCGGATCACATCTTCCGGCTTCACACGCTGAACCCAGAGCTCCGGCCGGAGCATCAGCCGGTGCGCAAGCGCGGGAACGGCGATCGCCTTCACGTCCTCCGGGGTGACGAAGTCCCGTCCGCGAAGCGCGGCGTATGCGCGGGAGAGCTTCAGCAGCGCCAGCGTGCCGCGCGGGCTTGCCCCGACCTGTACCCGCGAGCTCGTCCGCGTCGCGGTCGCGAGATCGACGAGGTAGTAGCCCACCGCCTCCGACACGTGGACCCGCTCGACGACCTGCTGCAGCGCGATCAGTCCCTCACGATCGATCACCATCGCGAGGCGGACGTCATCCTCGGCACGTTCGAGGCGCCGATCGAGCATCCCCCACTCGGCGTCGCGGTCGGGGTACCCGACGCCGACCCGCAACAGGAAGCGGTCGAGCTGTGCCTCCGGTAGCGGGTAGGTCCCTTCGTACTCGATCGGATTCTGCGTTGCGATCACGACGAACGGCCGCTCGAGCGGACGCGACACGCCTTCGATCGTGACCTGCCGTTCCTGCATCGCCTCGAGCAATGCGGCCTGCGTCTTCGGGGGCGCGCGGTTGATCTCGTCGCCGAGGAGGAGGTTCGAGAAGATCGGCCCCGCCCGGAACTCGAAGTCGGCGGAGCGCTGATTGAAGATCGACGAGCCGGTCACGTCCGAGGGCATCAGGTCCGGCGTGAATTGGATCCGCGCGAAGCGAAGATCGCACACCTGCGCGAACGACCGCGCGATCAGTGTCTTCGCGAGGCCGGGGAAGTCCTCGAGCAGGATGTGACCGTCGGCCAGGAATGCAAGCAGGACGAGCTCGAGCGCCTGCCGCTTGCCGACGACGGCGCGCTCGACTTCGTCGAGGATCTGCTCGCAGCGATCAGCGAGGTCTGCCGTCGTCATCGTCACAGCTTCTCAAGTTCGGCGACGACGTCGCGAAGCGACGCAAGGGACGGGCCGACTCCGAGCCGGTCCCGCGGCGGCGGGAGGTCCGGCCGGACGACGTCCCACACCGTTGCCGCGACGAGGTCGCGTGCGCGGCCGGGGTCACGATCCAGCTCGATTCCGTACCGGTAACGCAGTCGATAGGAAGTGACGTCGCGAAGGATCGGCCGGATCCGCGTGTAGAAGTGGAACGCGGTGACCCGACCGAGCTCGACGTCACGGTCGATCGCGAGCTCGCCCTGCGGCGCGGGGCGCCGCGTGGCCGCAACGTGCGCCGCATCGAACGGCGATGCCGGACGTTCGGGCAGAAGCGTTCGCGCCGTCCGGATCAGCATCAGCATCAGGACGGCACCCACCGCGACGAGATACGCGTCGACCACGCGCGCGCGGATGCCGGAGCTCGCAAACAGCGCAGCGAGCGCACCACCGGTAATGAGCAGGCCGACGATCAACGCGCGTCGGACGGCGTACGTCACGCGGCGACTGCCGGCTCGTCGAGATCTTCACGGACGGAGCGCAGCGCCGAGATCGCGCGCTCCTTCATCAGGTCGTCGACGGGATGGCTGCTGAACTTCGCATACTCGAAGAGGTCGGTGAGGTCCGCGACAGCCCTCGCTCGAACGTTGAGCTCACCGAGGATCCTCGCCAGATACTCGAACGGCGTCTCTGCCGGATGGCGTGCGTTTCCATGACGCGCCAGCGCACGCTCCATCCGGGCGTACGCAGCGATGACGGCTCGCCGGGCGTCCGGCTCATTGCGCAGGTCGTCGATCGCGTCGGACACCACGGCCGCGAGCGCTGCCTTGACGTCCGGCGTCGGCTCGATCGGCGGCCCGAGCGTCGAGCGTCGACGGACGTAGTAGATCGCCCCGCCGACGGCGATCAAGCCGAGGAGCCCGAGCGCGAGCGTCGAGTCGAAGTGTGCACCGCCGGAGGTGGCACGTCGAAGCTTTCGTGGCAAGCGCGGCCGGCCGTTGCGATTCGGCCCGGATTGCAGCTGGGCGTTCCGCTGCGCCGCCCGGTGCACTGCCCGCGAATGCAATAGCCGGTAGCCGATCGGCACGATCAGGGCGAACGCGACGAGCATGATGATCAAGTCGCGGAGCCAGTGTGACTCGACCGGTTGCCACTTGCTCTTGTAGGCGATGAACGCGACGACGAGGCCGACCGCGCCTGCGACGTAGAGCATCACGAGGAGGGTCAGCAGGTCGTTGTTGACCTGATCCGGCACGTGGCGCTGCGCGACGCGCCCATGACCGCCGGGGTGCGAGCCGCGCGCTGCAAGGGCCACGACGGCGAGCAGCGCGACGAGCAGCGTCGCCGCCGCCAGCGCCCTGATCGTCCGTGGCACATGTCGCACCGTTTGCCGCCTCGCGTCCGCCGCCGTGTGACCGGAAGCGTACGTCGTGGCGCAAAAATTTCGCTTTACGACCGATCGCAAACGCGCGATGATTACGGGCACGGGGGCGCCCCGTGGTTTTCAGCCTGCTAGCGCGGCACTACTGCGGCACGTGCGCCCCCGAATTTCCCGTTCTTTGCGGCCAAATCAGGCCTCCGAACGGTTTGAGGTGTTTCGCCGGGAGGACCTCGGGTACCCGGCTGACCGCTAGCAGGCTGACATCGCTATCCGACCGAGCCAGGCGGCGGGCTCCCACGGGAGGTGCCATGCACATCCGTTTCCCGCGCCCGCGCGCTCACGCCGGGCGCCGTTTTGCGCTTCGTGTCGTCCTCGCCTCGACTGCGGTCGCCATCGCGGTCGCCGGCGCCCTGACGGCGACGGCGGCCGTCCACCACAGCACTGTGGCCGCTGCAACCACCGCGACGACGGTGTTCCATCCCGTCGCCGACGCGCGTGTCGACGAGGCGCATCCGAGCGCGAACAACGGGAGCGACAAGCGGCTCGGGACGGACGGCGACACGCGGGGGCGGGTCGAAAGCGATCTGCAATTCGACGTCTCCGGCCTCTCGGGGACCGTCGTCGGCGCGACGCTCAGGCTGTATGTGCCCAATGATCCGACGGACGACGGCCCGGCCGTCTACCCGACGAGCGACGGCTGGAGCGAGAGCACCGTGACGTGGGCGACGCGACCGGCCGCAACGGCGGGCGCGGTCGCCGACTACGCGGCTATGCCCGGCGGCTGGGCGGAGACCGGCCTCAACGGCGCGATCGACGGCAACGGCACCGTCAGCTTCGTGCTCAGCCAGCCCAGCAGCGACAGCGTCGTCTTCTACTCGCGCGACAGGACCGGGCTCGAGCCGGAGCTCGTCATCACGACGAGCACGCCAACGACCACGACGACGACTCCCACGACCACCACGACCCCGACGACGACGACCACGACCCCGACGACCACGACGACCCCGACCACCACCACGACGCCGACCACCACCACGACCCCGACGACGACGACGGTCCCCGCCGACACGACGCCGCCCACGACCCCAGGCGCGTTCACGGTGACGTCCACGTCGGCGTCGAGCGTCTCGGTTTCGTGGAACGCGTCAACAGACAACGTCGGCGTCACGGGCTACGGCCTGTATCGCGGCGGCACGCAGGTCGGCACCGCGACCGGAACGACATATACGTTCGGGAGCCTCGCGTGCGGCACGTCGTACACGCTTGCGGTCGACGCGGCCGATGCGGCGGGCAACCGCTCGGGAAAGGCAACGCTGAACGCGACGACGAGCGCGTGCCCGGCCACCGGGACAGCGCCGCCGTTCCGGTTCATGATCAACTCGGACCAGGGCAACCAGGCCGCCGCGAACTACGGCTACAACCTCCTCGACGTGGGGTCGGCTGCCCAGGCGGACGGCCTGCCTGCCGGAACGCAGGGGCTCGTTTGGGTCGGCGACTACGACAACAGCAAGTGCTCCTGGGAGCAGTCGGACGCCACCGTGCGGTCGACGGTTCAGGCGGCTGTCGGCGACGCGAAGGTCTTCGGGTTCTTCTTCTCCGACGAGCCCGACCCGTACGCTTGCCCGAATGCGTACGCGGACCACAAGACGCGTTCGGACCTGATCCACTCGATCGACCCGCTGCACAAGACGGTGATGCTCGTCGACTCGAACTCGGGCCAGCAGACGCTCGACCAGATCCCCCGCTGGGCCGGCGACGCCGACTACATCGCGCTCGATCCGTACCCGTGCTACCAGGGGCAGGCATGCGATTACGCCTGGATCGACCAGGTGATCGCAGCGGCGAACAGCGGCGGCCTCAACTACTGGGGCGTCGCACAGGCGTTCCAGGACTCGACGTGGCGCTGGCCGACGGCCGACGAGCTGAACCACATGCTCGGGCAGTGGGCTGCATCCCGCGAGTCGGGAATGATGACGTTCGCCTGGACGTGGGACGGTAACTCGCTCAGCTCGAAGCCCGACCTGCTCAGCGTGCTGCAGACGTTCAACGCGGGCGGCGGCACGTCGCCACCGTCGGACACGACAGCGCCGTCGACGCCGACGAACCTGACGGTTACCGGAACGACGAGCAGCAGCATCTCCGTCTCGTGGACCGCGTCGACGGACAACGTCGGCGTCACGGGCTACGGGCTGTACAAGAACGGCACGTCGACGGGGTCGACGCCGTCGACGAGCGCGACGTTCGGCAGCCTTCCGTGCAACACGAGCGTGACGCTCGCGGTCGACGCGACCGACGCGGCCGGGAACCGGTCGGGCAAAGCGAGCGTGACCGCCTCGACGTCGGCATGTCCCACCGATACGACCCCGCCGTCGATGCCGACGAACCTGCACGTCACCTCGACCACGCAGACGACGCTCACGGTCGCCTGGAACGCGTCGACCGACAACGTCGGTGTTACCGGCTACAACACCTACCGCGACGGGACGCTGGTCGGCTCGACGACGTCGCTGTCGGCGACGTTCTCGGGCCTGGCCTGCAACACGTCGCACACGCTGGCGGTCGAGGCGAAGGACGCGGCCGGCAACGTCTCCGCCAAGGCGACCACTACCGCGTTGACGGGCGCATGTCCCGCCGATTCGACGCCGCCGTCGACGCCGACGAACCTGCACGTCACCTCGACGACGCAGACGACGCTGTCGGTCGCCTGGAACGCATCGACCGACGACGTCGGCGTGACGGGCTACAACACCTACGTCGACGGGACGCTGGCCGGCTCGACGACGTCCCTGTCGGCGACGTTCTCGGGCCTAACCTGCAACACGTCGCACACACTGGCGGTCGAGGCGAAGGACGCAGCCGGAAACGTCTCGGGCAAAGCAACTGTCACCGCCTCGACGTCGGCGTGCACCGACACGACGCCGCCGTCGACGCCGACGGGCCTCGCGCAGACGGGCAGCAGCCAGACGAGCGTCAGCCTCTCCTGGACCGCGTCTACGGACAACGTCGGCGTCACGGGCTACAACGTGCTCCGCGCCGGGACGCTCGACGGCACTTCGACCGGAACGAGTTACACCTCGAGCAACCTCAGCTGCGGCACCGGCTACTCGTTCACGGTCCAGGCGAAGGATGCGGCGGGGAACGTCTCCGGGCAGAGCAGTGCGCTCACCGCGACCACCGCGGCCTGCTCGACGGGCGGGTCGGATCCGACGATCGTCGCCGCCGGCGACATCTGCGGCTCGGCGACCGACTGCACGCCGACCGCGAACCTGATCGGCCAGCTCAACCCGACCCGCGTGCTCACCCTCGGCGACAACGCGTACGACGCCGGGACGCTCAACGAGTACCAGACCGAATACGACCCGAACTGGGGTAAGTACAACGCCAAGGTGAGCCCCGCACCCGGCAACCACGAATACGACACCAGCGGCGGCAGCGGCTACTTCGCCTACTTCGGCGCGATCGTCCCCGCGGCCTACTACTCCTACGACGTCGGCACCTGGCATCTGATCAGCCTCAACGGCGAACTTCCGGCAGACAGCGGCTCAGCCCAGGAAACGTGGCTCCGCAACGACCTCGCTGCCCACCCCAACCGGTGTGTGCTCGCCTACTGGCACGAACCACGCTTCTCGTCCGGCACCACCCACGGCAGCGAGCCCTATTTCCAAACGCTCTGGCAGGACCTCTACAACGCACACGCCGACGTCGTCCTGAACGGCCACGAACACAACTACGAACGCTTCGCGAAGCAAAGCCCGACGGGGGTCGCTGACCCCAACGGCATCCGCGAGATCATCTCCGGCACCGGCGGCGCCAGCCACGGCTACCCCTTCGGCACCCCACTCCCGACCAGCGAAGTCCGCAACGACAGCACCTGGGGTCTGACCAAACTCACCCTGCACCCCACCGGCTACGACTGGCAATTCGTCCCGATCGCCGGCAGCACGTTCACCGACAGCGGCAGCGACACATGTAACTAGCGCTCCGACACCGGCCCGGCGGTCGCCTTTGTGACCGCCGGGCCGTCTAGGGCGTGACGGTGGATTGCGCCGCAGCCGCGTACGAGTCGGTTGCGCCGCCGGGAACGTGCGCGACACCGGCGGCGGCGTACGCATCATCCTCGTCGAGCGTCTCGTGCTCGAGCAGTGCAGCCGCGAGCGCGTCGAGCTTGTCACGATGCTCGCGCAGGAGCGAGATCACGTCGTGGTGCGCCTCGTCGACGATGCGGCGCACCTCCTCGTCCACCAGTCGCTGCGTCTCCGGCGACTGCTCGGAGACGCCCGGGAGCAGCGGCCCGCTGCCGTCGCGCGGGATCACGGCGACCGGCCCGACCGCGTCGCTCATCCCCCACCGGCCGACCATCTGCCGCGCGATCTCGGTCAGCTGCTGGATGTCCGACTCGGCGCCGGTGCTCGTTTCGTCGTACACGACCTCCTCCGCAGCGCGACCGCCGAGCGCGACCTTGATCCTCGCGTGCACCTCAGGCTCCCGATAGTTGAACCGGTCGGTCTCGGGAGCGGCGAACGTCACGCCGAGCGACATCCCACGCGGGATGATCGAGACCTTCCGGACCGGGTCGGCGCCCGCGGTGAGCATGCCGACGATTGCGTGGCCCGCCTCGTGGTAGGCGGTCCGCCGGCGGTCGTCCGACGTCATCATCACCCGGCGCTCCGCGCCGAGGACGATGCGCTCGAGCGCGTCCGCGAACTCCGACTCGCCGACCGCCTCGCGGTCGCGGCGGGCTGCGAGGAGAGCGGCCTCGTTCACGAGGTTCGCGAGGTCGGCGCCGACCATCCCAGGGGTCGTCGCGGCAATTCGCCCGAGGTCGGCGTCCGGAGCGAGCGGGACGAGCCGCGTGTGGACCTTCAAGATCGCCTCCCGGCCGGCGCGGTCGGGTGGTTGCACGGCTACACGGCGGTCGAAGCGGCCCGGCCGGAGTAGCGCCTGGTCGAGCACGTCGGGCCGGTTTGTCGCGCCGATCACGATCACGCTCGTCGACGTGTCGAACCCGTCCATCTCCGTCAGGATCTGGTTCAGCGTCTGCTCGCGCTCGTCGTTGCCGCCGCTGAACCCGGCGACGCCCGACGTCCTCGAGCGTCCGACCGCGTCGAGCTCGTCGACGAAGATGATCGATGGCGCCGACTCCTTCGCCTGCGCGAAGAGATCGCGCACGCGCGACGCGCCGACGCCGACGATCGCCTCCACGAACTCGGACGCGGCCATCGAGAAGAACGGCACGTTTGCCTCGCCGGCGACCGCGCGCGCGAGCAGCGTCTTGCCCGTGCCGGGCGGGCCGGACAGGAGAACGCCGTGCGGGATGCGGCCGCCGAGCCGGCGGTACTTGTCGGGCTTCCGCAGGAAGTCGACCACCTCGGTCAGCTCGTCCTTCGCCTCGTCGATCCCGGCGACGTCCGCGAATGTGACCTTGTCGCCCGACGGCTCGTAGCGGCGTGCGCGCGACCGCCCGAACGACCCGAGCACTCCCTGAACGTTCCCCGCGCGACGCATCAGCCAGAACAGCAGGAAGACGAAGAGGAGCGTCGGACCGAATCCCAGGAGGAGGTTCTCCCACCACGGCGCGCCGGTGTCGAGCGGCTGGGCGTTGACGACGACGCGTTTCTGCTGCAGCAGCCGCGACAACGCGTTGTTGTCCGCGAACGCCGGGACCTCCGTGCGGAATCGCGTCGTCGGCTTTCCGGACTCGAACTTGACCTTGTGCTTGAACGTCCCCTGGATCGCCGTGCCTTTCGACGTGATCTCCTCGACGTTCCCGTCACGAACCTGGTTCAGGAAGAACGGGCTGTACGGCACGCGGACGCGCGACGGCGGCTGCGTCGCTCGTGAGCCGACATAGAAGTTCAAGGCGAGGAGCGCGAGCGCGAACAGAATCCACCGGCGACTCGGACGGAACCGCGGAGTGTCCTGACGCGTCGGCGAAGAGCCACGCGGCGTGGGCGGTGGAGGGGTCGGCGAATTGGGAGGCGGGGCCACGGCGCGCTCCCGCCCATCTTCGCTCGCGCGCCGCGGCGGCCGCAAGCCTAGGAATCGTGGTCGCGGAGCGGTACAGTCGACGGAGCGTCGAGTCTGCGGCTTCGACCTCGAGAGGTGACTTTGGTGCCGCGGACCACGACCCCCATTCCGACGTCGTTCCACCCGGCCGGCGAGCCGCGGGCCTGATGTCCGCGCACGGGCACAAACACGGGCTGCACGGCGGCATCCCGCTCGACGCGCACGCCGCAAACCGCTTCAGCATCTGCAACGTGCAAACGGGCCTCTTTCCGACCGGAAACAAGCAGGCGACGTCGAGCTCCGCCGCGGAAGCGCGCAGCGAATCGGCGATCGCGATCAATCCACTCGACACGCGGAATTTCGTCGGCGCGTCGAAGAAGTTCATCGACCCGTCGATCTACCTGTTCAAGCTCGGGCCCGTCTACACGTTCGACGCCGGGAATACCTGGCACGAGTCGACCTTGCCGATGCACCAGGGCTGGGACGGGATGACCGACCCGACCGTCGCGTTCGACCACTTCGGCAACGCCTTCCTGGTCGGCGAGCCGCTGACGTTCGACATGGCGAAGGCGCACACGGGGGCCGACATCACCGGCCACGGCATGTACGTCTACCGCTCCCAGGACGGCGGCAAGACGTGGAACGACCCGATCGAGCTGACGACCGCGACGAGCGACGACAAGCAGTGGGTGATTTGCGACAACAACCCAGGCAGCCCGCATTACGGCAACGTCTACGTCGTCTGGGCGGCATGGGGACCGCTCCGCTTCTGCCGGTCGACCGACCACGGAGCACACTGGCACGGCAAAGGCCAGGACCCGCCGGGTACGAGCCTCGTCTCGTTCGCATTCGCGCCCGAGCTGTCCGTGTCAGCCGACGGGACCCTGCACATTCTCTGGCACAACGACGGTGGGACGACCGTGCAGTACCTTCGCTCGACCGACGGCGGCCAGAGCTTCTCGCAGGTTCAGACAGTCGTCCAGGGCGTCGTCAGCCTCCGAGGCAATCTCCCGGAGACGCACGGCTGGCCGCATTTCGAAAACGGGACGTTCCGCGTGATGACGCTGGCGACGAGCTGCGTCGCGCCGGACGGCGTCCTCGTCGTCGCCTGGGACGACATGCGCGAGGGCAGAAGCCGGATCTACTACCGGCGCTCGACCGACGGCGGGTCCACGTGGGACGGGCCCGCGTCGGGGCAGCCGCTCCTGCCGCAGGTCACGTACGGCGACACGCACTGCTTCCACCCGCAGATCGTCGCGACCGGCACCGGCGTCGTCGGTTGCGCGTATTACACGTTCGGCCCGAAGCCGGGCGGCCAGTTCCTGATCGATGTGCAGCTGGCTGCCTCATGGGACGACGCAGCGTCGTTTCCGTGGTTCGTGACCGTCACGGATCACCCCTGGGACCCGGCCCTCGACGCGCCGAAGTCGCACGGCGATCCCGCCGTCGACTTCATCGGCGAGTACTTCGGCCTCGACGCCGACGAGGAAGACTTCGCGCTCCTCTGGACCGATACGCGTACGGGCGTGCAGGAGCTCTTCAGCGATGTCGTGCGGACGAAGAAGATCACGTGCCCGCACATCCCCGAGCTCGTCGGAGACATCCTCTTCGGCGTGACGCAGGGCGGCGGCGGCGTGATCGTCGTTGGCGGCAAGATCATCCACATTCCCCCACGGGGGCCGCTCGTCGAGGCGCTGCGCGCGCTTGCCGAGCTCGACGCAGCATCGGGCGACGACGTCGAAGCGCTGCGCAAACAGGCGGCCGCGGCGCTCCGCGCCGCCGCGGAGGAGGTCGCAGGGCAGAGATGAGAAACGAACGGATGCTCGCGACGAACAGTCGCCGGCGCCTCCGCGCCGGGTTGGCGGCGCTCAGCGCCGCACTCGGGATCGCGACGGCGGCGCGCCGTGACTGGCTCGAGGTCATCGGGATCGATCCGGACCGCCACAGCGGTGCCGCCGAGTGGACACTCGTCGTCGTCCTCCTGGGCGTCGCGGTCGCGCTCGGAGCTTCCGCGCTGCGGCTGGCGCGCGCGACCACACCCGGCGCCTGACGCACCGCCGCGCCGGGCGTTCGCGCGGCCATACTCCGCCGATCGTGGCGGAGCGTCCGAAGATCATCTGCGTCGGCCTCAACTACCGCGACCACGCGGAGGAGCAGGGCGCCGCGTTGCCCGCCGAACCGTTGCTGTTCGCGAAGTTCCCGAACGCGCTGTGCGGGAACGGCGACGCGATCGTCATTCCGCCGGAGGCGACACACGTCGACGCCGAAGCCGAGCTCGCGGTCGAGATCGCGCGGCGCGCGCGGCGGATCGCACCGGCCGACGCACTCGAGATCGTCGCGGGCTACCGCTGCGCGAATGACGTGAGCGCGCGCAACCTCCAGTACGGCGACAAGCAGTGGCTGCGCGGGAAGAGCTTCGACACCTTCTGCCCGCTCGGCGGAGACTTCGTCACGGTCGACGAGATCGGGTCCGCGAGCGGCCTCCGCGTCGTCCAGCGCGTCAACGGCGAGACGCTGCAGGACGGCAACACGAGCAACCTCATCTTCGACGTGCCGCGACTCGTCGCCCACGCTTCGAGTGTGTTCACGCTCGAGCCCGGCGACCTGATCCTCACCGGCACGCCCGCCGGCGTCGGGATCTTTCGCGACCCACCCGTCTCGCTCCGGCCCGGAGACGTGGTCGAGGTCGAGATCGAGCGCATCGGAACGCTGCGCAACCCGGTCGTAGCGGAAGCGACGCTCGCCGGTTGACGCGACGCTTTGCGGTTTCACAGCAGGGCCCGAGCCGTTTCTGAGACGGCGCCTCCAGGGTGAGGTTCGAAGGGCCGACCGGGCCTCGAACCGAAGGAGAACACCGTGCGACAGACACTCCGAAAACCGCTCAACGTCGCCGCGATCGTCGTCGGCCTCAGCCTCGGGAGCTATGGGATCGCCTCGGCCGCGTCCGGCTCGTCATCCGCCTCGAACACAACTGCGGCGACGATCGCTGCCGGACCCTCGGGCCCGGCGGGTGGGACGGCGGAGACCCCCTGGGGCAACCAGCGGAGCGACGAGACGCCGCTCACCGGCGATGCGCTGGCGCGCGTGAGGACCGCGGCGCTCGCGAAGGTCGGAGCGAACGCGACCGTGGTGCGCGTGGAGACGGATGCTGACGGCCACGCCGCCTACGAGGCGCACATCCTGAAGAGCGACGGCACCCCGGAGACGGTGTACGTGGACGGGTCGTACGCCGTCGTCAGCGTCGGGAGCCGCTGAGCCCTTGACCAGACCGGCCGTTTGAGCAGGTGCAGCGGCTGGAAAGATGCTGGACAGGCCAGCCCGACTGCGGCTCGGGCCGGCGCTCGACGGGGCGCGGTGCTGCGGTGGGGCGTCCACTCCACTGCGGCACTGCGCCCGTCGTCCCGCGTCGACGTTTCGTCCCGGGAGCCGCAGCGCAGTCGTCAGTTCGTGTGCGGTGTCCCGCGGATCGGGTCCGTCGGGGCGGCGCGCCCGGGCTCGCGCCGGTCGATCGCGACGCCTTGGACGGCCTCCCAGACGCGGAGGTACCCCTCGAGCTCGATCCGCGCATGCTCGGCGCTCAGCGAGCCCGGCTGCACGCCGACGTCCAGCGTCCAGTCGTCGACGACGCCGACGATGCACCGGCACCGCCGCAGGTACCCGGCGAGGTCTGTGGTCGAGGTCGCTGATCCGGTTCTGAGTCTCATCGGTCGTCGAGCATCGGAGGCAGCGCGCTGTTGCGCACCGCCTCCGCAGCTCATGCTCGTAAGGCCCGCCGCATCGGCCTCACGAGGGCGAGAGACCGTCGGCACGAGGTGCGCCGGACCTCTCAGGTCGGAGGCTGACCGATCGCGCAAGCCCACTCGCCCCCCGATCGGCTCGATTCCGACTCGACTGTTGGGCGGTCCTCGGCGCGCCTGCTAGGGCCGGTCGGGCCGAGCGGCCGTATCCGGGCCGCGCACTTCGACGTCGTCCACAGCTTGTTCAGGGTGTGGATAACGATCCTGTGCGCCCCTGGCCGTGAAGCCCAGGCCGCGTCGGATGCGGCTTCGGAGCGTTTCGGCGAGGGGGTCCTGCGGCTCGGGCGCCGCGTCGAGCGCCGGTGCGGCGCTGCCCGCACGCGTGTGCCACAGATCGACGTAGAGGTGCTCGACCTCCTCGATCAGAAGCAGGATTGCGCGCCCCGCCGCGCTCAGCTCGTTGCTGTCCAAACGCTGGAGGCCCTCGCCCCAGCGGCGGAGTGTGTCGAGCTTTTCCGCATCGAGCCGCGTCATCCTGGATCCCGCAGCGTGGCCGCCGTGCCGCAGAGCATCCGGCGACCCTACTCGTGTTGGTCGGAAATCGGAAACGTGCCCGTTTGCTGCGGCCGGACCGTCGCCAGGAATCTCAGGCAAGCCGCCGAAGCTGTCACCGTGATCCACGAGGAGGTCGCGCGGCTCGGCGCGTGGGGCGAGCGTCACCGGCGGCTCCTCGCGCGGCTCCTGATCGCGTTCACGTTGTCCCTCGGCGTCGACCTCCTCGGCGCGCTCGGCGTCTGGCTCGTCGAGCGCGGAGCGAAGGGAACCGACATCCACACCTACGGTCAAGCCGTTTTCTTCTCCACCGTGCAGGTCCTGACGGTCTCCTCGTCGCTGAAGAACCCGCTGACCGTCGCCGGGCGCGTGCTCGACGTCGTGCTCGAGCTGTGGGCGGTCTTCGTGATCACCGCCGTCGCAGGGTCGTTCGCGTCGTTCTTCCATTCAGGCGACGCCTCCGGTTGACGCGGCGCGTTCCACGCTAGCCGCGTTTCGGCGCGCAGAAGACAGCTGACGCATTCGGTAGCCTCGGCAACGCCGTCGCCCCAACGGTTCGAGACGATGACCAGCCAGGGCTCGGCACACGCACGGTTCACACGCGCGGTTCAACGGCGCAATCTCTTCCAGGCCGAGCTGGCGATCCGTGAGCTCGGGACGCTGTCGCTCCTCGATGCGCTCGCGTACCTCGACCTCCTCGTCGATGTACGGCCCGACAAGCTCGAGCGTGCCGCGATCCGATTCCACGGGCGGCTCGAGACGGAGGCGCAGACGTTGACGCTCGCCGAGTCGCACCTCGCGCTCGCTGCGCTCACGTCCCTGTGCGCCGGCGAGCGTGGCGCAATCCCGATCCTGCGCGCGCTCGTCCGCCGGGTTCGGCCGACCCTGCTTCCGCGCGTCACGTGACGGCGCTTCGCCGGGACAAACCCGACGCGCGGCGGCTGAACGATCAGTCGCCGTTCTGCGCCACTTCGGCGGAATAGCCGTCGAGCCGCCGCTCCGCTTCCTCGAACCCGTCGATGATGTCGGAGACGATCTCCTCGCGAAGCGCGCGGAGGGTCGCCACCTGTCCGGACCACTCCCGTTCGCCGCGGCGCCCGGCGATCTCCGCGAGCATCTCGTCGACGGCTCCTAGCGCGTAATCCGTCTCCTGATCCGTCGACCCCACCCTCCCCATCGGTTCGCTCGACCGGTCGCGCGAAGGCCGAGCTCAGGGAGGTTCCGATGCCGAACGGAGCCGTGCACTGCGCGAGGTCTGGGCGCGGCTCCAGTATGGCAAGAATATGTTGCGACAGCAACAAATTTCCGTGGACGACGCGATCGTCGCAAATCGGATCGGCGTCTTTGCCGGGAGCCTCCACCGTGGCGGGCCGTATCGGGCGATTCGCGACAGGACTACGGGCATGGCGCCCGAAGCCAACATCGCGGCGGGTGTACGTCGCGCGAGCTGGGGCCTCTTCCCCGCCCTCTGCGCGATTCGGACGGTTCGGCCGCAGTCCCGTCCACATCCGCCGCATTCCCTCGGTCTGTGCGGCGCACCAGGTGGCTGGTTCTCGGCGCAGCGCAAGGGCCGCCTCACGGCGGCCCTTGCTGGCCCGAGATCCTGGCCGCAGGATGATGGGCCATCCCTCAGCCCCCCTCGAAAAGAAGACTGCCGAATCAGCGAGCGTCCGGCTTGACCCGACCAGGTCAGTTACGCGAGACACAAAAGCCCCGCATCGAGCAACGACTTTCGCGGAACGAGCGTCGGCTAAAGCGGGAATCGTCTAGGAGTTGCGGGAGCCGCGCTTCCCCGGCTCCCGCACTGTCGACTTCGTGTTCGTTTAGTTAGGTGCTTCGACCGCCTGCCAGAGGAAGGTGCAGGTCCCTGCCGTAGGGTCGGCGGAGCCGCCGATCGTGATCGACGCCGTTGCTCCGTTCGAGGTCATGACCACGGTTTGCTCGCTGAATTGCGTGAACGTGAATCCCGGCGGAAGGCCACCGGCGAATATCGTCGCTGATGTGACGCCGACGCCGCCGTTCGGGAAGAGGTCCATCGTCGTGCCGGTTGCGGCGTCGAAGACCAAGAAGCCACCAATGCCGGGACCCGGTCCAGGAATAGTGGTACAGCGGCCGGAGATCGTGACGCCCGTTAGCGGGAGTCTCTTCGCGCCAGCCGTCTGACCGATCGGGACGGAAAACGTCCCCTTTTGCGTCGCCTGTGTGTTGCCGCCGCCGCCGCCGATCGTCAGCGGGTGCTCACCGTCACGGCAACTCGTAGCGACGCGCACGAGCCCGTTGACGTCGTTGACGCACACGTTCGTCCCGCCTGATGACGCCGTCCGCGTCGCCCCAACCGCCACGCCCGCGACGACGAACGCGAGCACTGCCGTTGGGACGAGAACCTTCCACCATCTATGAAGCAGATGCTTCATGAGACGCTCCTTTCTTGGACCTCGGCCGCCAGTTGACAGCCAACCGAGGCGTACTCCGTCCCGCCGGGCGCACGTCAAATCCGCTCCCTCCCCCAGTGGGTTGCTGTCGCACCGAACCTGACAGGGGGCCCTAACCGCTCGGTAACCGCACCGATTGCACTGCGTACACCCGAGTAGCCTTCGCCCCAGCGGTCAAGCTCGCCGACTCCGGCGCCGCGTCGATCGAGCATCTGACCTTCCACGCTCAGAAGGACGTATGCGTCGCTGTCGGCAACGACGTCCGCTACACCGCCGACGACCTCGGCCACGGGGACCCGCGCTTCACCCTCCGCGTCTACGCTCAGGCGACGAAGCGGCGCGAGCGGCTGTCAGGGCCGCACAGGAAAGCCTACGACCGGCGCTCGAATGGGCACGAATGGGCACAAACGACGCTCTGAGCGTTTACGCGGTGCCGACGGAGGCAACAAAAAACCCCGTTTAGCGGGGTTTTGTGAGAGCGGATGATGGGACTCGAACCCACGACCTTCTGCATGGCAAGCAGACGCTCTAGCCAACTGAGCTACATCCGCGCGCGGGCGGAGTATAGCCGCGGGGTCAGGAGTCCAAGGCCTCGTTGACCAGGCTGTCGGCGAGCTCGTTGTGCTCGCGGCGGACCGAGGTGTAGCGCACGCGCCGGAAGCGCCGTTCGAGGTCCGTCGCCTCGTCCCAGAGCGCGCGGAGCGCCTCGTTCTTCACGCGATACTCGCCCCGCATCTGCTTCACGAGCAGCTCCGAGTCGGACACGACATCGAGCTCCGTGACGCCGAGCTCGGCGGCCTTCCGCATCCCAGCGACGAGTCCGCGGTACTCGGCGACGTTGTTCGTCGCGCGGCCGATCCGCTCGCCGTGCGCGGCGAGCACGTCGCCGTCGTCCGCCTCCAGGACATACCCGTATGCGGCGGGGCCCGGATTCCCTCGGGCGCCGCCGTCCGTCGACAGCCGCGCCTTCATCGCGCGAGACGCACGAGCGGATAGAGGTCGAACGCAACCTCCTCGTACGGGTGCGCCGCAACCAGCGCGTCGACCACTGCGCGCGCGCGCTCAGCGGGAACGACGGTCTCGACGCGCAGCTCGGCGGCCCGTTCCTCACGGCCCGGACGGCCGACGGTCGGGTCGGTCCCCTCGCGGCCGAGGAACGTCCCCTCTCCCCTCGTGTACCACGAACAGCGCTCGTAGTCGCCGATCCGGCCCGCGCCGGCGCCGAACACGGCATCGCGCGTGCGGTCGAGCGCTTCCTCGGGGACGAACCAGACGAGCTTGTGCGTCTCGCCGGACACGTCGCCTACCCTACGTCCGCCAGAAACCGCTCGACGTCGCTGCGCGACCGCAGACGCACGACCGGCCAGTGCGCCGCGATCTCGGTGCCGCGCGGGCGCCAACGGCGATGCGCCTTGAGCGCGAACAACAGCACGGATTCGCGGCTCATGAACGCGCTGCGCCACGTGTCGACGTTCGTCCCCCACAGCTGTTCCTGTGTCCGCGCCCGCCGCACCGTCCTACGCGCCAGGCGCGTGAGGAGGATCGGGAGCGGCGGGTCGGTCCATACGACGAGCTCGGCGCGGTCGAGGATCACCGAGCCGAGCCGCGTGCGATAGTTGCCGTCCGCGACCCACCCTTCGTCGTCGTCGAGCACCGCCTCGACGCGTCGTCGGAACTCCTCCGCCGGTGTCTCGACCCAGCCCGAGTTCCAGAACAGCGCGTCGAGCTCGACGTGCGGCACGCCGAGTCGTCGCGCGAGGGCGCGCGCAAGCGTCGTCTTGCCCGACCCCGCGTTTCCGATGACGGCGACCCTGCGCGTCAGGCGCCGGGCTTCAAGTTGTCGATCTGCGCCTTCTGCAGCCTGCCGCTGTAGTCGACGTAGATCGACTTCCACTCAGTGAACACGTCCAGCGCCGCCTGGCCGGCCTCGCGGTGCCCGTTCCCCGTGTCCTTCGTCCCGCCGAAGGGAAGGTGAACTTCTGCGCCGATCGTGCCTGCGTTGATGTACGTGATCCCGGCGGCGAGATCGCGCATCGCACGAAATGCCTTGTTCACGTCGCGCGTGTAGATCGACGACGACAACCCGTACTTGATCCCGTTCGCGACACGGACCGCCTCGTCGAAGTCGCGCACGCGAATCAATGCCGTCGTCGGCCCGAAGATCTCCTCCTGCGCGATGCGCATCTGTGGGTCGACTTCGCCGAACACGGTGGGCCGGTAGAAGTGGCCCTTGTCGAAGCCGTTCCCGGACACGACCTCGCCGCCGGTGAGAAGCTTGGCGCCCTCGTCCTTGCCGATCTGCGTGTACGAGTGGATCTTGTCGAGCGCCGCCTTGTTGATCACCGGCCCGACGTCCGTGTCGTCCTCCCACCCGTACCCGAGACGCAGCCGCTCGGCCGCAGCGACGAGCTTCGACTGGAGCTGCTCGTACGCGCCGTCCTGGACGATCACGCGCGACGCGGCCGTGCAGCGCTGGCCGGACGTGCCGAACGCCGACCAGACGATCCCCTCGACCGCGAGGTCGAGATCGGCGTCGTCGAGCACGACGATGCCGTTCTTGCCCCCGAGCTCGAGGTGCACGATCTTCAGCTGGTCCGCGGCCGCGTGCGTGACGCGCACCCCAGTCTCACGCGAGCCCGTGAAGGTGATCACGGGCACGTCGGGGTGCCGAACGAGCGCCTCACCCGCGTCCTCGCCGTAGCCGTGCACGATGTTGACGACGCCGTTCGGGAGCCCGGCCTCGTGAAGCAGCTCGACGAACCGCTCGGCGAGGAGCGGCGTGTCCTCCGCGGGCTTGAGGACGATCGTGTTGCCACAGACGAGCGCTGGCGCGAGCTTCCACGAAGGGATCGCGATCGGGAAGTTCCACGGCGTAATCGCGCCGACGACGCCGATCGGCATGCGGACGCTCATCATGAACTTGTCGCGCAATTCCGACGGGGTCGTCTGGCCGAACATGCGCCGCCCTTCGCCGGCCATGTACAGCGACATGTCGATCGCCTCCTGCACGTCGCCGCCGGCTTCCGCCTTCACCTTCCCCATCTCGCGCGTCATCAGGTCGGTGAGGTCGTCCTTATGGTCGATCAGGAGGTTGGCGAAGCGGTACAGGATCGTCCCGCGCTCGGGCGCCGGCACCAGCCGCCAGTCCTCCCAGGCGGCGCGCGCAGCGGCCACCGCCCGATTGACGTCGTCGACCGACGAGCGCGGGAACTCACCGAGCACGTCGCCCGTTGCCGGGCTGAGGGACTCGAACGTCTCGCCGTCCGCGGCGTCCACCCACTCGCCGCCGATGAAGTTCTTGAAGCTCTTCGTCCGGATCAGCGCCACGGCGCCGATCTTAGTGACTAGGCGTCTTCCGGCGTCTCGGGGAACGTGCCGGGGATACGCGCCCGACGGCGGTCACGGACCTCACGCCGGTTCTTGATCTCCTCGGGCGGCTTCCCCTTCCGCCGCTCGGATTTCCGGCGGTCGATGATCACGGTGACGTTCGGGTTGTCCTTGTAGTAGTCGACCATCTTGTCGTAGAGGTCGTCGGCGAGCTCGGGCGGGATGACGCAATAGATCACCGCCTCAGTCTAAGCCGGTTTCGCGTCGGCGCCAGAGGCGTGTCAGACGCGCGAGATATCCGGGACGAGCCGGCCGTCGTTCTCGACGCGAGCGTTCCAGCGCGCGAACGACCGGTCGAGATCGGACAGCTCGTGCCCGCGCTCGGCGAGACGGACCGGCTGGGCCGACTCAGGCGTGACGCGGTACTGGTACCACGAGATGTCCCACGCGACCGTGACGATCAGCTCGCCGGTCACGCCCGAGAGCGGGAGGATCGAGGCGCGCGGCTCGCCGAGACTCTTTGCGATCCCACCAACCGTGCGCCGGTAGTCGCTTGCGTTGAAGATGTCGGCGGCTTCGACCATCTGCTGCTCGGGGACAGAAAGGCGGCGGAGGATCGGCTCGGCGACGACCGGCTCGGGCGACGGCGGGCGGCGCTTCAGGTCGAAGAGCGAGCCGAACCCGCGGCGGCGGCGGCGCTCGTTCGGAACGGTGGGCGTCGTGGGGCTGCCCTCCTTGATCCAGCCGTGCTCGAGCGCCGTCTCCTGGCACAGGGGACAGACGTCGACGAAGTCTTCGCCGTTCGGTGCGAAGCGCACCGCGCGCTCTCCCATCAGGAGCGTCCGCTCGCAGATCGCGCACGTGCGCTGCACGGTTTGCCGAGCAAGCTGCCGCACGGCAATCGACTGTACCCGACGCAGGTCGCCTCACCGCTGCTACGGTTGATGACATGTGTGTTTTACATGTAGGTACGGCGTGAGACATCGCGGTGGGCGAGGCGCACGCTGCCGGCACCGGCTCGGGACCGGCCACTGGGGGGTCCGCGCGCGCGTCGAGCGTTTTGGCGAGGCCGCCGTCCTCCTCCTGTTGCGCGAGCGCCGCGCGCACGGGTACGAGCTCCTCGACGCACTGCCGCAGGTGACCGGGGAAGCACGGGTCGACATGGGGAACCTGTACCGCGTCCTGCGCGGGCTCGAAGAAGACGGGCTCGTGCAGTCCGAATGGCACGCAGACGAGCCCGGTCCGGCGAAGCGCACCTACGAGCTGACACCCGAGGGCCGGCGGTTGCTCGACGAGTGGGCCGCCGCGTTGCGGCGCTCGCGCGAGCGGATCGACGGCTTCCTCGATCGCTACGAAGGGAGGTGACGATGCACCACGGACGACAGCGACATCACCGCGGCCTCGGCCGCAGGTGGTACGACCGCGAGAACGTTCTCGAGCGGCTCGAGCGCTACCAGCGCGATCTGGAGCAGGAGCTCGCCGACGTCTCCGACTTGATCACGCGGCTTCGCGCAGGCGAGCCGCTGCAGCAGACGCAGAGCGTGTGACGCACGCCACTCGACGAGGGTCAGGCCTGCGGGCCTGACCCTTTCGGGTTAGGCCTTGACCTCTTCCTTCTCCTTCTTCGTCTGCTCGATCACCTTCTGGGCGATGTGTGCGGGCACTTCCTCGTAGCGGAGGAACTGCATGTGGTAGTCGCCGCGGCCGCCGGTCATCGACGTCAGCGCCTGCGAGTACGTGAGGATCTCCGACATCGGCACCTCGGCCTTGATCGTCGTCATCCCGCCGCGCGGTTCCATGCCGTGCAGCCGGCCGCGACGCGAGTTGAGATCGCCGTTGACAGCGCCGACCGCATCCTCGGGAGTCGTCACCTCGAGCTCCATGATCGGTTCGAGCAGCACCGGGTCGGCTTTCTCGTACGCGGACTTGAACGCCATCGAGCCGGCGATCTTGAACGCCATCTCCGACGAGTCGACCGTGTGGTACGACCCGTCGACGAGCAACACACGCACGCCTTGCACGGGCGCGCCGGCGAGCTCACCGTGCTGCATCGCCTCCTGGATCCCCTTGTCGACCGCCGGGCGGAAGCTCTGCGGAATGACACCGCCGACGATCTTGTCGACGAATTCGTACCCGGTGCGACCATCCATCGGCTCGAGCACGACATGGCAATCGCCGAACTGGCCGCGGCCGCCGGTCTGCTTCTTGTAGCGACCCTGCGCGCGCGCCTCCCGCCGGATCGTCTCGAGGTACGGCACGCGCGGCTGATGGAGCTCGACCTCGACGTTGAACCGCGACTTGAGTCGTTGTACGGCGACCTCGACGTGCATCTGCGACAGGCCCGACAGGAGCTGCTCGCCCGTCTGCGGATCGCGTCGAAGCTGGATCGTCGGGTCTTCCTCAGCGAGCCGGCGGAGGCCTGCGCCCATCTTCTCCTCGTCGCCCTTCGCCTTCGGCGTGATCGCGAAGCTCATAACCGGTTCGGGGAAGTCGATCTTCGGCAGCTCGATCGGCTCCTCGTGGTCGAGCAGCAGATCGCCGGTCGCGACGTCCTTCAGCTTCGCAACGGCGCCGATGTCCCCGGTCGCGAGCTCGGTCGCCTGCGTGTGCTCCTTGCCCTGCAGGACGAGCACCTGCCCGATGCGTTCCTTGCCGTGCGTGCGCGGATTCACGAGGTTCGCATCGCCGCCGACCGTTCCGTGCAGGACGCGGAAGACGTTGATCCGTCCCGCGAACGGATCGGCGATCGTCTTGAACACGAACGCGGCTGTCTTCGTGTTCGGAATCTCCATCGGCTCGCCCTTCTTCGCCGGAGAGGGGACGCCCTCGACGAGCAGGTCGAGGAGCGCCGTCGTGCCGAGGTTCTTGGACGCGACACCGCACGCAACCGGGAAGACCTCGCCTCGGGTGACCGCGTCCTTCAGCGCGTGCGCGACCTCTTCGACGCTGAGCTCCTGCCCCTCGAGATAGCGCTCCATCAGGTCCTCGTCGGTCTCGACGACGGCGTCGAGCAGCTTCTCGCGGTACTCCTGCACTTGGTCCTGCAACTCGGCCGGGATCTCCGTCGGCCCGGATTCACGCGCGCCGCCGGGATCCATGTACGCGCACATGTGCAGCAGGTCGACGACGCCGGTGAGCTCGTGCTCGGCCCCGATCGGCAGGTGGACGGCGACGCACTTGTCCGACAACTGCTCGCGCAGCGCGCCGAGCACGCGGAAGAAGTCCGCGCGTTCTCGATCGAGCATGTTCACGAAGATCACGCGCGAGAGGTTCCCCTCGTCGGCGCGCGCCCACTGGCGTGTCGTCTGCACCTCGACGCCCATCACGGCGCTGACCGCGAACAGCGCGCCTTCGACGACGCGCAGCGCGGCGATCGCGTCACCCTGGAAACCGGCGTCGCCGGGCGCGTCGATCACATTGATCTTGCGCTCCTGCCAGTCGACATGGCAGACGGCGGCGGCGAGAGACATCTGCCGCTTCTGCTCGTCCTCGTCCCAGTCGCTGACCGTGGAGCCGGCTTCGACCGTGCCGAGCCGGTTCGTCGCACCCGCCTGGAAGAGCATCGCCTCGACGAGCGACGTCTTGCCCGTGCCGCGATGTCCCACGACGGCAACGTTGCGGATCTTCCCGGGCTCGACAGACACCGGCGCTGATCCTAACGATCAGGTTTCGAGTGAAGCGCGCGTTCCGGCACCGGAGAGGCGAGCCTTCAGCCGGAGAATCGCCTTCGTGTGCAGCTGCGACACCCGTGACTCCGTCACGCCGAGCACCTCGCCGATCTCACGCAGCGTAAGCTCCTCGTAGTAATAGAGCGTGACCACGAGCTTCTCGCGGTCGGGAAGTCGCGCGATCGCCTCGCCTACCGCCTCCTTCATCTCGGTCTGCGAAAGCGAGCCCTGGGGGTCGGGCGCCTCCGTGTCCTCGATCGTGTCGATCAACGCGACCTGGTCGCCGCCCCCGCCGCCGGTGTTCACGGTCCACAACTCATCGAGCGCGGCGATCGACGACCGCGAGATGTCGGTGAGGCTGTCCTCGAGCTCGGCCTCGGTCAGCCCGAGCTTCTCGGCGATCTCCTCGTCCGTAGGCGCACGGTGGAGCTTCCGCTCGAGCTCGGCGATCGCACGCTCGATGTCGCGCGCGCGAGCGCGGACGGACCGTGGCACCCAGTCCATGGCGCGAAGCTCGTCGATGATCGAGCCCTTGATCCGCGCGATCGCATACGTCTCGAACTTGACGTCGCGGTCGGGGTCGTAGCGCTCGATCGCGCCGATCAGTCCAAGGAGGCCGTAGGAGATGAGGTCGTCGTCGTCGACGTGCGCCGGCAGGCCCGAGCCGAGACGCCCGGCCACGTACTTCACGAGCGGCGCGTAGGTCAGGATCAGCCGGTCGCGGAGCGCCTTCGAGTCGGGCGCCGCGCGGTACTGGCGCCAAAGGGTCTTGGTGTCCTCGGCCTGCGCCACGGTGGAGAGGATACGGCGTCCCTCGGCCTACCTCAGCGTCCGGGCCGCGAGCGACAGGAGCCAGACCGCGAGCGCGGCCGCCGCGAGGGCGACGACAAGGCGCCGAGCGGCCCCCGCATCGCTCGTCAATGCGGCATACGCGATGCCCGCAAAGCCGACGCCGAGGAGCGCGAAGAGCGCGCCGAGAGCGCGCCGGTGACCGCTAGCCCTCGCCGCGCGACTGCTCCCGTTTGCCCTGCTGCTCCGTCACGAGAGCGAAGAATGTCCGAAATCGCACGGCTACAATCGCCGCACCAGTAGGGGCGTAGCTCAGTTGGTAGAGCGGCGGTCTCCAAAACCGTAGGTCGCAGGTTCGAGTCCTGCCGCCCCTGTACCGATGGCTGACCGGAAAGCCCCGCCTATGCGGGGCTTTCTGCTTCTTGCGACTGTCTTGCGGTTATCCGTTCAAAACCGCCCAAATACGCCGGACGCGGTGCGCGACTGGTACGCAACTGGTACGCGCTACCCCCCTTTTGTACCCGCGCGTGGAGTGCTCCTCGCCGGTCGCGACTTTCTGCACTTAGCCACCTCCGCCCGTTGCGAAAAATCGTGTCGCCGCGATACGGCCAAGCCGGTTCTGTGCCGGGTGAACTACAGCCGTCACCTGCCACGTCTGAGCATCCACCGTGATGATGTCTCCGATTCGCGGCTGAAGCTCATGCCGGTACGGACGTTCCGTAACTGACCCGTCGGAGCGAGTCAATTGCGCGACGTATTCCCACTCCATTCGCGGAGCGGAGTCTAAGCGTCCGGACGCTCGGCTCGCGGCTCCACCCAATAGGATCAGGCCGCTGCGGTGGCGTTTTCCGGCCTCCATGAACCTATGCTCGCCCGCTCCGGCAAGTTGCCGACGAGTGGCGACTACTCGTATGAAGTGAAGTGGGATGGGTTTCGAGCCATCGTCTCGACCGAAGGCACGCTCCGCGTCCGCAGCCGGCGCGGCTGGAACATGACCGAGCACGTTCTGTTTCTCGAACACCTGCCGGCGCGCGGCGTTTTTGATGGCGAACTCGTCGCGCTCGATGAGGACGGGAAGCCGGACTTCCCGGTCATCTGCGAGTGCGTTCTACAGAGACAGAACCATGTCGCGCTAACGCTGATGATCTTCGACGTGCTCAGCGTCGGCGGCGACGACTGCACGCGTCTCCCCTACTCCAAGCGCCGCACGATCCTCGAAGAACTCAACCTCAACAGCGAGCGATGGCGAACGCCACAGACGTTCGATGACGGCGAAGCGCTCTGGCACGCCGTCTGCACGCACGAGCTAGAAGACGTCGTCGCCAAGAAACGGAGCAGTCGCTACGTCGCTGGCGAGCGTGGCTGGATCAAGACAAAGAACCGCGCTTACTGGCGGTGGGAAATGGAGCGCGAGGGGGCACTCAAGGCGAGGCGTCCGCACCAGTTCGTCTAGCTGCCCGAACGATTCGGATATGGGTCGTTCGCGTTGCGCCAGCGTGCGGGAATGTCACCCGAGCGACGCCGAAGGTTCGAGGCGAGCTGGGCTCGATTTACGTCACTTGATGCGGATGGCGAGCTTACCCCGCGTGTGTGCGGTCGCGAGTGCGGTGAGCGCGTCGGGGGCCTTCGCAAGCTCGTACGTCTCTTGGACGGGCACGCGCAGAGTGCCGTCTGCCAGCAGACGGGCGAGGCGCTGGAGGTTCTCGGGCGTCGGTGTAGCCATGACCATCGTCCGGCCCGGACCTTCACCCGCGGCTCCGGTGGGTGAGGCAACGCGGCCGCCATCCTTCACGAGGGCTGCGGGGACGTCGGGTGCGTAGTTCACCAGGTCAAGGACCGCGTCGAAGCCATCGCGGTAGCGCTCACGCACGGACGCGGCGAGATCATCGTCGCGCGGCAGCACTTCGCTGACGCCGAGCTCGCGCAGGTAGGCCTCGTCTTCGGCAAGTGCGGGGGCGACGACGGTCGCGCCGGCGCGGCCGGCGAGCTGGACCGCGAGGCTGCCGACGCCACCCGACGCACCTACGATCAGCACGGTGTCGCCTTCGGACAGGTCGAGCGCGTCGATTGCCATCATCGCCGCGATACCGGCGAGCGGCGCGGCGCCTACGGTGCCGAGGTCCACACCCTGGGGAGCGCCGCTGATGTACATGTCCTGGGGGACGGCGATCAACTCCGCCCAGCTTCCATCGTGGACAGTTGGGTTGGCGTGCAGGAGGAAGCCGAAGACCTCGTCGCCGACGGCATAGCGGGTGACTTCGGCGCCGACCTGCTCGACCACGCCGGCGTAGTCGCGGCCCAGGATGGCGGGGAACTCGTACTCAACGCCCATCTGCCTAAGCATCCCGGCGGCGATCCCGTTGTCGACCGGGTTGACCGACGATCCGTGCACGCGGACGAGGACTTCGTTCGGCCCAAGTGTCGGCGCGGGAAGGTCTTCCCGCAGCACGGGAGGCGTGTCGAATGCGGTAATCGTGACAGCTTTCATTGAGCGACCTCCGGGCCGGCGACGGTGAGTGGTTGGTGAGCCTAGCGGTGTGCCTGAGGCTCGACTCCGCGAGGGGACTTACGCCAGCCACCGGGTTTATCCCGGCCTACGCGGCGCGATTCCCGTCCGGCACCTTAAAATGGACGGCTGCCGTCCCCCAAGGCTTCGTTATGACGAGCCAAGGGAGCGCACACGGCCGGTTCACCCGCGCGATTCAGCGGCGGAACCTGTTTCAGGTTGAGCTAGCGATGCGTGAGCTTGGGACGCTCTCCCTGCTCGACGCGCTCGCGTATCTCGAACTACTGCACGCGGCTAGCTCCCCGAAGCTTGAGCGGGCGGCGATCCGCTGGCACGGGCGGCTAGAGACGGAGGCGCAGAAATTGACGCTGGCTGAGTCTCAGCTCGCGCTTGCAGCCGTAGCGAGCCTCCATTGCCGGTGAGCGGGATGCACTCAAGATCCTGCGGGGCGTTCTTCGGGGGGCGAAGCCAACGCTGCTCCCGCGCGTCTCTTAGCCGCAGTGCCAGCTACCCGTAAACCGGCGGTTATCGGTCTTGCCGGCGCCGAGGTGGCCGGAGAGAGTGAAGGTTCCGCGTCTCAGTTCGGCCGTGATCGCGTGAGCCTTCCCCAGTATCGCGCCATGGACGCCTGAAGCGAGGCCAAGTCCGCCATCAATTACGTCCACTGCCCCGACGCGGTTCGGCTCGACTACGAGCATCAGGCCGTTTTTCCCCTTATATCCGCCGTCGGGCTGGGGGCCGAAGTAGAGCCGACCACCTTTAGCGCCGACATAGCACCTGCTGCCCTTCATTCGGTACGTGATCCCCTTGAACGTCACGAGCGCTGATCCGCGACGGCACATCAGTTTCTGGACGTGTCCGGCGCAGGTTGGCACAGCGTCCGACTCAGATGTCCAGGCACCGAGCACGAGCGACGTCGCGGCGAATACCACGATGAGCAAGAGGACACGCACGTTCGACCACAATGACACCCGGCCGATACGAAAACAATCAACGCAAACCCGGCTCGTGGTGGCCTTCGCGGACGCATTGATGATTTGCCGCGCCTGGCTGCGAGCGGCACTCGAATTGCTCTTGCACTGCCGCAAACGGTTGACGCGACCCCCATAGCCGCGAGCGGCCCGTGCGAATAGAATCGCGCCATCATCGGCGGGGCCGCGAATGCGCCAAGACCCAGCCCGCGGCCCCCACCGGCTCTGCCGGAAGCGAGGCGGATTAGCGAGCCGGGCGAGGGGAAGGCCCCACCTTGAGGCGCCCTGCGGCCAAGAGCCTCAACGGCGGGCGACCGGCCCGCCCTGTTCACGGTACGCCTCTCCTTTTTCGCCCACGAAATCGCGGGGCGCTTCCCGGTCGAATCCGCCGCTGTTTGCGTCGAAAGCTTCCGCAGTTTGCAGCGGTCGCGGCATTCCTCTGGCACGGTGACCCAAGCGCCTAGACCTCTGCGCAGTGGTGCGGCTCCCGTCTTAGACCGGAACGCCCTTCTGAGTTTGGCCTTTGCGTTAGCCGGGCTTGAGAGTGGTTCGGTCCAGGGCCGTCTGGGGAGGGCCATGGATCTTTGACGGCAACCACTCTCGCCCGGCCTTTTGATTGCAGCGGGCGGCGCGTACAACCGGATCTCCCACAGACGGCCGCGCCTAGTTCGCGGGACCCCGCCGGACGTTGTCAAGTCCGATCTCCGGGCTTTTGGGTCTTCCCTGGGGTCTAGTTTCTTTACCTACTCACGCGGCTACGCGATTCGCGCTCGCATGGCTGTGCGGAATTGGCACAGCACGAGGCTCTAAACAACTCTGGCGCAGCCGAAAACGGTGCTTAGGTCTCCGCAATGACCGCGAGCGACCGAGCCGAAGCAGCGCTGAACGCGTGGATCGCAGACGCGTCGAGCGAGAACCATCAACGCCTACTGTCGGCGCTCGATCATCTCGGGCGGCGACAGCTTCACGCGCTCGCAGAAAGCTTCCAAGTCTCGGCGGCGGCGACGCAGCCGGGAGGCAACCACCCAGCTCCCTAGGCAACCACCAACCAACCCGCCGAGCGGCCCTTTGGGGCCGCTTTGCGTTTCAGCGACCAGCCAGCGGGTGCGGCCGATTCATGCGTTCTCGCTCGCGCTGCGAAAGATGGTGGTTCGCAGCGTGAGCGTGCTCGTGCTCCCTGCGATGCGCCGCGCTCAACTCCGCAAAATACGCGCGCTGGGCGTGCGCCGTCGCCGGGTGCTTGTGCGTTTTCGGCAATGACGGCCCGTGCACCAATGGATGCGGCTGCTGCATGCGCCTTTGCTCCTTCGCGCTGATCTTCGGCGCAGGCTTCTGCTTCGTCGGCTTGCGCGGCGGCGGCACGTTCAGCCACGAAGGCGGAACGTACTTTCCATCTTTGAAATGAGCGGCTATGTCGATCCTCCATTCCAAGTTGGGCCGAGCCCGCTGAACGTTCCTGGCGCACCTGCGCCGGTCGTGAACTGGTACGCGGAGTGGTACGCAGGAGGCGCAAACCCTCATGGCTGCTGAAGGAGCCTGAGTCTCCAAAACCGTAGGCCGGGGGTTCGAGTCCCTCCGCCCCTGTCCTGTTGGTTGAGCGAAAGCCTCGCGCGTGCGGGGCCCATGCTCCCCGTCTCGATTAGTCCGTCCGCCTCGGTCGCGCGGAAGGACCGGCGACCCCGCGCCGTCTAGTCGATATGTCAACGATCACGTACGACACGCTTTCCCACCCGCGAGGGCGGTGGCAGTCCAACTCGTTCGTCGCGTTTGCGGCGGTCATTTGCGCCGCGGTGGCGCTGCTCTCTTGCGGCGTCGTTTTCGGGCTCGCGCTCCATCAGGGGGACGCGGAGCGGACGCAGTCTCTTACACCAGCCGCGACTTCGCCAACGCCGTAGGGGCTGGGGCCGTCCGCTTCGGCGGACGAAGCCGACCGTTTTGCCGTCGTCGCCTACTTCCCGCCGCGGGCGATCCGCCGAGCCAGGCGGGCGTCAGACTCCTGCCGCCTGATCCCGTCGCGGACTCCGATGAGTTGTCGCGCTCGCCGCGGTCTACGATTTTGCCGGCAACGCAAGGGAGACCAATGGACACGACGAGCGGCCACGACCGGACCCTCCGGGGCGGGTGCGAATGCGGCGCCGTCCGCTACGAGGTTGCCGACGCGTTCCTGTACGCCGCGAACTGCCACTGCTCGCGCTGCCGCGCCGCGACCGGCAGCGCGTTCAAGCCGTTCGGGGGAATCGAGCGCCGGAAGCTCGCACTCCTCGACGGCGCCGATCGGCTGCTGGTCGTGGGCGAGGCCGCATCGAACGACACGCGCTGCGCCGCGTGCGGCTCACTCCTCTTCTCGGTCGTGCGCGACGGCGCGTACGTCCACGTCGCCCTGGGGTCGCTGACCGACGCACCGACACTCCGGCCGACGGCCCACATCTTCGTCGGCTCCAAGGCGCCCTGGTTCGAGATCACGGACGGCCTGCCGCAGTACGACGAGTACGCGACCTAGTACGAGCCCGCGGACGCTTGCCCCTCCGACATACCTGAGAACGGCCGCGGGCTCGTCCCAGCAGATGCCGGCAGGGAGCCGAACCTGCGCGCTGCTGACCCAACACGTGGTTGAGGCAGGACCCGCCGCCCGGGTCCCGCCTTCCACTCTTCCGGCGCCAAGGCCCCGCCGCATCGGGCCCCACACTCGCCGCACACACATCGTCGGCGTGGCGGGCAGGTTGATTTCTCCCTCGGACGCGGTTGATCGGGGTACTTCACTTTCCCCCGTCTGGGTCAGGCGCGGCCGGAGAAACGGTGTCAAGGTGACCTCGGATCGCACGAGCCGCTGTGTTCGCCGCAGACACAAGCGTCTCGTCTCCTTGAAGGGGCGGAGCCGCAGCCGCCCCTTCTTCATTTCTGGATCAGCCCATGGTCTCGAGGTCGGGAGCCGCACCCGCCTCGGGCCGGCTGAACGCCGCGTACGCTCGGCGCCCGTCCGGCGTCTCCTCGGTCACGCCGGCGCCGTGGCGGACGGCCGCTTCGTCGACGGGGTAGTTCAGGCCGCTCTTGCCGCGCCCACCGACGGCGAGCACGAGCGCGGGCGACGACCCGGCCCCGACGATCACGTGCTTCGTCCAAGGCGGGCAGAAGACGAAGTCCCAATGCCGGAGCGGCCGTTCCTCGCCCTCGACGATCAACAGGCACTCGCCGCGAACGACGAGGAACGCCTCTTCTGCATCCTCCTCGTGGTACATCGCCATCGGCTTTCCCGGCGGCAGGACATTGAGGTTGATGCCGATCTCCGCGAAGCGGGC
>JBJMJS010000056.1:0-28160 GCA_045806225.1 Gaiellaceae bacterium
GAGCCGACGGAGTTCACCGGCCCCGACCCCGGCGCCGTGCGCCGGTACCGCTTCCGCCACCCGACCGCCTCGGGCAAGACGATCGCCGCCGCGGGTTTCGTCGAAGCCGCCCGCACACTCGGCGTCCTGATCCTGACCCACCGCCGCCTGCTCGTCTCGCAGTTCGACCGCGATCTCACCGACGAGGGCTACGCCGACCGCTTCTCGCCCGCGATCGAAGGCGGCACGAAGCCGAAGGAGCCCAACCCGTTGACGATCCAGACGTACGCCTGGTTCGCGCGTCACCAGGCAGACGTGTCGCGCGACGCGTACCAACTCGTGATCTGCGACGAGGCGCACACGGCGCTCGGCGAGAAGACGTCGAGCGCGATCCGCGCGTTCCCGGAGCCGATCTACATCGGCATGACCGCGACGGAGCAGCTGATCGCGAAGCAGGTGTCCGATGTGTTCCCGGCCTCCGTCGACGACCTGCCGCTGCAGGACGCCGCCCGGCGCGGGCTGATCGCGCCGCTGCGCTGTCTGCGCGTCCCGCCGGTCGCTGCGATCAACCAGGTTCCGATCGTCGGCGGCGACTTCGACCAGGAGATCCTCGCCAAGACGCTCGACCACCAGGCGCTCAACCAGGCGGCCGCGTCGCTTTACCGCGACCGGTTCGACGAATCGCCGGGCATCGTCTACGCCGCCGGCGTCGAGCACGCGTACAACCTGGCGAAGGAGTTCCGGGCTGCCGGACTGAAGGCAGAGGCGGTCTCGGGACGGACGCCTCCGGTGAAGCTCGCCGAGACGCTTGCCGCGTACGAGCGCGGCCAGATCAACGTCCTGATCAATGCGATGCTGCTTGCGGAGGGGTGGAACTCTCCGCGCGCGACCGTGTGCATGCACCTCGCGCCGACCGCATCGCGCCGCGTCTACCAGCAGCGCATCGGCCGGATCATGCGCATGCATCCGCGCAAGGAAGCCGGGATCGTCGTCGACTTCGTGCCGAAGGCGGCGACGCACAACGAGCGCGTCGTCTCCCTGCACTCACTGCTCGACGCCGACTTCTACCGCGAAGGCGCACGCGTCACGCCGGCGCCGCGCCGACGGCTGCAGCGTCGCGCCCGCCGGAAGCTCACGCCCGCCCCGTGGCTCGTTCCCGTCACGCCCGACGCGCGGCGACGGCTGAACGTGATCACACGCGAATGGCAACGCGTCGACCCGAAATACCTCGACGAGGACGAGCAGCGCTACTGGGCGTCGATTGCGGGTCGCCAGATTCGTTTCGACGAGCGCGCGGCCTTCGTCGAGAAGCTGACCGCGCGCGGCGCGACGAAGTCGACGCTCGAGCAGTTCCTCGCGACGTGCGCCGCCGAGAACCCGAACCGCCGGCTTCGGATGATCGCCCTCTCCGATCGCGTCTCGATGATGGTCGAGCGCGCCGACTTCGACGACCTCGTCACGCTCGTCACCCAGGCGCCGACCTGGGAGAAGGACCGGATGAGCGGGATCCGCATCGTGCTGCGCGCGATCGCCGAGCAGAAGGTCGACGCGCCGGAGCAGATCCTCGCCCGCTGGACATGGCGGCTTGCCCGCGCGTCACGGAAGGTGCAGGACCGGCGCGCGAGCAGCGAGTTCCCGGAGGCCAAACGGCTGCTGGGTGCGCTCGCGAACTCGCGTGGGCACCGGCACGAGGAGAACGCTGCGAAGCTCGTCAACGCCGCGCTCGAGCTTCCGCTGCCGGTCGCGGTCGCGCTGCTCGCCTCCGCAGAGGGGTATACGCCGCGCGCCACGCAGTTGATCGAGGCGGCGCGCGAGAAGGTCGGGACGATCCACGAGGTCGCCGAGGCGCTCGCCGAGAATCTCCCACCGCCGAAGCTGACCTCCGGCCGTTCGCGGCGCCGGAAGCGGCGGAAGCGGAAGAAGACCGGCAGCGAGACGCCGCAGGCACAGGCGGGCGACCAGAGCCAGAACGGCGACGCGCCTGCGGAGGCGGCCGCGACCGCCGCCGACGCCGGCGCCGCCGCCGATGCAAACGGCGCCGCGACCGCGGCGCCGAAGAAGCGCCGCCGCCGCCGGAAGCCGAAGCCCGCTGCGGCGCCCGCCGCCGAGGCAGAGCCGGCTCCTGACGCTGTGTAACGATCCATCTCGCCGTCAGACTGGTAGGAGAGTCGAATGGCGATCCTGATCCCCGCAGCGTTTCTCGCCGGCGTGATCGTCGCCGTGAGCCCGTGCGTCCTGCCGGTGCTGCCGGTCGTCCTCGCCGGGAGCACCGCGTCCTCCAGCCGCCGCCGGCCGCTCGCGATCGTCGCGGGGCTCGTCACGACCTTCTCGGCGTTCCTGCTCGCGGGCGCATGGCTGTGGGGCCTCCTGGGGATCGATCCCAAGTACCAGCTCAAGATCGGCGCGGCGCTCCTTCTCGTCCTCGCCCTGACACTGATCGTTCCGCGGGTCGGGCAGATCCTCGAGCGGCCGCTGCTCTTCCTGACCCGGCGGCGCGTCGGCGACGCGGGCGGCGGCTTCCTACTCGGCGCGAGCCTCGGGCTCGTCTTCGTCCCGTGCACCGGTCCCGTCCTCGGGACACTGATTCCGCTCGTCGGCGCTCATCGTTCGCACGTCGACGTCGTCGTCCTCGTGCTCGCCTTCTCGTTCGGGCTCGCGGTCCCGCTGCTCGCGATCGCAGCCGGCAGCCGCCGCGCCGCAACGTCGCTGCGCGCGAACGGGCAGACGATCCGCGTCGTGGCAGGCGTCGTCATGGCGGCGATGGCCGTCGTGCTCTACAAGGGCTGGGCGGAGAACGTGCAGACGGCGTTGCCCGGCTACGTGACGTGGGCGCAGAACCTCGTCGAAGGCAACCACACCGTGAAGCGCGAGCTCGCACAGTTGCGGACTGGGCACCGCGCGAAGGCGACTGCGGCGTCGCAGTTCGGGAACCCGAGCCAGATGCCGGAGCTCGCGGTCGCCTCGGCGAAGGTGAAGGCGCCTCTGAACGACTACGGCAGCGCGCCCGACTTCCACGGCATCTCGCAATGGCTGAACACGCCGGGTCTTTCGCTCTCGGCGCTTCACGGCAAGGTCGTGCTGCTCGACTTCTGGACGTACTCGTGCATCAACTGCCTGCGCACGCTCCCGTACCTCGAGCGGTGGGACAAGCAGTACCGCAGCAAGGGCCTCGTCATCGTCGGCGTCCACACGCCGGAGTTCGACTTCGAGCACGACGTGTCGAACGTGCGCACCGCGGTCGACCGGCTCGGCGTCCGCTATCCGGTTGCGATCGACAACGGCTACAAGACCTGGAACGCGTACTCCAACCAGTACTGGCCGGCCGAGTACTTGATCGACCAGAACGGCCACGTTCGCCACATCCACTTCGGTGAAGGCGAATACGACATGACGGAACACGACATCCGCCTGCTGCTCCGCGCCGGCGGCGAGTCGGCGTTGCCGACGCCGAAGCACGAGCGCGATACGACGCCGTCCGGCGACATCACGCCCGAGACGTATCTCGGCTACTTCCGCATCGACCGGTACTCCGGCTCGCGCCTGAATGCGGACGTGGAGGCGAGCTACGACGCGCCGACGCAGCTCCCGCGCGACCACTTCGCATACGAGGGTCGCTGGACGGTCGGGAGTGAGCGCATCGTGGCCGGTGACGGCGCGCGCATCCGCCTGCACTACCGCGCGCGCAACGTGCACCTCGTGCTCGGCGGACGCGGCCTCGTCGGCGTCTTCGTCAACGGCGGCGCGCGCGGCGCGATCCGCGTCGACGGTGACCGGCTCTACACGCTCGCGTCGTCGCGTCGCATCCGCGACGGCGTGCTCGAGCTGTCGTTCACGCCCGGCGTCGAGGCGTACGCCTTCACGTTCGGGTAAACGCGCCGGTCTCCGAGTGTCAGACCCTCCGGGTCTACGGCTGCTCGGACGGGGCGTCCGGCGGCTCCTTGCCGGCTTCTCGCTCGCGCAGGAACCGCGTCAGCTCCGCGGCGAGCGATTCGCCGGACGGCAGGTCTTGCTCGTCGTCGATCAGCTCGGCGCGCTGCTCGAGCTCTGCGACGTACGCCGCCGTCTCCTCGTCGGATGCGACCGCCTCGCTGACCTGCTCGGCATACCGCTCGGACGCCTCGTCGAGCTCGTCCGTGTCGATCGGCGTCCCGAGGATCTCGCCAAGGCGCTGGCAGAGGGCGAGCGCGGCGCGCGGGCTCGGCGCGAGCGACACGTAGTGCGGGACGGCGGCCCAGAGGCTGATCGACGGGAGCCCGGCGTGTGCGCATGCGTCGTGGAGGACGCCCACGATCCCCGTCGGCCCCTCATAGCGCGAGCGCTGCAGTCCCAGCTCCTCGATCAGGTCGGGATCGGTCGCGCCACCGGTGACCGGCGAGGGCCGCGTGTGCGGGACGTCCGCAAGCAGCGATCCGAGCGTCACGACGAGGCCTACGCCGAGCTCCTGCGCGAGGTCCGTGACGAGCCCCGTGAATGTCTTCCAGCGCACGTTCGGCTCGATGCCGAGCATCAGCACCGCGTCGCGCTGCAGCCCGGGGATGTGCGCGTGGTAGAAGGCGTTGTCCGGCCACTCGACGCGGCGCGTCTGCCCCTCGACGAGCGACACGTGCGGCCGCGTCGCCTGGAAGTCGAAGAACCCCTCCGGCTCGATCTCGGCGAATCGCGCCGCAGCCCACGTCTTCGCGAGATAGCCGCCGGCGAGCGAGGCGCCCTGGCCGCCGTCGTTCCAGCCGCGAAACGCCGTGATCAACACGGGATCGCGGAGCGCCGGGCGCGTGGTGACGTTGAGCTCGTCGGCCATGGGCGAATCCTATGCGGGGGCGAGCGACCTCAGGGGGCGCGCGAACAGCGTCGCGAGCGCCACCGTCGCCGCCCACAGCGTCCCCGCAAGGACGACGTGCACGAGCACGACGCCCCACGGCAAGTGCGTCCGCCACTGCAGCTCGCCGACGCCCATCTGCACGAGGAGCAGCGCGAAGACGGCGACCGCCAGGACGAACAGGCGAGGCGAGCGTTCCCGCCGCGCCGCGAGGTAACCGAGGCTGAAGACGAACGCGCCAAGGAAGATCGCGACGACGACGGCGTGTGCGTAGACGGTCGGCCGCAAGGACGCGAAGCGGTCGATGTGCGCGCCGCCGCCCGAGTGCGGCCCGGCCGCGGTCGCGAACGTCCCGCTGACGACGAGCAGCAGACACGCGCCGACGAACACGGCTGCAAGACGGCGGAGCTCGCGCGGCACGAGCGGTGCGACGTGGCCTTCGCTCGCCCCGCGCGCCTCGAGCGCGAGCACGACGGCGCCGGCGACGAGCACCATCGACAGGAGGAGGTGGGCCATCACGACCGGCCACCGCAGGTCGCTCTTCACGGCGAGGTACCCAAGCGGCGCTTGCGCGAGCGCGCCGAGAAAGAGCCCGAGTGCGAGCCGCACCGCCCAGCGCGGCAGCGCCGGCGTCCGCCACGCGCCGATCCAGGTCAGGAGGGTGACCACGATCACGACGCCCCCGACCATGCGGTTCCCGAACTCGACGTATGCGTGGTAGTCCTTCGCCGGCAGCGGATGACCCTTCTCGCAGCCGGGCCAGTGACGGCAGCCGAGCCCCGAATCCGTCAGCCGTACCGCCGCGCCCGTGCCGAGGATCAGCCACAGGCCGAACAGGTTCGTCGCCGCAAGCGCGAAGAATTGCGTCGGCGCCAGCACCCACGCGCGCGGCGACTCGACGGACGTGACGAGACGAGACACGGGTCGGTCAGACCCTAGCCGTGGCCCCACGGGACATGCTGGTGCGAGGCACGGGCATGGGTCAGAGGAGCGGCTCGAGGATGGACGGGTAGCCGTCGGCGCCGTCGAACGGCGTCGGTCTCGAGCCGAGGAACAACGGCCGGTCGGCGGCATTGAGGAGCACCGGCATCATGTCCGGCCCACGCAGGTGGCCGAGGATCCCGCCGGCACACGACAGCTCGCCGAACTCCTGCACGTCGTCGGCGCGGACGCCAGGCCCGACGACGACGAACGGCACCGGGTCACCGGAGTGGATCACCTCGGGCGACGCCGGAGTTGCGTGGTCGCCGGTGATGCAGACGATCGCACGGTCGACTGGCAATCCGCCGAGGGCTGCGTCCATCGTCTCGAGCATGGCCTGCTTGCGGCGGGGGTCCTTCGTGTGCCCGGCCGCGTCGGCGCTCTTCTGGTGCGCGAAGACGAACGTGTCGCCCGCGTCCAGCCGCTCGCGGGCCAGTTCGACGCGGCGTGCGAGGTCGGCAACCGGATCGTCCGTCTCGCGCGCCTCGACCGCATCGAGCCCGACCGCGCGAGCGAGCCCGCGCAGGAACGCAGACTCTGCGATGAACGTGCCGCGGACGCCGTGACGCTGCTCGAACGTCGGCACTGCCCGCGGACGCCCCCACCACTTCAGCGTGATCACGTTGAACCGCTCGCCGTCGAGCCGGCGCATCACCTCGCGCGTCCATTCCTCTGCCGCGCGCGCCGTTCGCTCGGCGGCGGGCACGACCGCCTGCGGGCGCAGCAGCGGATGACGCGTGCGAAAGAACGCGTCGGTGTCGGTCACGCGCTCGTCGGCGGCGCCTGCGACCCGCAGCACGGCTTCCCCGCGCCAGACATGCTGCAGAGCGAACGTCAGGCCGTCGATCTCGATCCCGTCGCAGCGCGCAACAAGCCGCTCCGCCTCTTCTGCGTCGCCCACGGGGTCCGGGCGCCCCGTCAGCCACCAGCCGTCCTCGCGGCGCTCCGCCGGGCGGAGCGCGGCATACGCGAACGCGTGCTCCGCGCCCACGTCCTGCCCGCGTCCAAGTGCCTCGAACACGGCGCGACCGGGAAACTCGTCTGGTCGATACCCGAGCAACGACCAGTGCGCGACCTCACTCGACGGCGCGCGGCCAGGGCCGACCGCGTAGATCACGCCGCATGAACCACGCACGCACAGCGCGTCGAGATTCGGCGTCCGCGCCGCTTCGACGCCCGTGTGCCCGCCGAGCGTCTCGTGCGCGCGGTCGGCGACGCCGTCGAGGAGGACGACGACGATCGGAAGCAGGCTCAAACCGCGGCGCGTTCCAGCGAGCGAATGACGCGCGCGACCGGCGAGGGGACGAGCGCTTCCCAGTCACCGCCGCTCCGGATCGCGTCTCGGACGTCGCGTCCCGAGATCTCCTTCTCCGCGCCCTCGTCGAGGATCACGACCTCGTACCCGGCGTCGCGCATGCGTTCGAGCTTCGTGCCGCCCCACTCCGAGAACAGCCGCAGGTACTGCGTCACGCCCTCCGGTACGTACGCCGGCCACAACTCGGGCTCGTTCACCGGGAACGGGATCACGTGGACGGGGATGTCCTCGCCCGCCGCGACGGCCTCGATCATCAGCAGCCGCTCCGTGTACGTGAACGGATTCGACTCCGGCAGGTGCCGAAGCGGGTCGCTCGGCTCTTCCTTCACGCGCCACGGGTCGGGATTCGTGATCCCGACGAAGACCGCCTCGGAGCGCGCGGCGGCACCGCGCAGGTACTGGAGGTGTCCGTTGTGGAACGGCTGGAATCGGCCGTGGATCATCCCGCGGCCGTCATTCAACGGCGACGCCGCTCCCTCCCTCCACCGAGCCGATACGGCGGATGAAGAGCTTCCGTGCTGCGAATTCCGCCTCGAGTGCAGCGCCGCGTTCCGCTGGCAGTGACACGAGCAGCCCGCCGGCCGTCTGCGGATCGAATGCAAGCGCCACGAGAGTGTCGCCGACGCCGTCGAGCGTGACATGCGGACCGGCGAACTCGCGGTTCCGTGGATCGCCGCTCGTGCGCACGCCGTTGCGGGCGAGATCGAGTGCGCCGTCGATCGCGGGGAACCGCTCGGAGTCGAGCCGGATCCGCACGCCGCTTCGGTCGGCCATCTCGTGCGCGTGGCCGAACAGCCCGAATCCGGTCACGTCGGTGACCGCATTCGGCTGGATCCCGCGCAGCACGTCCGCCGCGTCCTTGTTCAACGTCCGCATCCACCGGACCGCGCGGTCGAGTTGCATCGCGCCCGCGAGCCGCTTCTTGTAGCCGCTCAAGATCAGCCCCGTCCCGAGCGGCTTCGTGATGAAGACCGCATCGCCCGGGCGCGCACCGTTCTTCGGCCAGATCGCGTCGGGCCGCGCGGTGCCGACGACTGCAAGACCGTACTTCGGCTCTGCGTCGCGGATCGTGTGCCCGCCCGCGAGCAGCCCGCCCGCCGAGCGCACCTGCGCGTCGGCCGCCGCGAAAATCTGACCGAGCATCTCGACCGGTAGCTCTTCCGGAAAGGCCGCGATCGACAGCGCGAGTAGCGGAGTTCCGCCCATCGCGAAGACGTCGTTGAGCGCATTCGTCGCGGCAATCGCGCCGTAGTCGGACGGGTCGTCGACGACGGGCGGGAAGAAGTCGAGGGTGAAGATCAGCGCGCGGTCGTCGTCGAGCCGGTACACCGCCGCGTCGTCGGCCGGTGCGAGGCCGACGAGCAGGTTCTCCTCGTCGACGGGCACGAACCCTGCAAGCAGCTCCTCGAGTCGCGCGGCCGAATACTTTGCAGCGCAGCCGCCGCAGGCGGCGAGATCTGTGAGTTTCACCTCGGTCGTCTCGGTGGCCATCCAGGCCCTCCTCCGTCGCTGAACAGCGAAATGTAGGGATGTCTCCCCTGTTCGTCTACAGACTGCCGACGGCGCGAGGCGTTACGCAAAAAACGGCGGCGGCGTAAGGACGCCGCCGCCGCGTCAGGGGAGAGGAGGAGTCCTTTCGGATCCCCCGCGTGTCTTTCGTCGCAGGAGCCCACCACACCTTCCGAGTTGCAAAGATGGGACATTCCGGCTGCGCTCGTCACCGGCGGCTCGTCGGGAATCGGGCTCGCGATCGCGCGCGGGCTGCGTCGCGACGGCTACGACCTCACCCTCGTCGCTCGCCGCGTCGAGCGATTGGATGCGGCCGCGCGCGAGCTCGAGGCGCTCGCGCTCGCCGCGGACGTCGCCGACGAGGACGCGTGCGCACGCGCCGTCGCGGCGCACGCCGACCGCTTCGGTTCGCTGGACGTCCTCGTCAACGCGGCGGGCGTCGGCGTCGGCGGCCGGATCGAGACGCTCGCGACGAAGCACTGGGACCTCCAGTTCGACGTCAACGTGCGGGGCGCGTTCCTTGTCACCCGCTTTGCGCTGCCGCTCCTCCGAGACGCGCGCGGCATCGTCGTCAACATCGCGTCGATCGCCGGCACGATGCCCGCGCCTGGGCTCGCCGCGTACGGCGCGGCGAAAGCAGCGCTGATCGCGTTCACCCGGACGCTCAACGCCGAGCACGGCGACGACGGGATCCGCGCGACGGCGATCTGCCCGGGGTTCGTCGACACGCCGATGGCCGCGTGGACGGGAATGCCCTCCGACGAGATGATCCAGCCCGACGACTGCGCCGAGATCGTGCGCATGCTCCTGCATCTGAGCCCGCGCGCACGAATCCCGCAAGTGGTCGTCGAGCGTGTCGGTGCCTAGGAGGACTAAACGGACCCCGGCGTCCGCATGATGCGCCAGAAGAGGTACAGCGCCATCGCGCCGGCGATGCAGAAGCCGATCAGTGACACGACGTGGCTGACGCGCGCCATCAACGCCGACGCGACGAGCAGTCCGACGACGATCAACGAGGCGCCGACCCGGTTCGCGACAGAGCGGAGAACGTGCTCGAGCCCGTCGAGGTCGGTCGGTGTCACACCGACCTTCATCGTCCCGGTCTCGAGCTTGTTGACGAGCTGGGCGAGGTGGCGCGGCAGCCGCCCCACCGGCTCGAACTGCGTGTACGTCCATGCGAGCAGCTGATTCGGCTCGAGCCTCCGCTCGGCCTCGCGGAGCATCACCTCGAGCGCGTCCTCCTCCATCAATGCGATCGGGTCGAGCTCGGGATACAGCACGCGGGCGATCGAGTCCGCCTGAGCGAGCGTCTTGCCGACGAGCGCGAACGACGTCGGCAGCGAGATGCCGTACTCGAACGAGATGCGCTGCAGGTCGGCGAGCGCCTCGCCCGCGCGGATACCCGACAGCGGGCGCCAGTGGTACCGCGGGAGCTTCCGACGCAGGTCGTGGAGGAAGGCAGGCTCATCGGACGCGAGCGACGTCCGCGACAGCCCGAGGATCAGATCGGCGACGTCGTCGGCGCGGTTCTGGGCCACGGCGAGCAGGAGCAGCGCGAGGTTCCGGCGCGTGTCGTCGTCGAGGCGCCCGAGCAGGCCGAAGTCGACGAGCGCGAGGCGCCCGTCGCTCGTCAGCAGGACGTTCCCGCGGTGGGGGTCCGCGTGGTACACGCCTTCGACGGTGACCTGATGCACGTACGCCTTGAAGAACTGCCGCGCAAGCTCGTGCGCGCGGTCCTCGGCGAGGCCGTGATCCTCGTCGACCTTGCGCCCGTCGATCCGCTCGAGCACGAGCACTCGCTCGGTCACGTACGGCCGGATCACGCGCGGGACGACGAGGTCCTCGTACTCGGTCAGCAGGCCCGCGACGAGCTCCGCGTTGTTCGCCTCCTCGATGAAGTCGAGCTCACCGCGCAGGTGCACCTCGAGCTCGTCGGCGAGCGCCCGCGCCTGCAGGAGCTGCGCCCGTTCCGACCGGCGCTCGAGCGTGTTCGCCGTCGAGCGCATCAGCGCGAGGTCGAGGTCGACCTGCCGGTCGATCCCGGGGCGCCGCACCTTGACGATGACCTCCTGTCCGGTCTTGAGCAGCGCGCCGTGGATCTGCGCGATCGACGCGGTGGCGATCGGCTCGGGATCGACGCGGGCGAACACGTCGGCCGGAAGATCCTCGTCGATCACCCACTGGATGTGCTCGAACGGGACCGGCGGCACCTGGTCGACGAGCTTCGCCAGCTCCTCGATGTACGGGTCGGGGAGAAGGTCGGGACGCGAGGACAGCAGCTGCCCGAGCTTGATGTACGTCGTCCCGAGCTCCTCGAGCGCGGTCCTGAACTCGACGGCCCCCTCGCGCGTCGCCGGGCGCTGACCCATGACGCCGATCTCGCGGAGCACGCGAAGGACGCCGCCTCGCTTCGCCACGCGCGCGACGTGCAACGCGCGACGCGTCCGCTCCAGCCTCGCCCCCATCAGGGGCGCATCATGACAAGCGAGGCCGGGCGGTCAGTCCCGGGTCGGCTTGATGCGTTGCCGCACGAGGAACGTGTCGACCGCATCCTTGTGGACGCGAAGGACGCGCCCGACCCGGACGGCGTCGAGCCGGCCGCCGTGGATCAACCGGCGGATCGTCTCCGGGTGGACACCGAGCTGAACAGCGACCTCGCGGACGCTGTATAGCCCTTCTCGGCCGGGCTCGGGCACGGACACGGGGCCTAGCCTGCCACGCGACCGGCCGGTCCGCCATGGGCCGAACGGCTCATCTGACACATTGCGACCTACCCGATCGTCCGGCGAATCGCCGAACCGAGCTCACGCAGCGAGACGGCGCCCTCGAACTTCGCCTTCACCCGGCCGTCCCGCCCGACGAGGAACGTCCACGGCTCGCTCGGCAGGTGCCACTCTCGCACCCATCGGTTTTCGCCCTTCGCAGGGTTGTTGTCCGTATAGATCTCGACATGGATGAAGCGGATCCCGCTGCCGGCGAAGCGCCGGCGCGCAGCAGCCGCGATGTCGACGACGGGGCCGCACGTCCTGCTCTGGCAGAAGCGCGGCGTCGCGAAGACGAGCACGAACGGCACGTGAGCCGCGAGCGATCCCGCGACCGAGTAGCGCAGCAATGCGCGGTCGGGAGGAACGCGCGTGGTCAGCAGGCGAATCGGCGCGTCGCCGAGGGTCGGCGTCCGCGATGGAATCGCCTTCGCGCCGAGCGCCGGGGTCGCCGTGTGCGCCTTCACCTGCAGGTCGCGGATGCCGCCAATCCGGACGTCGCCGCCGACCGGCCGCGCGAGCAGCCAGTACCCGCCCGGCCGCGGGAGGCGGACGTGTGCGACGTAGAGCGACTGCACGTCGGCCGCATCGGCGCCCCCCGGAACGCCGATGCGCTCGAGCCGAGCCGTCGTGCGCGCGAACGGCTCTGCGTCGCGGCCGCGCGCGACCCACACGTCCGCAGTGGGACGATTGATCGGACGCCCATCGTTCGCGACGACGAGAAACGACACCCTCACGTTCCCGGAGGCATATTCCGACGTCCCGGGGATCAGGACGACGGCTTGCCCGGACCCGTGCCACAGACGGTCAAGCGTCCTCCGCTGCGAGCCACAACCGGCGACTAGTGCTAGGAACGCCAGCGCGGCGAGCGAAAGACGCACGCGGCCACTTTAGTCAGCCCCGTCTGCCATCCCACACGGGAGGATGCTCGCGATCGCAAGAAATACAGACAGCACGAGTGCGGCGCTGACTGCGAGGTGGAAGAGCCTGGCCTTATGCATTCGACACCTCCTTTCGCATCTAGAAACGGACGTCCTGCAGGGCTTCGGCGGCATTGCGGTACAAGCGCGCGGCCGACGTGGGATCGCCGCGCTTGGTCGCAAGGTCGCCCTGGGCAACCCACACAGATGCCCGGTGACTCGATGACGAAAGCTGGTCGAATGCTCCGGCGGCCGCGGTGAACGCCGCCTCGGCGTCGTCCAGACGGTCCTGCTCGAGGAGTGCACGCCCGCGCACGAGCTGCGCGTTGCCGATCTCGTCGAGGAAGTCGACGCGCCCGGCGAGGAGCTCGAGCGCCTGCGTCGCCTGCTCCTCGGCCCGGACCGGATGGCCGGTCCGGAGATGCACCTGCGCGAGCGAGTTGATCGCGCGCGCCGCGTCGGCATCGCTGCCGATCTCGAGGTGGAGCCGGAACGCGTCCTTCAGGAACGTGATGGCCTCGTCCGGATGGCCGAGCAGGAAGTTGATCCCGCCCAGGTTGTTCATCAGGCGGCCGAGGTTCTGCCGATCGGCGAGCTCCTCGTAGATCGCCCGCGCGCGTTCCGCGTACGACCGCGCGAGCACCCACTGTCCCTCGCGGTCGGCGATGATCGACGCCTGGAAAAAGATGTCGGCGGACGTCCGGCGATCGTTCAGCCCCTGCGCCAGCTCGAGCGCGCGCTCGACATCCTCCCGCGCAGCCTCGAGGTCGCGGCGCCGGCGGTAGCACCGCGAGCGCCAAGCGAGGATGTTCGAACGAAGGTGATCCGACGGCAGCGAGTCGCGCTCCGCGAGCTTCAACGCCTCGTCGAAGAGGTTGATCGCCGTTTGGACGCTCGAGAGCTTGTAGCGCGCCATGCCGAGACGAAACAGGATGTCCGCGCGCTCGACGTCCGAGAACTCCGGCCCCTCGGCGAGCGCGCGCGCGCGGTCGAGCAGCTGAATCGCCTCGCGCACCTCCCCCTCGCGCATGCGTACCGTCGCCTCGCCGGACAGCGCGCGCACCTCGAGCTCGGGCAGCCCCGTCGCCTGGACGGATGGCCGCAGCTCGACGAACACGTCGATCGCCTCGAGGTTCCGGCGCGCCTCGACGAGGGCGTCCGCGCGCGAGAGCGCCGCGTCCACGCGAGCGCGCTCATCCGCCGAGACGCCGTTGGCGAGGAAGCCCACGTCGACGCCGAGGCGCAGCGCCAGCCACTCGACGGTCTCGCGCGTGGGGCGCGTCTTCCCGCGCTCGATCTGGCTGACGTACTCCTTCGAAAAACGCTCGCCGGCGAGCTCGGTCTGGGTGAACCCCGCGGCCACCCGCAGCTGGCGCAACCGCTCTCCGAGGCGGAGAGCCGACTGGGCGGCGGTGGCGCGCTGGGTGGTGGCGGGCGTCTTGGACATGTGCGGCGAAGCTAACCCGATACTTCACAAAACCGCAAGGTGTCCGTTCTGTCATCCCCCCCAAAGGGCATGTATCGGCGCCTTTCCGGTCAACCACGCGGCAAGGAAGATCACTTGACCGAGCTACTTGACAGCGTGACCCACCGCTCCTACAGTGGGGCCATCTTGCAACCGGGCCGTTCGACGGCGTCGGCTGCAGGAGGCGCTTCACCAGGCAAGACACCCGGGGCGTGGCTGGGCCGCAGAGCCAAGTCCGGGAGGTCTGTCAACAAGAGGTGGAGCTGCCTGTTAGGAATCGACCCCCGGAGCCGCAGCCGGGGGTCTTCCTTTTTCCGGCGCGAAATCTCGTGGCGAGACGCGGCGGGTGGCGCGTACGGCGGTTACGCGCCGACGGCCGGCTCGCCGGCCCGCTCGGTGGCGGCCACGCGCTCGCTGCTGCGCTCGCCACTGGCTTCGCGGACCATGAGGGCGGCGATCCACGCCGCTGCGAAGGTGATGCACGCGCCGACGTAGAGCGCGTCGTGGTAGCCGGCGACGAACTGGGTCACCGCCTTCGGGTTCGGCGGTTGCACGTGAACCTGCGTCGCGACCACGGCGCCGAGGACGGCGATGCCGAGCGAGCCGCCCACCTGGCGCATGCTGTTGATCACGGCCGAGCCGACGCCGGCCTTGTCGACCGGGACGGAATGCATCGCCGCCGCGGTCGTGGGCGTCATCGCGAGCGCCATGCCGAACCCACCGAGCAGGAGCCCGGGCAGGATCGCCCACCACGTGGACGCCGCGTCGAGGCGGGAGAAGACGAGCAGCGACGCGGTCAGCAGCAGCATCCCGCCGCTCATCAGCCACCGCGGCCCGATCCGGTCGGAGAAGCGACCGGCCTGCGGCGCCACGAGGATGATCAGGACGGTCATCGGTAGGAATGTCGCCCCGGTCTGGATCGCGGAGTAACCGAGCACGTTCTGCAGGAAGAGCGAGTTGAAGAAGAAGATCCCGAACATCGCGAGCCCGACGAGCAGCATCACGAGGTTCGCGCCCGCGAACGTCGTGTTGCGGAAGAGCGAGAGGTCGAGCATCGGGAGCCGCTGGTGCAGCTCGAGCAGGACGAACGCCGTGAGCGAGACGATCGCGATCCCGAACATCGAGAGGACGAGCGTCGACGTCCACGCGTGGTGGTTCGTGGCGATCAGCCCATACGTCAGCGCAAACAGCCCGACGGCCGACGTGACGAGCCCGGGGAGGTCGAGGCGCTGCTCGCGCGACGTGTCGCGTGTCTCGTCGATGAACAGCCGCGCGGCGACGATCCCGATGATGCCGATCGGGATGTTGATGAAGAAGATCCAGCCCCAGCTGATCTTCTCCGTCAGGATGCCGCCGACGAGCGGCCCGATCGCAAGCGCCATCGCCGACACGCCGGCCCAGATGCCGATCGCCATCCCGCGCTGACGCGGCGGGAAGGTCGCCGTGATGATCGAGAGCGTGGCAGGGTTCATCATCGCGGCGCCGACTGCCTGCACCGTCCGCGCCGCGATCAGCACGGTCGCCGAGTCTGCGAGGCCGCAGACGAGCGACGACGCCGTGAACACGATCAGGCCGGCGATGAAGATCCGGCGCCGCCCGAGCAGGTCGGCGAGCTTGCCTCCGCTCAGAAGGAGGACGCCGAACGTGAGCGCGTAGGCGTTGACGACCCATTCGAGCTCGGAGCGGTCGATGTGGAGCGAGCGCTGCATCGACGGCAACGCCACGTTCACGACCGTGTTGTCGAGCATGATCATGAACAGGCCAAACGAGACGGCCGCGAGTGTCCACCACTTGCGGTTCTCCGCGGTGAAGAGGCGCGCACGCATGCGTCTCAGGTTAGCGAGCCGTAGTCTTCCCGCGTGGCCGAGTTCGTGTGGACGCCGTCGGAGGAATTCGAGCGGCGCGCGAATCTCACGCGACTGATGGGGAGGCTCGGCGCCGACGGCTTCCGCGAGCTCCATCGGATCTCGATCGAAGATCCCGAGCGGTTCTGGCCGGCGGTCGTCGACGACCTGGGATTCGAATTCTCGCAGCGCTGGGAGCGGGTCGTCGACACCTCCGGCGGCGCCGAATGGGCGACCTGGTTCGTCGGCGCGAAGCTCAATGTCGCGCACGAGTGTGTCCACCGCTGGGCGACGTCGCGTGCCGACGAGGAAGCCGCCGTCTGGCTCCCGGAGGAAGGGCCGCGCGCGTCGCTCACCTGGAGCGAGCTGTCGGACGCCGTGCGACGACTGGCGGAGGGCCTGGCATCGCTCGGGATCGGCCCCGGCGACGCCGTGGGCATCTTCCTGCCGATGTCGCCGCAGGTCGCGATCGCCTCCCACGCGATCGCGCATCTCGGCGCGGTGCAGGTCCCGATCTTCTCCGGCTTCGCGGCGCCTGCGATTGCCGCACGGCTCGCCGACGCGAAGGCCAAGGCGCTCATCACGTGCGACGGGTCGCTGCGGCGCGGAAATGTCGTACCAATGAAGGCGATCGCCGACGAGGCGCTCGAGTCTGCGGCGACTGTCACGCACACGGTCGTCTGGCGCCGGCTGGGGATGGACGACGTGCCGATGGTGCTCGGCCGTGACCGGTTCTGGGACGAGCTCGTCGACCGCACGCGCGGAGACCTCGAGCCCGCGCAGGTCGACGCGGAGCATCCGTACCTGCTCGCGTACACCTCCGGGACCACCGGCCGGCCCAAGGGCGCCCTGCACGTACACGGGGGCTTCCTCGTCTCGATCGCGCGCGAGGCCGCATACCAGTCCGACATCCACGTCGGCGACCGCGTGCACTTCGCGACCGACATGGGCTGGATCATGGGCCCCTGGACCGTCGTCGGCTGCGGTGCCGTCGGCGCAACCGTCGTCTACGCCGAAGGCGCACCGGACTTCCCGCCCGACCGCCTGTGGAAGCTGATCGAAGCCGAGCGCGTGACGATGCTCGGCGTCTCGCCGACGTTGATCCGCGCGCTGATCCCGAAAGGCGATCCCGACGCGGATCTGTCGTCGCTTCGCACGATCACGACGACGGGTGAGCCGTGGAACCGCGATCCGTATCTCTGGTTGCTCGACAAGGTCGGCGGCAGTCGCGCGCCGATCGTGAACATCTCCGGAGGCACCGAGGTCGGAGCGTGCTTCCTCTCGACGTGCGTGACGGAGCCGATCAAGCCCGTTGCGCTCGGGTTTCCCGCCCTCGGCCAGGACATGGATGTGTTCGACCCCGAGGGGAATTCCATTCGCGGCGAAGTCGGCGAGCTCGTCTGCAAGCGGCCATGGCCGGGGATGACGCGCGGCATCTGGGGCGACGACGAGCGCTACCTCGACACGTACTGGCGGCGCTATCCCGGTGTCTGGACGCATGGCGATTGGGCGTCCGTCGACGACGACGGCTACTGGTTCCTGCACGGTCGCTCGGACGACACGCTGAACATCGCCGGCAAGCGCATCGGCCCTGCAGAGCTCGAAAGCGCGGCCGTCGCGCATCGCGACGTCGCCGAGGCGGCCGCGATCGGCGTGCCGCACGAGGTGAAGGGCGAAGTGGCGTGGATCTTCTGCGTTCCCCGCGGCGACGCACACACGACGCCGCAACTCGCGGCGGACGTTGCGGCCGCGGTCGCCGGCGACCTCGGCAAGGCGTTCAGGCCGGAACGCGTCGTTTTCGTCTCCGCATTGCCGAAGACACGCAGCGCAAAAATCGTCCGCCGGGCGGTGCGCGCCCGCGTCCTGGGCAAGGATCCCGGTGATCTTTCGTCGCTGGAGAACCCGGAATCCCTCGACGAAATCGCGGCGCGAGTGGGTGATTAGCAGGTTTTTCTAAGGTAAGGGCAGTATTCGGGCGATTTTGAAACCAAAATGTAAAAATCGCATCCGAAACACAAGGGTTCCGCCGCTCGAGGCATCAAACTAATCGAACGATGAAACGGTTCGGGGGGATCGGACTCATCATGGTGGCCGTCGCGCTCGCGCAGGCCGCGCCGCCGGCGTCGGCATCCGCGAACGCCGAGTTGATCCAGACGGCGAACGCGACCCGCGCGCAGTACCACCTCGGCGGTCTGCACGCATCGAGCGCGCTGATGCGCTCGGCGCAACTGAAAGCGGGCGCGATCGTGCGCTGCAATTCGTTCTCGCACACGCCCTGCGGAACCGCGTTCACGCGCACGTTTCAGCAGGCCGGTTACTTCCGCGCGCGGACGCGCGTCGGGGAGAACCTGTACTGGGGAACGGGCAGTCTCGGGACGCCCGCGAATGCGGTGAATGCGTGGCTGCACTCGCCGCCGCACCGCGCGAACCTGCTCGGCAGCTGGCGAGATGCCGGCGTCGCGATCGTGCACGAGCCGTCGCTGTTCGGCTACCACGACGTTTGGGTGTTCGTGCTCGAGTTCGGCCGGCACGGCTGAGTCGATCGCGTAGGTTCCTTTCATGAACGTCGACGACCGCCTCGACGGCGTCGCTCTCGTCACCGGCGGTGGCCGCGGGATCGGCGCGAACATCGCGCGCGAGCTCGCCGGAGCCGGCATGCAGGTCGCCGTCAGCGGTCGCACGACCGACCAGGTCGAAGCGGTGGCAGACGAGATCGGCGGACGCGCGCTCGTCGGCGACGTGTCGGACGAACGCGATGTCGAGCGCTGGTTCAACGAGCTCGGAGACGTCGACCTGCTCGTGAACAACGCGGGCATCTCCGGCCCGACCGCTGCGTTCGAAGACGAGGATGCAGCCGCGTGGTGGCACGTGTTCGAGGTGAACGTGCGCGGTGTGTTCCTCTGCTGCCGGCGCGCTGTCCCGCGCATGGTCGAGCGAGGCGGCGGACGCATCGTCAACGTCGCGAGCGGTGCGGCATACCTCCCGACGAGCGGGATGTCGAGCACGGCATACGGGCCGAGCAAGGCTGCCGTTCACCGTTTCTCGGAGCTGCTCGCACGGCAACTCGAGTCACGCGGCGTGTTCGTGTTCTCGATCTCGCCGGGGCTCGTGCAAACCGAGATGACGGCGGGGAACTTCTCCGACGACGCGCCGTGGACGCCGCCGGAATGCGCGCCCCGGCTCGTCCGTGCACTGGCAAGCGGGCGGTTCGATCGCCTGAACGGCCGTTATCTCCACGCCGAGCACGATCCGCCGGACGAGCTCGAGCACCGGATCGGCGCGATTGTCGAGGGAGACCTGAACGCGATTCGCCTTCGGCGCTAGCTGGTAGTTTTCGACTCGGAGGCGCAAACTCGTGCGGATCGCACTCGCCCAGATCAACTCCGTCGTCGGCGACCTCGCCGGGAACGCGGAGCGCGTCGTCGGCCGCATCGAGGACGCGAAGCAGCACGGCGCCGACCTCGTCCTCTTCCCGGAACTGATCGTCACCGGCTACCCGCCGGAGGACCTGCTGCTGCGACCCGGGTTCGTGCGCGCGGCGGAAGAGACGCTCGAAGGGATCGCGCGATCGTGTCGCGGGATCACGGCGCTCGTCGGGACGCCGCATTTCGACCGCGATCTCTACAACGCGTGCGCCGTGTGCGCCGGCGGCGAGGTCAAGGCGCTCTATCGCAAGCGCTTCCTCCCGAACTACGGCGTGTTCGACGAGGACCGCTACTTCGCGCCCGGCCGCGACCTGATCCTGCTCGAGCTCGGCAAGACGCTGATCGGGCCGACCGTCTGCGAGGACATGTGGCAGCCAGGCCCACCTGCGACCGAATTGGCGCTCGGCGGCGCCGAGCTGGTGGCGAACATCTCCGCGTCGCCGTACCACGTCGGCAAGGAGCGCGAGCGCGAGGAGATGTTCATCACGCGCGCGCGCGACAACTCGTGCTTCGTCGCCTTCTGCAACGCGGTCGGCGGCCAGGACGAGCTGATCTTCGACGGACACTCCTGCGTGATCGACGACGAGGGGAACGTCCTTGCCCGCGCACCCGGCTTCGAGGAGGCGCTGCTCGTCGTCGACCTCGATCCGAGGGAAGTCGTGGGACGCCGCCTCCGCGACGTGCGCCGACGGGCGCTCGCGCGCGAGCGCGAGGAGATTCCGCATATCGCGGTCGTGCACGTCGGGATCGAGAAGGCACCGGCAAACGGGACGCGCGCGACGGGGGATGTCGTTCCATTCGACGACGCGCTCGAGCAGATGCGCCGCGCGCTCGAGCTCGGCCTGCGTGACTACGTGGACAAGAACGGCTTCCGCGAAGGCGTCGTCGTCGGTGTGAGTGGCGGGATCGACTCGGCGGTGACGGCGGCGTTGGCGGTCGAGGCGCTCGGCGCCGAACGCGTTCACTGCGTGTCGATGCCGTCGCGCTACTCCTCCGAGGCGACCCGAACCGACGCGCGCCGCCTCGCGGAGTCGCTCGGCTCGCCGTTCGTGGAGCTTCCGATCGGGGCCGTCGTCGATGCGTTCACCGAGACGCTGCGCGAGCCGTTCGCGGGGCGCGAGCCGGACCTCTCGGAGGAGAACATCCAGGCACGTGCGCGCGGCGTCCTGCTGATGGCGCTCTCGAACAAGTTCGGGTGGATGCTCGTCGCGACGGGTAACAAGTCCGAGCTCTCGGTCGGCTACGCGACGCTGTACGGGGACATGGCCGGCGGCTTCGCGCTCCTGAAGGACGTGTACAAGACGGACGTCTTCCGGCTGGCGCGGTACCTCAACGAGCGCTCCGGTCGCGAGCTGATCCCGCAGTCGATCATCGAGCGCGCGCCGAGCGCTGAGTTGCGCGACAACCAGCTCGACCAGGACTCGCTTCCCCCGTATCCCGAGCTCGACCGTGTGCTCGAGCAGTACGTCGAGCACGACCGGACGCTCGAGGAGCTGAGCAACGACGGCTTCGACGCGGACATCGTGCACCGCGCGGTGGGCATGGTCGATCGCGCGGAGTACAAACGCCGCCAGGCTCCGCCCGGCGTGAAGCTCCGCCCGAAAGCGTTCGGCCGCGACCGCCGCACCCCGATCACGAACCGCTGGCGCGGCTGACGCCGCGAAGTCCGCTCGCGCTCGCGCGCGAGCATGACGACTTCGCGGCGGGGTTGCGCTCGAGCCGTAGCGGCTGTGGCCGGCAAAGCCGGCCACAGCGGCGGGAAGATCAAGAGGGTCAGACCTCCGGTCTGACCCTCTTTCTACGTCACGCACTCCGCAACTGCCACTGAGGGGCGAAGCGCGAAAAAGTGCCAGACCCGAAAGAGAGGGTCTGGCACTCGTTCAATCGTCACGACACGCGCGCGCCGGGAACCGAGTCAAGTGTCAGACCCTTCGGGTCTGACACTTTTGGCGTTACACACGATGCGCGCGCGCTCCACAGAGCTCCGCCAGCTCGCGGAACCAGCGCAGGCGTTCCTCCCACGGCACCGCGGCATTCGCCGGCGACGTCGACGGGAGCACGAACAGGCTCGTATCGGCGAGCCGCCTCGTCTGCACGCCGAGCGCCGGCCGTTCGCGGAACGCGCCGCGGTACGCCTCCTTGCCGACGAAGCCGATCCAGCGCGGCCGCAGCTCGCGCGCCATTCGCTCCAGGCGTGCCGCAGCATCCGCAAAATCGGCGCTCCGCAGATCGCCCGAGCCGGGCGTCGTGCGCAGCGCCGCATTCGTGATCCCGACGCCCTCCGCCAGCACGTCGAACTGCTCCTCGGGCGCGTACAGCCGATGCGTGAAGCCGGCGGCGTGGAGGAGCCGCCAGAAGTCGTTGCGCGGATTCGCGAAGTGCGCCTGTGCCGCCGCCGAGACTCGACCGGGGTTGATGCCGCAGAAAACGACGCGAAGGTCGACGCCGAGAACGTCCGGGATGGCGCTCGACTCAGGCGGCTTCGACCTCGGCGCCCGGCTCACGGGCGTCGAGATACTCCTCGAAACGGCGGCGAAGCAGCTCGCCCTCGAGCGTGACTGGAGCGCGCGTCGGCCGCGGCTCGAGCCGGACGACGCGCACCGTCGCCTCCCACTCGCCGTAGCACCTCGCATAGCACTCCGCCTCGCTGAGCGGCCGCAATCGTCGCATTCCCGCACATTAGGCGCCTCTCCGGACGGACGGCCGGTCAGATGTCTTCGACGGCGTCGAGCGCCAGGAGCGGCGTCAACTTCCCGATCAGCGCACGTGCGTCGAACGCCTCGGCGGGAGCGAGCGCGCCGGCGCCGCGGACCTCGCCGCTGCGCAGCGACTCCGCGCCGCGCGCCAGCAGAAGCGCCGTCAACCCGTACACGTCATGCCCGGTCAATACGACGCGCCGACTCCCGTTCGGGCCGTGCGCCTCGGCGACGACCGCGAAACGCATCTTCGCGCGACGCGACTCGGACGGCCCGCGGCCGACGTGGCCGGTGAGCCGGACGAGCGGGGCCGCGAGCCGCGCGACGCCCGCCGTCTTCGCTGCGGCGCGCGGCGCGCGAATGTACGAGCGCACGCGTTGCGTCTGCGTGTGCCGCGGCACCGTCAACGGCTCCGTCCCGCTCCACTCGACCACACTCGCGGAGCCGAAGGGGAACCGCACGGTGCGCGTCGAGGCGCCGAATCGCGACGCGATGCGACCGCCTCCTTCCCATGCGACGTGCCCCGTGCGCATGACGTGCGCCATCGACCGGCGCGTACCCGCCGATACTGCTGTTCCCGCGACCGAGTAGGCGACGAGGACCTCGTCGAGCGGGTCGAGCCCGTCCGCAGCGAGCCTCGCCGCGAGGTCGCCGGGGACGTAGTCGAATCCGAACGCCGTCAGCGCGACGACCCGGGCAGCCTCGGCACGGCCGCCGAAGTCGTCGTAGACGACACGCGAAAAATCCTGCTCGCCGCTCGTGTCGAGGTAGTGAGCGCCGGCCGCGATCGCCGCGGCGAGCGGCGCATGGCCGACCTCGGTGAACGGCCCGGCTGTGGAGGCCACCGCGAATGCCCCCTCGAACGCATCGCGGAGCGCGCGCTCGTCGCGCGCATCGGCGACGCGAACCTCGTCGCCGGCGACGGCGATCGCGTCGAGCGCGTCGCGCCGCCGGCCGACGAGCCGCAACGGGAGGCCAAGCCCGCGCGCGCGCTCGACGACGAGGCCGCCCGTGTAGCCCGTGGCGCCGAGGATCGCAAGCGGCTTCGACGCAGCCACTCCGGCAGGATACGGCGATGGCAGTGCGCGCGAAGCAGTTCCGCTACGCCGTCGCCCTCGAGCGCGGGGGCATCGTCACGGCCGACGGCGCGTCGCCGCTCGAGCTGGACGAGGCCTGGACGCCGGAGCACCTCGTGTTGGCCGGCCTCGTCCGCTGCACGCTGCAGAGCCTCCGCTTCCACGCCGACCGCGAAGGCGTCGACTTCGTCGCGAGCGGATCGGCGTCCGCACTGGTGACGAAGCGCGAGCCGAACGACCGTTACGCGTTCGTCGCGATCGAGGTCGACCTCGAAGTCGAGCTCGACCCGCAGCCGTCGGACCGCGACGCGCTGTTCGCGAGCGCGGAGCGCGACTGCTTCGTCGGCGCCTCGTTGACCGCGAAACCGCAGTACACGTGGCGCGTCATCGGTTGACGTAGACGAGCCCGACGACACCCAGCGCGTAGAGCGCGACGACGACGGCCGAATCGATGCCGAGCGCGACGATCTGCCGGCGCGGCCGGAAGATCAACCCGAAGATGTAGACGACGGTGAGAAGCGCGGCGAGCGCCGTCAGGTAGATGTCGGTCTTGTGCGCGCCCGGGAGAACCGCGCTGCCGGAGAGGAGCGCGGCGACGAAGAACAGCACCGGTAGAAACGCGTTGCCGCCGAAGATGTCGCTGACGGCGAGCTGGTAGTCGCGCATCCGAATGGACGCCAGGCCGGTGGAAACCTCCGGCAGTGACGTCGCCGCGGCGAGGACGGTTGCGCCGAAGAGGACGCCCGTCATCCCCAGGTGGCCCGCGATCCTCTCGCCGCTCCGCTCGAGCAAAACGCCGCCGACGAGCGTGACCGCCGCGGCGCCGCTGAAGACGAGCGCTGCGCGCGTGGTCGAGATCCGGCGCTCGTCGGCCGTCTTGTTCGTCATCGCGACGCGCGTCCCGCGTGGGACGTCCTGCCCTCCGGGCGCGTCACCCTGCTCGTGCCACGGCAGGCCGCGGCTCGCCCTCCCGATCAGCCAGAGCCCGACCGCCCAGAGGACGACGATCAGGACCGTCGCCGGCTCGAGGCGGTCGAAATAGATGCTCGACGAGAGTTGCGTTCCCATCACTGTGACGACGAGCACGGCAATCACGAGCGCGCCCTCCAGCACGAGCTGCAGGGAGGCGGCCATGTACGTCAACGGATCGGCTCGGCCGAGCCCCCACACGTCGAGGACTGCGAGCACGACCGTCTGGATCGCGATCCCGCCGAGGATGTTCCCGACCGCAATCCCGAGGTTGTGAGCGAGCGCGGCGCTCGCCGTGATCGCGACCTCCGGAAGGTTCGTCGTGAACGCGAGCAGGATCGAGCCGGCGAGCGCCGCGCCGAGGTGAAGCCGCTGGGCGAGAACGTCCGTCGTCCGCGAAAGCCAGATGCCCGCGATCCACACGCCTGCCGCCGCCGCGACGAAGATCACGACGAGCAGCGGCAGCGAGCTCGGCACCGGGTGAGCCTAGACCGCTACGAGCGTTCGAGGGGCGCCATCGTCAGCCCATGCCCCTGCAGCTGGTCCCAGTACAGCTCGGCGACTTCCTTGTGGCCTGACCAGACGATCGCGCGACCGCTGTTGTGGATCCGCGTCGCGAGCGCCATCCCCCGCTCGTACGACAGGCCTGGAATCGTCGACGCGAGCGCGAAGGCGACGCCCTCGAACGTGTTGTGGTCGTCGTTCAGGACGATCACGTTCCACGGCGCGCCGACGCCCGAGCCGGTGCCGCGGTCGACACGCTCTTTGATAGCCGGGCTCACAAACGAATCGTAGTAGCGTGTCGGCGATGTCCACCGTCGCGTTCGACGTCGCAGCCGTCCGCGCGCGCTTCTCCGCGCTCCAGCAGCCGCTGGCGTTCTTCGACGGCCCCGGCGGCACACAAGTCCCGGACTCGGTTATCGACGCCGTGGCGACGTATTTCCGCGAATCGAACGCGAACGTCAGCGGCCCGTATGAGACGAGCCGCCGCACCGAGGCACTCGTGACGCAGGCACGCGTCACCGCAGCGGATTTCCTCGGGTGCACGCCCGACGAGACCATCTTCGGGGCGAACATGACGACGCTCAACTTCGCGCTCTCGCGTACCGTCGGTCGCACCTGGCGCGCCGGCGACGAGATCGTCGTGACGAAGCTCGACCACGACGGGAATGTCTCGCCGTGGCTCGAGCTCGCGCACGACAACGACCTGGTCGTCAAGTTCGTCGACATCCATGACGACACGACGCTCGACCTCGACGACCTCGAGCGGCTGCTCTCCGACCGAACGCGCGTCGTCTCGTTCCCCGTTGCCTCGAACGCAGTGGGAACGCTGACCGACATGCGCAGGATCGTCGAGCTCGCGCACGGCGCGGGCGCGCTCGCCTGGGCGGACGCGGTGCACTACGGGCCTCACGGGCCGATCGACGTCGCCGACTGGGGCGTCGACGTGCTCATCTGCTCGCCGTACAAGTATTTCGGCCCGCATCTCGGGCTCGCATACGGACGCGCGGACCTGCTCGAGTCGTGGCGGCCATACAAGGTCCGGCCGGCGTCGAACGTCCCGCTCGGGCACCGCTTCGAGACGGGGACGCTCCCGCACGAGCTACTCGCCGGTTTCGTGGCCGCCGTCGAGTACGTCGACTCGATCGGCTGGGATCCGATTCGCGCGCACGAGCGCGAGCTCGGCGAACGCTTCCTCCGCGGCCTTCCCGACAACGTCACGCTGTACGGGCTCCCGACGATGGAGGGACGCGTGGCGACGTTCGCGTTCAACGTCGACGGCGTCGGGACGCGTGAAGCTGCAGCGCGCCTCGGCGACGCCGGCTACGCGGTGTGGCAGGGCAACTACTACGCGGTCGAGGTGATGAATCGCCTCGGGCTCGGCGACGACGGTGCCGTCCGCGCAGGCATCGTCCATTACAACACCGCGGACGAGGTGGACGGCCTGCTCGAGGCTCTGCGCGCGCTGTGACGCCGGTCGAGCTGCTGCAGCAGCTGATCCGCTTCGACACGACGAACCCGCCGGGCAACGAAGCCGCGTGCATCGACTTCGTCCGCTCGCTGCTCGCGGACGCAGGCGTCGAGAGCGAGATCTACGCGAAGACGCCAGAACGCGCGAACCTGATGGCACGGCTGCCCGGTGGCTCGAAGCCGCCGCTGCTTCTACAGGGGCACGTCGACGTGGTGACGACGGCGGGGCAGCAGTGGACGCGGCCCCCCTTCTCGGGCGATCTCGTCGACGGTTACGTGTGGGGACGCGGCGCGCTCGACATGAAGGGCGGCGTGTCGATGCTCGTCCATGCGTTCGCGCGCGCGGCGCGCGAGCAGGTCGCGCTCCCGGGCGACGTGATCCTTGCCGTGCTCGCGGACGAGGAGGACGGCGGCGGCTTCGGCGCGCGCTTCCTCGCCGAGGAACATCCGGAGCTGTTCGAAGGCGTCCGCTATGCGCTCGGCGAGTTCGGCGGTTTCTCGCAGGAGATCGCCGGGCGGCGCTTCTATCCGATTCAGGTCGCCGAGAAGCAGATCTGCTGGCTCCGCGCGACGATCCGCGGGGCCGGCGGGCACGGCGCGATGATCCAGCGGGGCGGAACGATGGCTCGGCTCGGGCGCCTGCTCCGCGACCTCGACCGGAAGCGGCTACCGGTTCACGTGACGCCCGCGGCACGGGAGATGCTCGAGCAAATGGCGGCGGCGCTGCCGCGGCCACAGGCAGAGGTCATGCGGGCGGTACTGAAGCCGCGGCTGACCGACCGCGCTCTGCCGCTCCTCGGCGACCAGCGGCGCTCGATCGAGCCGTTGCTGCGGAACACCGTGAACGCGACGATCGTCCGCGGCGGCGAGAAGATCAACGTCGTTCCTGCGGAGATCGAGCTCGAGCTCGACGGCCGCGCGCTTCCGGGCGTGACTCCCGACGAGCTGATGGACGAAGTTCGCGCTGCCGTCGGCGACGATGTCGAGCTGGAGCTCCTCGCGCACGATCCAGGGCCTCCGGCTCCCGATCTCGGCCTCTTCGACACCCTGGCCGGGGTGCTGCGCGAGCTCGACCCGGAGGCAATCCCGATTCCGTTGCTGCAAGCCGGCGTGACCGATGCCCGGTTCTTCGCGCCGCTCGGGATCCAGACGTACGGCTTCCTGCCGATGCGGCTCCCGACGGACTTCAAGTTCCTCGGTCTCGTGCATGCCGCGGACGAACGGATTCCGGCCGCCGCCGTCGAGTTCGGTGCCGACGCCGTCTTCCGGGCGCTCGAACGCTTCTGATGCGGCTGCTCGTCCTCGGCGGAACGAAGTTCCTCGGACGCGCGATCGTCGAGGCCGCACTCGAGCGCGGCCACGAGCTGACGCTGTTCAACCGCGGCCAGACGAACCCCGATCTCTTCCGCGAGGTCGAGCAGGTCCGCGGCGATCGCACGGAAAGCCTCGACGCGCTCGCCGGACGCGACTGGGATGTGGTGGTCGACGTGGCAACGTTCATCCCGCGCGTCGTGCGCATCTCGGTCGATGCGCTGCGTGACCGCGTCGGACGCTACGTCTACATCTCGAGCATCTCCGCGTACGCGGACATGAGCGTGGCCCCCGTCGAAGGCAATCCGGTGGCGGAGCTCGACGATCCCGACAGCGAGAGCCTCGAGGACTACGGCGCGCTCAAGGCTGCCTGCGAGCAGATCGTCGAGTCGGCGTACGCGGAGCGGTCGCTCGTCGTGCGTCCGGGACTCATCGTCGGCCCGCACGACCCGACCGACCGGTTCACGTACTGGCCGCGCCGGATCGCCGAAGGAGGCCGCGTCCTCGCCCCCGCGCCGCCGGGCGCGCCCGTGCAGTTCGTCGACGTCCGCGATCTCGCCGAGTGGGTCGTGCACGCGACGGAGTCCGGGCTCAGCGGCGTCTACAACGCGACAGGCGAGCCTGTGACGTTCGAAGCGCTGATCGAGACGTGCAAGCGCGTCGCCGGCTCCGACGCGGACGTCGTGTGGATGCCGGCCGACCGGCTCGTCGAGGCGGGCGTCGGTGAATGGATGGAGCTGCCGCTCTGGATCGCGGCGCCGGAGTTCGCCGCGATGCAGCAGGCCGACGTGTCCAGGGCGGTCGCAGCAGGCTTGCGATTCCGTCCGCTCGAGGAGACCGTCCGAGCGACGCTCGCGTGGGATCGCGCGCGCGAGACGCCGCGCGCGGAAGGCGTGGGCCTGGCGCCGGAGCGCGAGCGCGAGCTGCTCGCCGATGCCTGAACGCGACTATTCCACCACGCCGCTCTCGACGAAGCTCGGCGCGAAGCCCGGGAGCGACGTCGTCGTCCTGTTCACGACGAGCCGCGCCGAGCTCGAGCGCCGCTTCGAGCCGCTGAAGCGAACGCTCGCGCCCGCTGACGGCCTCTGGATCGCGTGGCCGAAGAAGGCGTCGAAGCTCGA
>JBJMJS010000057.1:0-15987 GCA_045806225.1 Gaiellaceae bacterium
GCCGGCAAGCACGGCCAAGATCGACGACCTGCACGGCGGTCCGGTCTGCGCCGACATCCTGAACGACAGTGGCATCTTCGACTACGACCCCGCGGCGGGAACGGTCACGTTCGCGCTGCGCACCGCCGCGCCGTCGTGCCGCGGCGTCTTGTACACCGTGAACGTCTACTCCGACACCGGCGCGCACGCGTTTCTCGGTTTTGGCCACACGACCGGGACGAAGACGGCCGACGCCCAGGCGAACGACGGAACGGGCATCACGTTCGTCACCGCGACGATTCCCTCGATGGCAGAAGCGCCGAACTCGTTCTGCATCTCGGCAACGTCGTCCGGTGACCGCGTCTTCGACTTCGCGCCGGACAGCGGCTGCATTTCGTTCGTAACGCCGCAGAGTAACCTCGGCCCCGGCCAGACGGGCTTCAACTAGGCCGTAACGAGATCACGGGCCCGCGCCGTCGCGGCGCGGGCCCGGTCGTCCTCGCCGGCGCGTTCCCATGCGTCCGCGGCGACGCCGAACGCGCCCTGCGCCTGCTCGACCATCCCGGCAGCGAGGTAGAGCGAGGCGGCCTCCTCGGCGCGCTCCGCCGCTGCCGGGTACTGCTGCTGCTTCAGGTGGATCGCCGCCAGCGTGTCGGTAGCGTCGGCGCGCGACACGGCATGGCCGATCCGGTCGGCGAGCTCGAGCGCTCGGCGGCACCATGACTCCGCCTCGTCGAGGCGGCCCGCCTCCGCCAGCTTGTGCGCGACGTTCGCGTAGCCCGTCGTCCGGCCGGAGCCGTGGCCGACGCGTTCGAACTCCTCGATCGCCCGTAGGTCGCACGCGATCGCCTCGTCCAGCTCCCCGCGCTCGAACTCGACGATGCCGAGGTTGATGAGGCAGCCGCCGATCTCCTCGACGCTCCCCGTCCTCTCGGCGAGCTCGAGGCCGCGCCGCAGCGTTGCGGCGGCATCGTCGAGGCGCCCCGATCGCGCCTCCGCCTCGCCGCGGATCCGCATCGTCCGCGCGAGACCGCGCGCGTCGTCTCCAGCCGAGAAGACCGCCTCCGCGCCGTGCGTGTGCTCGATCGCCGCATCGCGGTTCCCGCGGAGCGTCTCCGCGCGCGCGAGCTGAAGCAGGAGATCGCCGACGACCGCGTCCCGCCGCCCGTCCGCGGTCGCGATGGCCGCAAGCAGGACGTCGACCGCTTCGTCGAGCCGGCCGGACACCGACAGGCTCCAGCCTGACTCGAGCCAGAGCGGCAGGACGTCCTGGTGAAGCAACTCGTCCTCCGTGAACGCGTCGTTGATCGTCTGGAACGCCTGCAAATACTCACCGCGCCTTCGATGCGTCGCCGCCAGGCCGCGCCACGCACGAACGTCGCTCGTTGTCGCGCGCACCTGCTCGTACGCCTCGAGCGCCTTGTCGTATTCCCCGACGAGCTCGTACAGATCGGCGAGTTGGAGCGTGATCTCCGTCTCGGTCGAGAGCTCGGCAGCGTGCTCGAAGTGGACGATCGCCTCCGCGTTCGCGAACAGGCGTTTTGCACGCTCGCCTGCGCGAACGAGATACGCGACCGCCTTCTCCCCTGCCTCGCCGAGATAGAGGTGGCGCGCAAGGAGGTCGATCACGTCGTCCCCGGCGCCGTACATCGCCTCCGCCACGTCCGCGACGCGACGATGGAGATCGCGGCGGTTGCGCCGGAGCAAGCGGGCATACGCAACGTCCTGAACGAGCGCATGATGGAACGAGAGAACCTCCACGCTGTCGTCCGTCGAACGCTCGAGCAGGCCTGCGGCGACGAGTTGGTCGACGGATTCGTGCAAGCCGAGCTCGCCGCCGACCGCCTGGAGCAGCGGCACGCGCACCCGCCTGCCGATCACGGACGCCGTGCCGAGCATCCCCGCCGCAGCACGCGGAAGCAGATCGATCCGCGCCGCGAGGACGCCTTCGATCGTCGGCGGGACGTCAGCCTCCTCCCATCCCGCACGCACCTTCCAGCTTCCGTTCCGAACGAGCAGCCCGGCGTCGCGCAGCCCGCGGAGCAACTCCTTGACGAAGAACGGATTGCCCTCGGTGCGTGACAGAACGAAGTCGGCGACGGCGGTTGGTGCGGGCGCGCCGAGGACGTCCACCGAGAGCGCGGCGACGGCCTCAGCATCGAGCGGCCCGAGCACGATCCGGCGTGCGCTTGCATCCTCCGTCAGCTCCTCGAGCATTGCCGACGCCTCCGGCCGCGCGGTGAGTACGACGCCGAGACCGTCGACGCGCAAGAGTTCGCGCGTCAACGCGACAGATGACGGGTCGGCCCAATGGACGTCTTCGAGAACGAGCACGCGGCCGCCGGACGCACGCGCCGAGAACCACTCCAGGAATGCATCGTGCAGGCCACGGCGAAACGCTTCCGGCTCGAGTCGGTCCAGCTCGGGGCCGGCCGGGCCGCCGAGTAGCCGCGCGAAATACGGCACCGCCTCGGCGGCGGGGTCGCCGCGGAGGAGCTCGGCGTACGGCCAGTATGCGAGGCCCGCCCCGTACGAAATGCACCGCGCCGGAAGCCAGTCGACCGCACGCGCCGTGGCGGCTGCACGCAGCGCTTCGACGAGGTGCGATTTGCCGACACCCGGCTCGCCGGTCAGCGTTACCGTCCCGCCGCCAAGCGCCGACTCCAGCTCGGCGAGCTCGCGCTCGCGGCCGATCAGCGCAGTCGCGCGACGCGCACGCGTCTCACGGAGGCCGATCAGCCGCCACGCCGGAACCGGCTCCGCCTTCCCTTTCAGCTCGAGCTCGCCGACCGATTCGAACTCGAAGATGTCCTCGGCGAGCCGCATTGTCATTTCGCTGGCATACGTCTCGCCACGCGGCGCGGCCGATTCGAGTCGTTGCGCGAGGATGACCGAGTCGCCGAGCACGGCGTAATCCATCCGCGCCTCACTGCCGAGGATCCGCGCGATCCCGTGGCCCGTGTTCACGCCGACGTGCAGCGTCAACTCGGCGTCGTGGTCGAGCTCGGTGACGACGCGCGCGAGCTCGCGGTGCATCTCGAGCGCGACGTGCAGCGCGCGCACCGCGTCGTCCTCGTGGGCGACGGGCGCGCCGAATAACGCCATCAGCGCGTCGCCGGCGAACTTCTCGACGTAGCCGTCGTATCGTCCGACGACGCTCGACAGCGCGGAGATGACCGGGTCGATCACCTCGAGCAGCTGCTCGGGGTCGAGCCGGTCGGCGAGCGCCGTGAACCCCGATACGTCGGCGAAGAGCGCCGTGATCAGCCGCCGTTCTTCCGGGAGCGTCCCGCCGGCCTCGACGAGCCGGTCCGCGACCGGCCCCGCGACGAAGCTCCGCAGTGCCTGCGCGACGTCCTGGTCCGTGGTCGACTCAGCCGTCGTCGCCGGCTGGTCGGCGGGCGCGCCGCAATGGCCGCAGAAGCGCGTACCGTCCGGGTTGTCGCCGCCGCATGACGCGCAGGTCCAGGCGGACATGGCGAACCAAGTGTAGGACGACGGGACGCCGCCGCCTATACCGCGCCTCCGCCTAGACTCCGTTCGTGGCCAGGATCGAGGAGCTGCCAGCCCAGGAGGCGCAGCTCGAATGGGATACGCCGCTTTTCAGGACCGCGCTCGCACAGTTCGAGCAGGCCATCCCGTACGCGGAGGTCAACGAGTCGATCATCGCCAGGCTGAGCTCACCCGAGCGGGCCGTGATGGTCGCCGTGCCCGTCCGTCGCGACACCGGGCATGTCGAGGTTTTTCCGGCGTATCGGGTCCAGCACTCGAGCGTCCTCGGGCCGACGAAGGGCGGCATTCGTTACGACCCGCATGTCACGCTCGGCGAGTGCGCGGCGCTCGCGGTCTGGATGACCTGGAAGTGCGCGCTCCTACGCCTGCCGTACGGCGGCGCGAAGGGTGGGATCCGCTGCAATCCGCGCGGCCTGTCGCCCGCTGAGCTCCAGCGCCTGACCCGGCGCTACACAGCCGAGCTGATGGGCGTGATCGGTCCGCAGGAGGACATCCCGGCGCCGGACATGGCGACCAACGAGCAGACGATGGCGTGGATGATGGACACCTACTCGATGCAGGTCGGACATGCGGTCCCGGAGATCGTGACCGGCAAGCCGATCGCCCTCGGCGGCTCGCTCTTCCGGCGCGAGGCGACGGGCGCCGGCGTCGTAATGGTGATCGAGCGCGCGTGCGGACGGCTCGGCTGGACGCTCGCCGGTCAGCGCTGCGTCGTCCAGGGCTTCGGGAACGTCGGCGGAATCGCCGCGCAGGAGCTCGTCGCGAAGGGCGCGTCGGTCGTCGCCGTGTCCGATGTCTCGGGGGGGATCCACGAGCCCGGAGGCCTCGACCTCGAGGCGGCGCGCGCGTGGGTCGCGGCGCACGGTTCGCTCGAGGACTTCCCGGCCGAGCACGTGAGTAACGCAGACCTGCTCGAGCTGCCGTGCGACATCCTCGTACTCGCAGCGCTCGAGGACCAGTTGACCGCGGAAAACGCCGGCCGGATCGACGCGCGCATGATCGTGGAGGGCGCGAACGGGCCGACCTCGATCGAAGCGGACGCGATCCTCGCCGACCGCGGGATCCCGATCCTCCCGGACGTCCTGACGAATGCCGGTGGGGTCACCGTCTCCTACTTCGAGTGGGTCCAGGATCTTGGCCGGTTGTTCTGGACGCGCGACGAGATCCGCGCGCGGCTGGCGGAGAAGCTGGGCGACGCGTTCGACCGTGTCTGGGCGCTCGCCGACGCCAAGGGCATCTCGTTGCGACAGGCCGCGCTCGTCGCCGGGATCAACGAAGTCGCGGCGGCGCTGAAGGCGCGGGGGATCTACCCGTGAGCGCACAGCACGTCCGCGACGCGATGGTTCCGGAGCCCGGGACGCTCGACGCCGCCGCGACGGCGCAGGAGGCGGGGGAGCGGTTGTCCGACCCCGCGGTGCGCGCGGTTCTCGTCTGCGACGACGGAAACCTCGTCGGCGTGATCACGCGGAAGACTCTGGTGCGCGAGGTCGTCGCCACCGGGCTCGACCCTCGCTCGACGCCGGTCGCCGCGATCGCGGAGCCGCCGCTCTTCACGCTCGACGCGTCGCTTTCGCTCGACGATGCGTTCCGCGCGCTCGAGGAGCACGACCTCGAACGCGTACCGGTCGTCGAAGGCGGCCGCCTCGTCGGTGTGCTGTCGCGGAGCGTGTTGCAGCGCCGGCTCGCAGAGGACGAGCCGCCGCCCGAGCTGGACGCCTAGCAGTCGGTCAGCAACACGTGTACGCGCCGGGAGGCGCCGCGCCTTCCTCGGCAACCGGCAGCTCCGCCGCTGCAAGCGCGGCGCCGTCGAGGATGTCGCGCTCGCTGACCTCGATCCCGTCGAGGCCGAGGAACTCGACGATCTCGGTGACGATCAGCGCGCCCGCGACGATGACCGGTGCCCGCTCCGGATCGAGCGGTCGGAGCGCACGGCGCTCCGCGACGGGAACGGTCGCAAGGCGGTCGAGCTGCTCGTGCAACGCCGCGCGTGAAAGGACGTGCTCGTGGACCCGGTCGGATTCGTACTCCGCCAGCCCGAGATCGAGTGCTGCAAGCGACGTGATCGTCCCGGCGACGCCGATCGCGGCGCGCGCGGTCGTCCGAACTGCATCGGGTACGCGTTCGGCGAGGAGCGCGCGCACGGCCGCCGCGCACGCTTCGAGCTCGTCGGCGCTCGGCGGATCGCTGTGGAGAAACCGCTCGGTCAGGCGGACCGAACCGATGTCGAGACTGTCGTGCCAGGCGACACCGTCCTGGGCTGCCGCGACGAGCTCCGTCGATCCGCCGCCGAGGTCGACGATCACTGTTGCGCCTGCCAACGAGCGTTCGGACGTCACGCCGCGATACGTCATCAGCGCTTCGTCGTGACCCGACAAGAGGCGCGTCGCGAAGCCGTACGACCACTCGACCTCACCCAGAAAAGCTTCACCGTTCTCGGCGTCGCGGACGGCGCTCGTCGCAATCGCGAGCGTTCGCTCGGCGCCGAGGCTTTCGACCTCTCGGCGGAAGTCCGTCAGGACGTTGCGCACGCGCGCGATCGGAACGGGGAGGAGCTTCCGGCGGACGTCGACGCCCTCGCCGAGACGCGTCACGCGGGTCTCGCGTGCCACTTCCGCGACACGCCCGTCGGCCACGTCGGCGACGAGGAGACGGGTGGAATTGGTCCCGAGATCGACCGCGGCGACGCGGGTCACGCCGCCGATGCTACCGGTACATTTCTGCGCCGTGAGACGGCCGCGACTCATCCTTCGACAGCTCGACCCGGTGCTCCAGATCACGCTCGTGATCGGGCTCGCCGAGACGTATCGCGTTTTGCGGCGACTGATCCCGACCGATTGGCCGCGCGCGGTCGCGAACGCACAGCACGTCGTGCATCTCGAGCGTGCGTTGCACATCGAGTGGGAGGGGGCGGTCCAACGCACGTTCCTGCAGGTTCCGAACCTCGTCCACGCGATGAACTGGTTCTACATCTCGTCGCACTTCATCGTCACGGGCGCGTTTTTCGTGTGGCTCTACTGGCGCGACCGCGAGGGGTTCGCAATCTTCCGCGATGGGTTCCTGCTCGGAACGGCGATCGCGCTCGTCATCCACTGGCGGTATCCGACCGCGCCGCCGCGCCTCGCGCACATCGGGATCAAGGACACGGTGGAGATGTACTCCCACGTGAACATTGGCGAGCCGCATCACGAGCGGTTTTCGAACCCCGTCGCGGCCGTTCCGAGCCTCCACGCGGGCTGGGCGATCGCGCTCGGCGCCGGTCTGCTCCTGTACGGCCGAACGTGGCTCGCGCGACTCGGAGGGATCCTCTATCCGAGCGCGGTCCTCCTCACGGTCGTCGTGACCGGAAACCACTTCATCTTCGACGCGGTGGCAGGCGCGCTCGTGATGGCGCTCGGATTCGCGTCGACAGCGCCGTTCCGCGTCCGCGGCGCCGAGCCGGCCTACGCGGGGGCCGGCGCACGTTCTCCGTAGCTCGGTGTAACGCATGACGCCGTCGCGGGACGGTACGTGCACAACATCGGGAGACGAAGGGAGAACGACCATGCAGGGCTACGTGTACGTGCAGACGAACGACTCCGACGCGAACGAGGTCGTGGTGTACCGCCACGACGACGACGGCCGACTCGAGCGGCTCGGCTCGTACCTGACGGGCGGCAAAGGATCGGGAACCGCGCATCTGCCGTCGCAGAGCTCGGTCGCCTTGCATGGCGACAACCTGTTCGTGACAAACGCCGGCAGCAACGAGCTCACCGTCTTCGCCGTGACCGGCGGCACGCTCGCCGTAGTCGACATCGTGCGCTCGGGCGGCGGTGCGCCGCGGAGCGTCGCGGTTCACGAGGAGCACGTCTATGTCCTCAACACCTCCGGCAGTCCGAACGTCAACGGCTTCCAGTTCGACGGCAGGCGGTTCGCGCAACTCGAAGGCTCACGCCGCGAGCTCGGTAACGGAAGCGACCCGGCGCAGATCGCGTTCGCACCCGACGGCCGCACACTGCTCGTCACCGACCGGGCGGACGCGATCCACGTGCTCGCGCTGGACGAGCGGTTCATCGCGGGCACCCCGCGGCGGCAGGGCTCCTCGGGCATGACGCCGTACGGGTTCGACATCCGCGCCGACGGGACGGTCGTCGTGACCGAGGCGGCCGGTGCGCAGGCCGGCAAGGCTTCCGCGTCGTCGTACCGGCTCCGCGGCGAGGGTCTCTCGCCTGTGAGCGGCGCGGTCGGCAGCACCCGCAGCGAGGTGTGCTGGGCCGTGATCGGCAACGACGGTCGAACCGCGTACGTGACGAACTTCGGCGACGGGACGATCTCGTCGTACGCGATCGGCGACGACGGCAGCATCGAGCTGCGCGAGGCCGTCGCCGCGACGACGGTCGACGGCGAGCCGGGTCTGCGCGACGAGGCCCTGACGGGCGACGGCCGGTTCCTCTACGCGCTCCACGCCGACACGGGGACCGTCTACGGGTGGGCCGTCGAGGCCGACGGCTCACTCGCCGCGATCGGCACGGCGAACGGCCTGCCGCTGACCGCCGCGGGCTTGGCCGCGAGCTAGGGCCGCCGCTATACTCCACGCCGCGTCGCGGGGTGGAGCAGTCAGGTAGCTCGCCGGGCTCATAACCCGGAGGTCGCAGGTTCAAATCCTGCCCCCGCTACTGGAAAAGCCCGCATTGCGGGCTTTTTCGTGTTTGCCGATAGCGGTGATCGCGGCGGGACGAGGCCGAAGCAGCGGTCCTATGCGCCGGACGCTTCGCCGCGCGAGGGTGGTGCGACGCCAAGCGCCCAGCAGTAGAAGCTCAGCTCGTCGACGTCTTGTTCGATGAGCGCCGTCAGCGTCGTGCCGCCGCCGTGTCCCGAGTCTCGGAGCGGCAGCAGAAAATAGGGACCGCCCTGCGTCGCTTCGGCCTGGAGCTTCGCGACCATCTTGAGCGCATCGTGGGGTCGCGCGACTCGGTCGTTCAACGCCGGGACGAACGCCATGACCGGATAGCAGCGATCGGGTTGGACGTTGTGATACGGCGAATATCCGGCGAGGTACGGCCCCTCGACTGGATCGTCGGGCGAGCCGAATTCGACGGTCGCGGCGTCGTGGAAGCCCCACCTCGTAAACCCGAGCATGTCGAGGTTCGGCACGCGGCAAAAGACCGCCCCAAAGGCGTCGGGCGCTTGCATTGCCGTGACGGCGACGAGTAGACCGCCGTTGCTGTTGCCGCGTGACACGACCCTGGACGGCGTGGTGTAGCCCGCCGAGACGAGCCAGCGCGCCGCGGCGATGTAGTCGTCGAAAGCGTTTTGCCTCCGCGTCTTGACCGCCGCCTCGTGCCAGGCGCGGCCGTATTCGCCGCCGCCTCGGATGTTGGGGGAGGCGAGCACGCCGCCCATTTGGAGCCATGCGGCGTTAACCGCCGTGAAGGTCGGCTGCACCGAGATGTTGAAGCCGCCGTAACCGCTCAGACGTACGGGCCGGCGCCCGTCGCGAGGCAGGTCCTTTCGGTGGATGATGAACATCGACACCGGCGTACCGTCGCGCGACTCGTACCAGACCTGATCCGTCACGAACGCCGCTGCATCCAAGCCGGTGTCGGGTACGTGGTACGGCGTCAGGCGGTCGGCCTCGTAGTCGTACCGGTAGACGGAAGGCGGCTGCACGTACGACGTGAAGTCCACCCACACCGCGTCGCTGCCCCACGCGCCGCGGACGCCGCTGATGACGCCGCCACCTGACGTGTGATTCACCGAGCCGAGTGCCGGCAGCGCCAGCTCGCGGAGGTACGTGCCGTCCTCTGCATGGACGCGCACGCGATGCGACGCCGCCTGCGAGTACACGGCGTAGAGCCGCCCGCCGACGCCGGCGACCGTTTGCAGCGTGTCCGAGCTCTCCGGGATGAGCGTTCGCCACTCGGTCGGCGCGGTCAGCGGCGCGACGCAGAGACGGCCGCGCGGCGCGTCGAGGTCCGTGTGGACGAGCAGCTTCTCGCCCACGACCTGTACGTAGTTGATGGAGCGCATGTCAGGCGCGACCGGTACCAACTCTTCGTCGGCGAGGCGCAGCAGGTAGACGGCGTTCGCGTGCACGAAGTCCCACTTGTAGAGGACGGCGAAGCGGCGGCACTCGGTGACCTCGACCGCGCACCAGTACCGCTTCACACGGTCGTCGCCGAAGATCCGCCGGGGCGGCGCGCTCGACCCCAGCCGGTGCTCGTAGACGGCGTGCCATTGCGACTCATCGCCCGCGGGCACCTCGCCCGGCTCGGGATACGCGGCGTAGAAGAACCCTGAGCCATCCGGCCGCCAAGCCGGCGACTCGTCCTCATGACAGGTGCCGCGGGGCCGGTCGGAAAGCACGCGTCCCGTCTCGACGTCGAGCACTTGAATGACCGCGTTATGCGCGCCGCCGACCGACTTCCCGAACGCGACCAGCGCGCCGTCGGGCGACGGGACAGCGAACACCAACACCTCGTCGCTCGCCCATGTGTTGGGATCGAGCACCGCCTCGAGCGGCGCGCCTTTACCGCGCCGCAGCATGAACTTGAGCTTCTCGTCGCTCGCGTCCGCGTGCCAGAGGAATTCCCGCCCGTTCGGTCCGGCGAGGATCGGGGGAGACAGCTGCGCATAACGCCTTGCACGAGCGACCGCCGCCCGCAGCCAGTCGCGCCCCGGCACCGCGCTCAGCGTCGAATGCGTGACGGCCTCCTGCGCCGCGATCCATGCCTCGGTCTCTTCGTCGTCGAGCCGCTCCAGCCAGGCGTATGGATCGTCGAACCGGCGACCGTGCACCGTGTAGCCGCTACGCGGATCGCGGCGCGCCGTGGGGAATTCCAACGCCGGGTTCAGCTTCTTCATCAGGTGGTTCTTCGGACGCGACGAGTTCGTTGCGACTTGCCCACGTTGATGCCGATCTGGGGCACGGAGCCATTGTCGAATCTAGCCTCTTAGCGCAGCGGCAGCGGCCGCACCTCTGCGAAGCGGTATGCGCTCGCTGATGTCTGTTCAAACCCCGCCCCCGCTACTGCCAAAGGCACCGAAAGGTGCCTTGGCGTTTCTTGGAAGAACTACTGGAACCCGGTGTCGAGGTGGAAATCGACGCGCGCGACCCGTCCTCGTCGTACGCGTACGACGCGTGGCGACAGTCCGGCTCCGACCCGGCGGCGGCGGGGGACCTGGACGTCATAGGAGCCGGCCCGCAGCGCGACCGAGTACCTGCCCGCCGGCGTTGTCTTCACCTCGGCGACCACCTTGCCGTCACGTTTGAACTCGACAACGACTCCTGCCGCCGGCTCCTCGCACGGCTCGTCGACGCGGCAGACCGGCTTCGTTGGACCTTGCATCACCAGTCCGCGGAGACCGGAGGCGCTTCCTGGAGCAACGACCGCCCCGGCGGCCCGCACCACGGCAAACAGCGCAGCAGCCACTAGACGCACGCTCCAAAGCTGCCATAAGGTCGGTCCAAGTGGCAGGCAACCAGGGAGGGACGATGCACGGACGGTCACACAACGCGCACCGCAGGATCAAGCTGGCGGGTGCGCTGGCAGTTCTCGGTGGGGTTCTGATAGCGACGATGGGCGCAGGCACTGCGGCCGGCGGCACGGCCGCAATCGCGTCGAACGCCCGGCCGGGGGCGAACCTGACGCCCAAGGTCATCTACGACACGGCGCATGACGTCTCGCCGCCGCTGCGCGACCTGGCGGCCGGCAGGATCGCTCCTGACGCTGACGACCCGGCAAACGAACCCGACCGCGGCCCGATCTCCGCAGCGGACACCGGGCATTCGAGTGACGGCGCTCTCCAGTCCGCGCTGCTGCCCGCGACGATTCCATCGACTCAGCAGAACTTCGAAGGACTGAGCAACCAGGACAACTTCAACATCTTCGGCTTTCGTGTGAACCCGCCCGACCCGAACGGCGAGGTCGGCCCGAACAACTACGTCGAGATGCTCAACCTCGCCTTTGCCGTCTATGACAAGAGTGGCCACAAGCTGCTCGGGCCGGTCGACACCGGCACGCTGTGGAGCGGGTTTGCCGTGCCGGATTGCACCGACCCGTCCGGCGATCCCGTCGTCCTCTACGACCAGATCACCGACCGCTGGATCCTCTCCCAGTTCACGACGAGCGGGCTTGACGACACGAGCAAGCCTTTCTGGAACTGCGTCGCGGTTTCGACGACCGGTGATCCGACGGGGAGCTACTACCGCTACGCCTTTCAGACCCAGAACTTCCAGTTCTTCCCGGACTACCCGAAGTACGGTAACTGGACGGATGCGTATGTCCTGACGACGCGTGAGTTCGGCCCGACCGTCGAGTACGGAATCGGCGTGTACGCGCTGGAGAAGAACAAGATGGTGAACGGCGAGCCCGCCCGCGCCGCCAGTTTCTTCATCGACGGCAACGCTGCTGGAATGCTGCCGCTCGTAGGCGACGGCCTGCTGCCCGCTGACATCGACGGTAAGCAGAAGCCGAAGACCGACACAGCGATCCCGATCATCGGGACACAGGACGACGACTCAGATTACGGAGCCACTTTCGATGCGCTGAACATCTGGGACCTCAACGTGAAATGGCGGTCGACGCAGGTCGCTTCGCTGACGCTGAACACGCAGCTCCCCACGGCGCCGTTCGACTCGATCTTTCCGTGTGCACCGACCGCGCGGGACTGCCTGCCACAACCGGGGATCACGAATCCGGGTCAGTACCTCGACATCCTCTCCTACCGGCAGCGGCCGACCTTCCGCCTCGCCTACCGGAACTTCAAGAACTACGAGTCGCTGGTCACGAGCCAGTCGGTCGAGGCGACGCCGGGCGTCGCCGGCGAGCGCTGGTACGAGGTCAGGCGGTCGAGTGATGGGGCGTACAGCCTGTATCAACAGGGCACATACGCGCCGGGCGACGGCGTCCACCGCTGGATGGGCAGCATCGCCATGGACAAGAAGGGCAACATGGGGCTCGGGTACAGCGTCGTCAACGGATCCGACGTTTTTCCGGGCATCCGCTACACCGGACGCCTTGCCGGCGACCCGCTCGGGCAGATGACGCTCGGCGAAGGAACGGTCGTCAACGGTTCCGGTGTCCAGAGGACGACGAATTCCCGCTGGGGCGACTACACGGACATGACGGTCGACCCGGTCGACGACTGTTCGTTCTGGTACGTGAACGAGTACTACACGCTTGACGGTCAAAACTCGTCGACGGCCGGCTGGCAGACGCGAATCGCCAGCTTCAAGCTTCCCGGGTGCTGACCCGCTGAGCTGACAAGACGGAGGCCGGTGCGACGAGCGAGTCGCGCCGGCCTCGTGGGGCAGTGGCCTAGCTGTAGGTCCGAGGAAGTAGATCCGAATGAGCTAAACGCGCGGCGGTCGTGCTCGGCACGATGGTCCGTACGTGTGCGAATCCAACGACATCTGGTTCGACGTGCCACAGGAAGGGGCGGCGAGCGACCTGTGTGACCTCCTCGAGTCGTCTGACGGCTACGTCGAGCTCGAGAACGGCACCTGGTCGGTTCGCGCCGTGCTCGATCGCAATCCACTGGCGCTCGGCGTGCTCCTGCGCACGGTCGAGCTCTGGGTCGCCGAGCTGGGTTTCCAGGCGATCCGGTTTCGGCTGGACGACCGTTGGTACGTGATGACCGCTTTCGGCGCGCCCGCTGTCGGCGACGCTCACCTCATCTCGTAGGGTCGACGGTCAGCGCCGCGGTCCGTGCGTGTTTGACACGAATGGGCCACTCGGCGACGTTCTCGGCGCGGCACGATCATCACCGTGGTCCCGGATCTCGACGACGCGGTGGTGCGGAAGGCGCAGCTTGGCGATCGGCGCGCCTTCGAGCTGATCGTCGAGGCGTACCGGGTAATGGTTTTCAACTACGTCCGTCGCCTGGTCAAAGACCGCACGCTGGCGGAAGACCTCACACAAGAGGTGTTCCTTCGCGTCTATCTGAGCCTCCCGCGCTTCTCGTTTCAGGCCAAGTTCACGACGTGGCTCTTTCAGGTGACGAAGAATCGCGTCCTCGACGAGTTACGGGCGCAGGAACGCCGGCCGCGATCGGCCGATCTCTCCGCCGACACGCTGCATGTGATGGACCCACCCGCCGACCAGGGCGAGACGGTCGATGCCCTGTGGCGCGCGATCGACGACCTCGATGTCGATCTGAAGCTCGCGATTCTGCTGCGCGACGTCGCCGGATTCTCGTACAACGAGATCGGCGAGATCCTCGAGATCACGCTGCCGACCGTGAAATGGCGGATCTACAAGGCGCGCGAAGGGGTCCACATCTCGCTCGCTCGGCAGGGCCTCGTTCCCGCGTCTGCAGACGAGCAGTCGAGCGCGGCCGCCGGCTGATATCCGCCCGAGGCCCGCGCCGCAGTGCGTCGAGCGTCGGTCTAGTGTCCTCCGCCGGTCTCCGAGTAGTACTCGTACGCGCCGCGGTCGTCGTACGGCCGCGGCCCGATGCCCGTGTTGGGCGTGGAGAGGTCGTCGATTCGGTCTTTGCGGGTCAAGTCGGTGAGCGGTTGCCCGCGGACGAGCGAGTTGGCCGAGTCGATCGCGGGTGAGGCGGCCGTGAGGTGGAAGTCGCCGCCCGCGGGATCCCGCCACCCCGGGTTGGCGTCTGTGCCGTGCAACTCCTCCGCGGTCGCGAGCTGGAACGCGCGCAGCGACCGGTAGCCGATCGAGCTCCAGATTAGGACCGTGTCGGGGTCGACGAGCGAGACGACGTCGTAGTCCATCGACGTCCCTGCGACCGATGCCGCGTCGACACGGATATCGCTGTGGGTTCGGGGGCTGCCGATGCCGTTGTCGGCGCTGATGTTGTTCGCAAGCGTGACGCCGGTCGATGCGCCTTCGATGTTGATCCCGGCAGTGATGTTGTCGTACACGCTGTTCGCGAGGATCCGCGTTCCCGTCGAAAGCTTCGTGTTGTCGATGCCGTGATCGCCGTTCCGGTACGTGATGTTGTTGTCGACGAGATTGTCGCGCGATTTGACGAGCTCGATCCCGGAATCCTCGTTGTCGAAGCTGATGTTCCGGTCGATCGTGTTGGCAGGTGCGTCGTAGAGGCTGATCCCGACGGCGGCGCGCTCGAAGCCCTTGGCGTTGCCGTAGCTCCGGTTGCCCCGGATCTCGTTCCTCGTGGAGCCTGCGACCAGCGCGATCCCGGCGTTCGTGTTGTGATCGACGATGTTCCCGGCCAGGAGCGAATCAGTGACGTTCGATAGGCGGATTCCATGCTTCGCCTTGCCGGCGAGCGGCTTTCCTGCATAGCTGACGCGGTCCGCCGAAAGCGTCACGTGCGACGAGTCGGAAACCTCGATCCCGTATTCGCGCGTCCCGCTCACGGTGAAGCCTGTGACGCGAACCCACGTGCGATCACGGATCGCAAATCCGTTCTCCTGGCCCGTGCCGACGACCACCGGGCGCCGCGCAGCAACGAAGACGAGCGGGTGCGACCGTGTCCCGGAGTACGGAACCACGACCCGCTCCGGGTACACGCCCGAGGCGACAACGACCGTCCCCCCAGCCGGCAACCGCTTCGCCGCCGCACCGATCGTGCAGAACGGGCGATTGTGCGCTCCCGACCCAGGCCCGTTCGAACACCATGCCGTCGAGCCGTCGACGTACGCGACGGTCCGGGGTGTTGCGCCGACCGCGCCGCCGACGAACGACAGCACGCAGAAACCGGCAAGCACGCCGACCCACGAGCGCCCGCGCGAGGACCGCGGCGCGCGCGCAGCCGCTGCCGCTCCATCCAGTCGTTGTTGAGCGTCCCGCGATCGCGGCCGCACGTCGTCGAAACCTCCCTGCGGCGCAGATCGGGTTTCGTCCGACGGTATCTGCCGCAGCGCCGCCCGTCATCCCCCTTTAGGCCGGACCGGAAAGGTCGAGGGTCCTACGAGGCTGCTGCGGCGCCGGCTTCAGCCGTGACGGTTGCGGTCTCTCGTAGATACTGGTGCACGAACGCGATCGCGAGGCTGCCCTCGCCGACTGCCGAGGCCACGCGTTTGACCGGCCCCGAACGAACGTCCCCGCAAGCGAAGATCCCCGGCACGCTCGTCTCGAGCAGGTATCTGTCCCGGTCGGGCTGCCACTCCTCGACGAAGGCGACGTCGCGGCCCGTGAGGACATAGCCGCGCTCGTCGAGGGCGATCTCGGGCGGAAGCCACGCCGTCTCCGCGTCCGCGCCGATGAACAGGAAGAGGCCTCCCGATTCGAGCGTGCGCGTTTCGCCCGTGGTGGAATCACGCACGTCGATCGCGGCGAGCGAGTCCGTCCCGCGGGCGGCAACGACCTCGGTCCGGTACACGACCTCGACGTTCGGCTGGGCGGCGAGCTGGTCGATCAGATACCGAGACATCGTTTTCGCGAGCGTCGTTCCCCGGCAGAGAATCGTGACGCTCCGCGCGTGGTTCGCGAAGAACATCGCCGCCTGTCCTGCCGAGTTGCCTGCGCCGACGATGTGGACGTCGAGACCGTGAGTGTTCGCAGCTTCGCTGCGTGCCGCACCGTAGAACAC
>JBJMJS010000058.1:0-38464 GCA_045806225.1 Gaiellaceae bacterium
ATTGAAGTGGATGTCGGCGATGACGGGGATCGGCGAGAAGCGCACGATCCTGGCGAGCGCCTCCGCGTCCTCCGTCTTCGGGACGGCGCAACGGACGACCTCACAGCCCGCGGACGCGAGCGCGGCGATCTGCGCGGTGGTCGCCTCGACGTCGTGCGTCTTCGTCAGAGTCATCGACTGCACGACGACAGGCGCACCGCCCCCGACGGGGACGCCGCCGACCGAAATCTGTCGCTCAGACGCCATTCGCGCCGAGTCTAGCCCCCACCGAGGCGGCCGATGTCGTTCGAAAGGCCGATGAACATGAGGATCAGGAACAGGGCGATCCCGACCGCCGAGACGCGTTCGTAGACCTCGCGGCCGACGGCGCGGCCGCGGAGGCCCTCGATGATCGAGAACAGGATGTGGCCGCCGTCGAGCGGCAGCAAGGGCAGCAGGTTCAGCAGTGCGAGCGAGAGGCTGATCAGGCCGAGGATCTGGAGAAAGAGCGCGAAGTTGATCCCGACGGCCTGGCTCGAATAGTCGACGATTCCGACGGTGCTGGAGACGTCCTTCCGTCCCGAGCCGGTGAACAGGCGCGGCAGGAACGTGGCCGTCGCCTTCGTCGCCGCCCAGTTGTCGCCGGCGCTCCTGCTGAATGCCGCCGGCAAGCTCATGCGATTCTCGCTCCAGTTCGGGTTGAAGCCGAGCGCGTAGTGGCCCCCGATCCGCGTCGGCTTCGCCGGCCCGAGTCGCACACGCCGGCCGTCCCGCAGGACGACGACGGTGATCGCCTTGCCGCCGCTCCCTCGGATCGCGTGGGAGACAGCGTCGAAATCCGGCGTCGGAGCGTTGTCGACCTCGACGACCGTATCGCCCTCGTGCAGGCCCATCTGTGCGGCGGGCTTTCCCGCCTCGACGTGCTTGACCGAGCGCACCGGATCGCCCGGTGCGCCGACCATGTAGGCGATCGCAGGCAGCAGCAGCGCGACGAGGATGTTCATCCCGGGGCCGGCGAAGATGACCGCGATCCGCTTCGATGTTCGCTGCCGCCAGTAGGCGTCGCTGCCGAGCCCGTCCTTCAGCTCGTTCAGCCCGCGTCGCGCCGCGCGCTCGGCGGAGGGGGTCAGGGTTGCGGCGTCGACCTGCTCCTCGAGTGCGGGCAGCGACGAGCGCGCACCGTCGAGATCGCCGGCCTCGAGCGCGCGGCGGACGCGCGCGACCTTCGGAAACACCTGCGGTTGCTCCTCGACGGCCGGCCCGAACTGCACGTCGAGATCCGAGGGCGCCGGCCGGTGCATCCCAGGGATCTTCACGTAGCCGCCGAGCGGGATCGCCCCGATCCCGTACTCGATCCCCTTGCGCCGCAGCTTCACGATCGCCGGCGGAAAGCCGAGGTAGAAGCGCCGCGGGCTCATCCCGACCGCCCGCGCGACGAAGAAGTGCCCTGCCTCGTGAAGGAGGATCAGAACGGCGAGGCCGATGATCGCGATCGTGATGTTCATCAGGCGGGAGCGAGGCTCCGTTCGGCGAGCGCGCGCGCGTTCGCGTCGGCCTCGACCAGGTCCGCGAGATCGCGCGCCGGTGCGCCGTCGACCGCGGCGAGCGTCTCCTCGACCACGTCGGCAATCGCGAGGAAGGGCAAACGAGCGTCGAGGAACGCCGCCACCGCGACCTCGTTCGCCGCGTTGTACGCACAGGGATACGTGCCGCCGCGCTCGCCCGCGTCGCGTGCGAGTGCAAGCAACGGGAACGTCTCGTCGTCCGGTGCATGGAACTCGAGTGTCAGCCCCGCTGCGAGATCGAGTGGCGGAACCACCGTCGCCGCACGCCTCGGGTAGCTGAGCGCGTACGAGATCGGGACCCGCATGTCGGGGTAGCCGAGATGCGCCAGCGCGGCGCCGTCCCGGAAGCGCACGAGCGCGTGCACGATCGACGTCGGGTGGACGACGACGTCGATCTGGCCGTAGGGAAGCCGAAACAGGAAGTGGGCCTCGATCAGCTCGAGACCTTTGTTTGCGAGCGTCGCCGAGTCGACCGTGATCTTCGGGCCCATGTTCCACGTCGGGTGCGCGAGCGCCTCGGTCGGCGTCACGTCCGCCAGCTCGTCGCGCGTCCGGCCGCGGAACGGGCCGCCCGACGCGGTCAGGACGAGGGAGTGCACCTGCTCCTGCCTGCGTCCCTCGAGGCACTGGAACGCCGCCGAGTGCTCGCTGTCGACGGGAAGCAACGGGCCCCCGCCGCGCTCCTGCGCGGCGAGCGCGAGCTCGCCCGCCGCGACCAGGCTCTCCTTGTTGGCGAGCGCGAGCGGAATTCCGCGCTCGAGCGCCCAGAGCGTCGCCGGTAGGCCGGCGAACCCGACGACAGCGTTGAGGACGAGATCCGGCTCCGCCCGCTCCAACAGCTCCCTCGGGTCGCCGCCGACCTGCGTCAGCGGCGCAAGGCCGTCGACCGGCTGCGTCCCCGACATCGCCGCGGCGAGCTCGAGCTCGGGATCGCCGTCGATCACCTCGATCGCCTGACGGCCGATGGAGCCCGTGGCTCCGAGGAGGGCGATCCGCTTCACGATCCCAGTGTAGGTTCGCGCGGATGATCCGCCGCGCGCGACTCGAGGACGCGGAGGGGATCGCGCGGGTTCACGTCCGGTCGTGGCAAGCGTCATACACGCACGTTTTTCCTGCTGACCGGCTCGCCAATCTGTCGGTGAGGCGGAGAGTGCAGCTCTGGAGCGACTTCCTGCCCAGGAGCGACGTGGGCATCTTCGTCACCGAGTCGAACGACGCGATCAGCGGCTTCGTCAGCGTCGGCCCGAGCCCCGACGCCGCAGGTGACGGCGAGCTGTACGCGATCTACGTCGACCCCGACCGGTGGGGCAGCGGCGACGGGCGCGACCTGATCGACGCCGGTGAGGAATGGCTGCGCTTACACGACTACGAGCGTGCGACGTTGTGGGTGCTGGACGACAACCCGCGCGCGCGGCGGTTCTACGAGGCTGCGGGGTGGACCGCCGACGGGAGCGAGCGAACCGGGCAGCATCTCGGCGTCCCGACACGAGAGGTGAGGTACGCCAAGCCGCGCTAGGCGGCGCCGAAGGCGCGCAGGACGTAATAGGAGGCGACGGCGGCAAACAGGGGCGCGTCGAGGCGGTCCAGCATGCCGCCGTGTCCGGCGAGCAGGCGCCCGGAGTCCTTCACCTGCATGTCACGTTTCAGCGCCGACTCGAACAGGTCGCCGAGCGGCCCCGCGACGGCGATGACGATGCCGAGCACGATCGAGTCGGCAATCGACACGTAGTGCTGCTTGTACAGCGCGACGAACGCGACGAAGACGGTCGCAGCCGCACCGAAGACGAACCCTTCCCACGTCTTTCCCGGCGAGATCGTCGGCGCGAGGCGGTGGCGTCCGACCATGCGGCCGGCGAAGAACGCCGCGATGTCACCGGCGAAGATGGCGAGCACGACGGTGAAGATCGCGAGTCGTCCGTTGTCGGGAATCGCGCGGATCAAGATCACGTGCGCCAACCCGAGGCCGATCCACACAGCGCCGAGGACGGTCGTCGAGATCGCGACGGTCGCCGTCTGGCGCGTCGATGCGACCCAGTGCAGGACGAACGCCAGCGGCAGTGACACGAAGACGCCGGCAACCGTCCAGTCGACCCCGCCGAGCCGCGCGCCGAGCAACGCGAGCAGGACGCCGGCATACGCCGCGAGCACGAGCGGACGGAGCGAGCGGACCATTCGCGCGTACTCGTGCACGGCGAGGATCGCGGCGACCGTTGCGAGAGCGAACAGCCACCAGCCTCCGAGATAGAGGACGCCGAGGACGAGCGGGAGACCGACGACCGCGACGACGACCCGCGACACGAGCGGGCTCACGCGCGGCTCATCGCCCGCCGAAGCGGCGCCTGCGGCTGGCGTAGTCATCGAGTGCCGAGCGGAGCTGCTCTTCGCCGAAGTCGGGCCACAGCGTGTCGACGAAAGCGAGCTCTGCGTACGCCGACTGCCAGAGGAGGAAGTTCGAGATCCGGAGCTCGCCCGACGTGCGGATGACGAGATCGGGATCCGGCATCTCGGGGGCGTACAGGAACGAGTGGAAACTCGCCTCGTCGAGCTCGTGGCCGGCCGCCGCGGCACGACGTGCCGCCTCGACGATCTCCGCGCGTCCGCCGTAGTCGAAGGCGATCCACAGGTGGAAGGTCGTCTTCTGCGCTGTCTCACGCTCGAGCTCGTCCATCTTCCGCTGCAGGCCCTGCGAGGCGCGGTCGCGGCGGCCGATGAAGCGCGTGCGCACGCCCTGATCGGCGAGGTCACGGAGCTCCCGATCGATCGTCTCCGGGAAGAGCTCCATCAACGCGTCGACCTCGTCGGGCGGCCGCGTCCAGTTCTCGGTCGAGAACGCGTAGACGGCCAGCGACTCGACGCCGAGGTCGATCGCAGCCTCGACGGTGCGGCGGAGGGCCTTCGTGCCGGCGCGGTGGCCGGCGGCGACGGGCAGGCCGCGCCGTCGCGCCCACCGGCCGTTGCCGTCCATGACGATCGCGACCGCACGCGCGGCGTTCGGAAGGTCGGGTTCGGCCGCGGGACGAACCTGCCGCAGCGTTCGGATCTTCGTCAGGAGGCTCAGTCTTCGATCTTCTTTCACTCGACGGAGCGAAGCGAAGGTGCCTCGCCCCCACTCCGCGGAAAATGCGCGGCATTTTCGCGGCCCTAGACCTCCATGATCTCCGCTTCTTTGTGCTTCAGCAGGTCGTCGATGCCCTTCGTGTGGTCGTCGGTCAGCTTCTGCACGCGCTCCTCGGCGCGGCGCTCGTCGTCGTCGCCGATCTCGTGGTTCTTCGTCAGCTCCTGCAGGTGCTGCATGACGTCCCGCCGCACGTTTCGCACCGCGACCTTCCCCTCCTCTGCGAGCTTGCGGACGACCTTGACGAGCTCGCGCCGCCGCTCCTCGTTCGGCTGCGGCATCGGGAGGCGGATGAGCTTGCCGTCGTTCGACGGCGTGAGGCCGAGGTCGGACTCCTGGATCGCCTTCTCGATCGCTCGGATCGACGTCGGGTCGAACGGCTGCACGGTGAGCATCCGCGGCTCCGGGACGTTGATCGTCGCGAGTTGCTTCAGCGGCGTCGCCGTGCCGTAGTAGTCGATCTGGATCCGGTCGAGCAGCGCGGCCGAGGCTCGGCCCGTCCTGACGGTGTTGAACTCGCTTCTCGTGTGCTCGATCGAGGCGTCCATGCGTCGGACCGCGTCCTGCATCAGGTCGTCCACGCTCGCCATCAGCGTCCCTCCTTGGGCGGTGTCGAAATCAGCGTGCCGATCCGTTCGCCGTTCACGACGCGCCGGATGTTGCCGTCGGCGAGCGCGAACACGTGGATCGGCAGGTGGTTGTCCATGCACAGCGACAGCGCGGTCGTGTCCATCACTTTCAGACCGCGTTCGATTGCCTGGAGATGGGTGAGCTCGGGCAGGAACTGCGCCGTCGGATCGACGCGCGGATCGCCGCCGTACACGCCCGTCGTGCCGTGCTTCGCCATCAGGATCGCGTCGGCGTTGATCTCGAGCGCGCGGAGCGCGGCCGCGGTGTCCGTCGTGAAGAACGGATTGCCGGTCCCGGCGGCGAAGATGACGATCCGGCCCTTCTCGAGGTGGCGGATCGCGCGCCGGCGGATGTACGGCTCCGCCACTTCCTTCACCTCGAGCGCCGACAGGATGCGCGTGTGAGCACCGCGGTCCTCGAGCGCGTCCTGGAGCGCGACCGAGTTCAGGACGGTCGCGAGCATGCCGGCGTAATCCGCGGTCGCGCGGTCCATCCCCTCCGCGGCAGCCGCCATGCCGCGGTAGATGTTGCCCGCCCCCACGACGAGCGCGATTTCGACACCGGCGGCGGCGACGCCCACGATCTCCTCGGCGACGGCGTCGATCGTCGCCCGGTCCATCCCGTAGTCGCGCGCGCCCATCAACGACTCGCCCGACAGCTTCAGGAGGATGCGTCGGAACACGGGCCGATCGTCGTCGCCGGTAACGACAACCGTCCCTTGGCTCTGCGCCGTCACGCGCTCAGCTCGAAGCGCTCGAACTCGAGCACTTCGGCGCCTTCGTCGGCGAGCGCCTGGCCGACCTTCCTGGACGAGTCGTGGATCCATTCCTGGTCGGTCAGCACATTCGCGCCGAAGAACCGCTTGTTCAGCATGCCCTCGACGATCTTGTCCCGCGCCTGCTCGGGCTTCGACTGCACCTCGTCCGACGCGGCGTAGATCTCGCGCTCCTGCGTGACCGTGTCCTCGGGCACGTCGTCACGCCCGATCCAGCTCGGCTTCATCGCCGCGACGTGCATCGCGACCTTCCGCCCGAGCTCCTCGGAGCCGCCCCGCATCTGGAGCAGCACGCCGATCTTGTTCCGAGGCGGATGGGCGTACGCGGCGATGCGGGCGCCGTCGACGGCCTCGAAGCGCGCTGCGCCGGTGACGACGATGTTCTCGCCGAGCCGTCCGGCGAGCTGTGCGCGCTCCTCCTCCAGAGCTGCCTCGGCGCCCGGGCCTTCGGCCTCGACGGTTTCGAGCACCTTCTTGGCGAACGCGAGGAACTCGTCGTTGTTCGAGACGGGCTCGGTCTCGCAGCCGACGGCGACCATCGTCCCGCGGCGATTGTCGTCCGCGAGCCGGTACCCGACCTTGCCCTCGGGTGTCTCACGCTCGGCGCGCTTCGCCGCTCCGGCCATCCCCTTCTCCCGGAGCACGCGCACCGCGGCATCCATGTCGCCGTTCGTCTCCTGCAGAGCGCGCTTGCAGTCCATCATCGGCGCGCCGGTCTGGTCGCGTAGCTCCTTGACGAGCGCGGCCGAGATCTCAGCCATCCGCCCCCGCCTCCTGCTGGTCGGTCGGCGCTTCAGCGGCGGGCGCGTCTCCGGCGGGCGCCTCAGCGGCCGGCGCCTCTGCCGCCGGCGCCTCTGCCGCGGGCGCGTCAGCGACGGGTGCCTCGGCGGCCGGTGCCTCGGCCACGGGCTCCTCGCCCGGTGACACCTGCTCGTAGTCGCCCTCGGGAACGGTCGGCTCGTCGGCCGGCGCGGCGTCGGACGCCGCAGGCCCACCGTCGGCGGGCGCGCCGCCGCCGTTCGTCCCCGCCCGCGCGAAATCGGACGGCGACGCCTTCTGCTGCCCCGCGGCGATGCCGTCGGCGAGGACGCGGACGATCAGATCGCACGAACGGATCGCGTCGTCGTTGCCGGGAATGACGTAGTCCGCCTCGTCGGGGTCGCAGTTCGTGTCGACGAGGGCGACGATCGGCAGCCCCAGCCGGCGGGCCTCGCGGACCGCGAGCTGCTCCTTGCGCAGGTCGACGATGAAGACCGCGTCGGGCTGCTTCTTCATGTCGGCGACGCCACCGAGGTTCTCGTCGAGCTTCTCGAGCTCGCCCATCATCGAGATGCGCTCCTTCGCCGGCAGCAGGTCGAGCTGGCCGTCCTCCTTCAGGCGGCGCAGCTCGTGGAGCCGGTCGATCCGGGCGGAGATCGTCCGCCAGTTCGTCAGCAGGCCGCCGAGCCACCGGTGCGAGACGTACGGCATGCCGACCCGCTTCGCCTGCTCTTCGACTGCGGTCTGGCTCTGCTTCTTCGTGCCGACGAAGAGGATCGAGCCGTTACGTTCCGCGAGGTTCCGCGCGAACGCGTGCGCCTCCTCGAGCAGCTCCAGCGTCTTCTGGAGGTCGATGATGTAGATCCCGCCTCGCTCCGTGAAGATGAAGCGGCGCATTTTCGGGTTCCAGCGTCGCGTCTGGTGGCCGAAGTGGACTCCGGCCTCCAAGAGCTCGCGCATGGAGACGACGGACATAGAACTTCCTTTCGGTTGAGGTGCGTGCTGCCGGCGGGGCGCGGGCGGAACCGGCGTCCGTCGAACGCCGGCACCCCCACCCGTGCGAAAGCGCCGGGTCGGGTGCGGAAACGGCCTGCATCCTAGCCGAGACCCGTATCCTGGTCCCGTGCCTGAGCCCGGGTCGGAGCCACTCGTGCTCGTACGGCTCGCGGAGGAGATCCACCGCTCTGCGCAGGACCTGGCGCTCGAGGTCGTCGAGGAAGGGCTTGCCGACGACGAGATCCCGTCGCTCGGACGGCTCGGCCGCGACGGCCAGCTCGGCGACGTCCCCACGTTCATCGACGAGCTCGGTCGGCAGCTCGGCGAGCCCGAGCCGGACCGCCTGCGCCGCGGCGGCGGGCTCGCCGCGCTCGTCCGCGACCACGCCCGGGTCCGCGAGGAGCTCGGGTTCGCCCCCCGGGAGGTCGTGACCGAGTTCCTGCTGCTGCGACGCGTGCTGTGGCGCTTCGTCGCGCGCTGGACGTCCGCCCTCGAGACCGAGGACGTCCTCGTGATCGAGCGGCGGCTGAACGACACGATCGACCGCCTCGTCACCGAGTGCGTCGTCGCCTATTTCGACCGTGCGACGCTCGAGCTCGCCGAGCAGGCGCGGCGGGATCCGCTGACCGGCCTGTTGAACCACCAGGCGTTCACGCAGGGGCTGGCGCTCGAGCTCGACCGCGCGCAGCGCTACGCGACGGGCCTGTCGCTCGTCGCGCTGGATGTCGACCGCTTCAAGGCGATCAACGACACGCGCGGCCATCCCGAGGGCGACCGCGTCCTGCGCGAGCTCGCGCGCGTGATCGAGGACGAGCGGCGCGGGTCGGACCTCGCGGGCCGCATGGGCGGCGACGAGTTCGCAGTCGTCCTGATCCACGCGAATCCGAACGCGGCTGCGCGCTTCCTCGAACGGCTTCGCGCGCGGGCGGCGGAGTTCGAGGACCTCTCGTTCAGCGCAGGCGTCGCGCACTCCCCGACGGACGCGACAAGCGCGGACGAGCTGTTCCGGCTGGCCGACGCCCGCCTCTACGAGGCAAAAGCTGCGCGCTGATCCCGCGCACGCTCGAGCGTGCCCGCAAGGTCCGCCGGCAGCGGCGAATCGGTGTCGACGCGCTCGCCCGTGAACGGGTGCACGAACGCGAGCCGCGCCGCATGCAGGAACTGCCGCTCGAGGCCGAGCTCGAGCGGGCGCCCGTAGACCGGATCGCCCGCGACCGGCAGGTCGATCGCCGCGAGATGCACGCGGATCTGATGCGTCCGGCCCGTTTCGAGCCGCACATCCAACAAGGCGTGGCGCGGCAGGAGCTCGACGACTTCGAAGTGCGTGATCGCGTCGCGCGGAGCGTCGGTCGAGAGCGACTGGCGGAGCGGATCGCGTCGGTCGCGCCCGATCGGCGCCTCGATCCGGCCCCGTCGCGACCGCGGTCGCCCGACGACGAGCGCGAGGTAGCGGCGGTCGAGCTCGCGGCGGCGCACGAGCGCCTGGAGGCGACGGTGCGCCTCTTCGGAGCGCGCGACCACCATCAGACCCGAGGTGTCACGGTCGAGCCGGTGGACGATGCCCGGCCGGTCGTCTTCGCCGCCCGCCGCTGCGTGGCCGAGCAGGCCGTGGACGAGCGTGCCGCTGCTGTGGCCCGGAGCGGGATGCACGACAATCCCCGCGGGTTTGTCCACGACGAGGAGGTGGTCGTCCTCCCACGCGAGGCGGAGCGGCATCTCCTCCGGCACGAGCGTCTCGTGCTGCGCCGGCGCCTCGAACTCGATCTCCTCGCCGCCCGCGAGCTTGAAGCTCTTCGCGCGCGCTGCGCCGTCGACGCGCACCGCGCCCGACGCGAGCAGCCGCTCCGCGGCGCCCCGCGCGCCTATCTCGGGGAGCGACGCGAGGAAGCGATCGAGCCGCGCGCCCGCGGCGTCGTCAGGAACGCGTCGCTTCACGCACGCGCGTTGGGCGCGCTGACTCGCCGTCCGCGCCGAGCAAGGCGAGCAAGAGAATCGCCACGCCGACGACGATGAACGTGTCCGCGAGGTTGAACGCGGGCCAGTATTTGAAGTCGAGGAAGTCGGTGACGTGACCGAGCCGGACGCGATCGACGAGGTTCGAGACGCTGCCGCCGATGACGAGCCCGAGCGCGACCGGCAACACGGGATGACGCGAGCCGGAGCGCGCGAAAAAATAGAGCATCCACGCGACGGCTCCCGCGGTCAGCAGGATCACGAGCGACGTCGCGCTCGCAAAGAAGCCGAAAGCGATGCCGGAATTCTGCACGTGGTGGATCGAGAACGGGCCGACGACGTGCGACGCGTCGTTCAGCTCGAGCCGCGAGGTCACGATCGCTTTTGTCAGTTGATCCGCCGCGAGCGCGGCGAGCGCGACGCACGCGAGGCTCACCCACTGCGACCACCCCGCCCCGAGCTGCCGCTCGGCGACCGAGATCGGCGTCAGCCCGTCGGTCGCCGACCCGACGCGGACGTCGGCGGAGCGTGCGGGCTCGCTCACCTGCCCTCGAGCTGGCGCTGGCAGTCGATGTCGAGCGTCGCCCACGGGCGCGCCTCGAGCCGCTCGGGTGCGATCGGCTTGCCGCAACGCGTACACGACCCGTACGTCCCTTGTTCGATCCGCCCGAGCGCAGCGTCGATCTCCTGGAGCACGTGCTCGGCGTTCTCGCCCAGCGTGTAGTCGAGCTCGCGGTCGTACGTGTCGGTCGCCGTATCGGCGAGATGGTTGTCGTAGACCGCGTCCTCACCCGTCTCGTCGCTCATCGAGCCCGGATGCTCGTCGTGGAGATTGTCGAGCGCCGCCTTGACACGCTGCCGCTCACTGAGAAGCGACTCCTTGAACCGATCGGTGTCGAGCGCGCTCACACGACCTCCTTTCCGGACGCCGTCGCGAGGCGCCGTTCGACGTTCGGCGGGTCGATCCCCGTCAGCTCGACGATCTTGTCCCGGGCGCCGTGGCCCGAAACGACGCGGACGGATTCGCGCGACAGCGCGAGTGTGTCGGCGAGCAGCCTGACGAGCGCGTCGTTCGCGCGTCCATCTTCAGGTGGCGCGGCGACACGGACCTTCCACGCGTCGCCGTGTCGACCGACGACTCGCGTTCGTCGCGCACCGGGTGAGACACGCAGTCGCACGCGCGTGGCCGTCATGGCATGAGTCTAGCCTCGGGCTCTACGCGGCCTCGGCTTCCTGCGCTGGCGGTTCGTCCTCGACGACTGCGAGCGCCGCACGAAGCAGCGACCTCATCCTCCGCACCTCGCCAAGCAGCCTGTCGTGGTCGGACCGCGCGCGACGCGTGATCGAGCGGGCTTCGGAACGGGCCTCCTCGACGATCAGGTCGGCTTCCTTGCGTGCCTGCTCCTTGAGCGTGACGGCAGCCTTTTCGGCGGAGACGAGGGTCGTTCGCAACAACGCTTCGAGCTCGCGGAATCGCACGAGGTCCGCCTCGAGCTGGTCGATCTTGTCCGCGAGGTCGGCGCGCTCGCGCCACACGTCCTCGAAGCTGACGACGATCTCGCCGAGGATGTCGTCGACCGCCGCGCGGTTGTAGCCGCGGCCGATCGTGCGTGGCGGCTTGAGATGTCTGATCTCGACTGGCGTGAGAGCCATGGCCTCCCCTTTCAGTGGAGCCGGCCGAGCAACGCGTTCACGAGCCGGCCGATGATCACGAGAGCCACAACGCCGACGACCGGCGACAGATCGAGCGGACCGAACGTCGGCAGGATCCGCCGGAACAATCGGAGGTACGGCTCACACACGTCGTACAGGAACCGCTGGATGCGGTTCAGCCAGGGCGAATACGGGAGTCGCACCCATGACGTCACGATGTACGCCAGGATCAACAGCGTGTACACGTAGATGAAGACGTTGACGAAGCTCCCGACGCGGTCGACCGCGTCGTACAGCAGCGCGAACACGGCGAAGCCGCCCATACGGGTCAGTTCGCGCCCTGCGGCATAAGTCCTAGCCTACGCCTGGTTGAAGAAGCCGCCGCGCTCGAGCAGCTGCGCGCGCTGCTCGGCGGACACCTCGACGTTTCGCGGCGTCAGGAGGAACACCTTGTCAGCGACGCGCTGCATGCCGCCGTCGAGGGCATACGTCAGACCGCTCGCAAAGTCGATCAGCCGCTTCGACAGATCCTGGTCCGACGTCTGCAGGTTCAGGATCACCGGGATCGAGTCCTTGAACTTGTCCGCGATCTGCTGCGCGTCGTTGAAGCTCCTCGGCACGACCAGGTGCATCCGAACCGACGCGGGATTGGGAACCGCCGCAACGCGCGGCCGTGGCCTCAGCACAGTCGTCCGGTCGTTCTCCGGCTCCGGGTCGGTCCAGTCGTCGAACTCGCGCTGCCGGCGCGCCGGCGTCAGCCGTCGGACGTTCGGACGGTCGGCGTACGTCCGCTGGACATCCTCGTCCGTGACGTATGCCTCGTCGTCCCAGTCGTCCTCCTCGGCGATGCCGAAGTAGACGAGCGTCCGGTTCCAGACGTCCGCGAAGCCCATTTCGCGCGAAATGTTACTCGGCGTACAGGATTGACCCGACCCGGACGAGGGTCGCGCCCTCCTCCGCGGCGACGCGATAGTCCTGGCTCGTGCCCATCGACAGCTCGTGCAGGCCGTGCGTGTGCGCGAGGTCCACGAGCCGCCGGAAGTAGGGTCGCGACGCCTCGGGATCCGCAGCCGCGGGCGGCATCGTCATCAAGCCGCGCACATTCGCGACGGTCGCGAGGAAGCGCTCGAGGTCACCGACGGCGATGCCGGACTTCGTCGGTTCGTCGGAGAGGTTGACCTCGACCAGCGCCGGCACCTCGAGTCGCCGCGCCGACGACTCCGAGTCGAGCGAGTGCACGAGCTCGCAGATGCGGTTGACGATCTTGACCTTGTTCGACTGCAGGTGACCGATGAAGTGCCACCGGAACGCGTCCCCGTATTCGGCGTGCTTTGCCTCGAGATCCTGCGCGCGGTTCTCGCCGACGACGTCGATGCCGGCCTCAGCGAGCACGGCCATGTCCGCAACCGAGACGTACTTCGTCGCCGCGACGACGGTGACGCGATCGCCGACCTCCTCGCGAACGCGCGCGTACCGAGCACGGACCTCGTCAGGCGAGATAGCCGATCACCCCCTGACGACCGGTGACGCCGCGGTCGCGCCGGTGCGAGAAGAACCGGTCGGCGTGACACGCGGTGCAAAGGTCGACGCGCTCGACGTCGTCGACGCCCGCGGCGCGAAGCGCGAGCTCCGCCGCACGCCAGAGGTCGAGATTGCCTCCACGCGCGACGTCGCCGCCGAAGCGCTCCCGATATGCGTCCCGGATGTCGTCGCCGACCTCGTAACAGCACGGGCCGATGCCGGGACCGATTGCCGCGCGAACGCGCCCGCGCCCGATCGCCGCGACTCCCGCATCGACGACTCCCTCCAGCAGCCCGAGCCGCCCAGCATGCAGCAGCGCCAGCCGCGGAGGCCCGTCGGTCCGGGCGAGCGCAACCGGCAGGCAGTCGGCCGTCAGCTTCAGCATCGGAACGCGCTCGTCGTCCGTCCAGAGCCCGTCGCCCGGCGCGCCGCGGCGCCCGGGCTCGGCGCGGTGCACGACGGCACCGTGCACCTGCCGGTTCATCGCGAGCTGTTTCACGTCCGCGCCGACCGCGGCGCACGCACGCCGCCGGTTCTCCTCCACGTGCGCGTCGTCGTCCGCGGTCATGAGCCCGAGGTTCAGCGAGGCGTACGGCCCCTCGCTGACGCCGCCGTTCCGCGTCGTGAACGCGACGACGTACGGGGCAGGTACATCCCACGTGATCACTCGGCGATCAACTCCCGCGCCGCGGCGAGCTCGTCGGCACGACTCGTCAGCTCGCCGTTCAGCTTGCGGCGCCGCAGCTCTTCGAGAACCTCGCCCACGCGCGGGGACTCGCCGAGCCCGAGCGCGGCAAGGTCGTCGCCGTCGAGCTCGAGCCGGACGTCGCGCAGCCGGTCGAAGTACGGCTCGAGCGCGGGAAGGTCGGCGACCGCGAGCGTGTAGAGCGGGGTGTCCGGCCCCGTCTCCTCGACGGCACGCACGACGTCCGCCGGCGTGCGGGCCGCCGTGACGCGTTCGCGCAGCAGCGGCTCTTCACGGTGCGCGGCTTCGACGGACTCCGCTATGCGCCGCGAGACCTTCCACTCGTCGAGGCGACCGGCCGGCGCGCGAATCGACAGGAGGCCGAGGTGCCAGAGCGGCTCGGACAGCCGGTAGCGCGCCGACAGCTCACGAAGGCGCGGTTGCAGGCCCGGCGGCCCGAACTCGACGCCGAGTGCGTCGTCGACACCGAGCGCGCGCAACCGCGCCAGGGCAGCCTCGGGGTCGGCCTCGCCGAAGATCGCGTATAGCTCCTCGCGAACGCGCGCACCCGACAGCCGTGCCACGTCCGGTACCGAGATCAGCGCCAGCGTCTCCGTCTTCGGATCCATCCGAAAACCGAGCCGGGTCTCGTAGCGCGCCGCGCGGAAGATGCGGGTGGGATCGTCGACGAAGGAACGCTCGTGGAGCACACGGACGAGGCGATCGCGGAGGTGCTCGATCCCCTGGTGCGGATCGACGACGTCGCCGTCGGGGAGCGAGACCGCGATCGCGTTGACCGTGAAGTCGCGCCGCGCGAGGTCCTCCTCGATCGACGTCGCAGGCGCGACGTCCGGAAGCGCACCCCCTGCGCTGTACGTCTCGGTCCGCGCGGTTGCGACGTCGACGTGCGCGCCGTCCGCATAGTGGACCGTCGCGGTGCCGAACCGGCCATGGGTCGTCGTCCGTCCCGTGAGCCGCCGAGCGAGCTCCTCGGCGAACGCCGGAGCGTCACCGACGACGGCGAGGTCGAAATCGAACCGCGGCGGCGTGCCGAGCAGCAGGTCGCGGACCGTGCCGCCCACGAGGTACGCCGGTCCCGGCAACGCATCGAGCACCGGCTCGAACCGTTCGAGGCCGACCAGCTCACGTCCGAGGTTCATGGATCGCAGCGCGATCCGGTCAGAGCAGCGCGATCGCTTCGATCTCGACGAGCGCGCCCGATGGCAGCCGCGCGACCTCGACGGTCGAGCGCGCCGGCGGCCGTTCGCCGACGTGCCGCGCGTACACCTCGTTCATCCCGGGAAAGTCGTCGAGGTTCTGAAGGAACACCGTCGTCTTGACGAGCCGGTCGAGACTCGTCCCGGCGGCCTCGAGAATGGCGCGGAGGTTCGCGAAGATCTGCTCGGTCTGTTCCTGGATCGATCCGCCGCTGAGCTCGGTGTGGCCCGGCTCGAGCGCGAGCTGGCCGGAAACGAACACGAGCCCGCCCGCTTTGATCGCCTGCGAGTACGGCGCACCCTGGAAGGGTGCGGGCGCCGCATCGGTGCGGACGACGTCCTTGTCGCTCATGTGCTCCCCTTGCGTGGTCGTATCGCCTGTGCCAGCGCGACACCGAGTGCCTTGAAGATCGCATCGAGAACGTGCTGCGTGTCGCTGCCCTCGATCAGGCGAACGTGCAGAGAGATCCCTGCGCTGTCCGCGAGCTGGTTCAGGAATCGCGCCGCCAGGTCGGTTGCGAGGCCGCCGATGCGCGCCTCCGAGAGATCGACGTTCGAGAACAACGACGGCCGGTCGGACACATCGAGCGCGACGTGCGCGAGAGCCTCGTCCGCCGGCACCACCGCCGATCCGTGGCCACGCGCCCCCGCGGCGCGGAGCGGCTCGGCGAGCGCGTCGCCGAGCGCGCGTGCCGCCGCGACGATCTCCGCCTCGGCAGTCGTCGGCTCGACCGCAAGCGACACGTCGAACGACGCGTACGTGGCGAGCAGGACGAGCAGGTGGTCGAGCACGGAGACGCCCGTTTCGACGTTCGCTTCGCCGCTGCCCGTGACGTTCAGCCGGACGCGCGTCCGTCCGTGCCCGGTCGTTGCCATCGGCGGAGCGTACCGCAGCGGTCTGCGCGCCCCGGGCGCGCGGCCGGGACGTCAGCTGTCGACGCGCTCGATCTGTGCGCCGAGCGTGCGCAGCCGTTCGTCGATCCGCTCGTAGCCGCGATCGATCTCGCCGACGTTTCCGATCGTCGACGTCCCTTCGGCACACAGGCTCGCGATCAGCATCGCCATCCCCGCGCGGATGTCGGGGCTCGCCATCTGCTGGCCGAACAGCTTTGCCGGCCCGGCGACGACAGCCCTGTGTGGGTCGCAAAGGATGATGCGCGCGCCCATCGACACGAGCTTGTCGACGAAGAAGAGGCGGTTCTCGAACATCTTTTCGAAGATGAGGATCGTGCCTTGCGCCTGTGTCGCGACCGCGAGCGCGATCGACGTGAGGTCGGCGGGGAACGCCGGCCACGGACCGTCCTCGATCTTCGGGATCTGGCCGCCGAGATCGTCCTGGATCGCGAGCTCCTGGTCCGGCGGAACGCGAAGAGACGCGGCGTGTAGCTCGACGTGCACGCCGAGCCGCTCGAATGTCGGCAGGATGGGCGCGAGATCGGCCGGCACGACGTCGTCGATCGTCATGTCGCCGCCCGTCACCGCAGCGAGTCCGATGAAGCTGCAGACCTCGATGTGCTCCGAGCCGATGCGCCACTCGCCGCCGTGGAGCCGCTCGACGCCGTGGATACGGAGGACGTTCGACGCGACCCCTTCGATCTGCGCGCCGAGGGAGACGAGAAAGCGGCAGAGGTCCTGGATGTGCGGCTCGCACGCGGCATTGCCGATCACGGTCTCACCGGGCGCAAGCGAGGCGGCCATGACCGCGTTCTCGGTTGCCATCACGCTCGCCTCGTCGAGGAAGACGTGGTTTCCGCGGAGGCCGTCCGTGCGCATCTCGTACCGGCCGTTGAGGTCGATCTCGACGCCGAGCTCCGCGAATGCGTGGATGTGCGGATCGAGGCGGCGCCGGCCGATGACGTCGCCTCCCGGCGGTGGCACGCTCGCGCGCCCGACGCGCGCGAGCAGCGGGCCTGCGAGCAGGAAGGATGCGCGGATCCGGCTGGCGAGCGCGGGCTCGAGCTCCGACGACGTGAGCGACTCAGCATGGACGCGGACCTCGTTCGGCGCCGTCCATTCGATGTCGGCGCCGAGCTCGGCGATCAGCTCCACCATCGTCTCGACGTCGCGGATGTGCGGGACGTTCGTCAGCCGCACGGGCTCGTCCGTCAACAGACACGCGGCGAGGATCGGGAGTGCGCCGTTCTTGTTCCCGGCGGCGCGGATCGTCCCGTTCAGCGGCCGACCTCCCTCGATCACGAAGGACTCGGCGGCACGGCTCGTGACTGCGGCCATCGCGCGGTAGCCTAGTTGCCGTTCCGGAATGACTCCGATCGACGCGCAACCGACTCGCGAACAAGCGTGGGAGACGCTTACGCGCTACACGAAGGGCGAAGCGCTCCTCCGTCACGCGCTCGCCGTCGAGGCGTCGACCGCATGGTACGCGCGCCGCTTCGGCGAGGACGAGGAGCTCTGGCGCGTCGTCGCCCTGCTCCACGACTTCGACTACGAGATCCACCCCACGCTCGACCAACATCCGCAGGACGGCGCGCCGATCCTCCGGGATGAGGGCTATCCCGACCAGGTGATCGAAGCGGTGCTGTCGCACGCCGAGCACCTGGAGATGCCGCGCGACACGGCGCTGAAGAAGACGCTGTTCGCGTGCGACGAACTCTCCGGGTTCGTGCACGCATGCGGGCTCGTGCGGCCGACCGGTCTCGACGGCCTCGAGCCGAAGTCGGTGCGCAAGAAGCTGAAGCAACCGTCGTTCGCCGCGGGCGTGCATCGCGACGAGGTCTACGCCGGCGCCGAGGGGCTCGGCCTCGACCTCGACGAGCACATCCGCAATGTGGTCGCGGCGCTCCAGCCGATCGCACCCGAGCTCGGGCTCCGCACAGCCGAGACGGCAGGGGCGCCGTGATGCCGAAGCTCGACGTCTTCGGTGTCGTCGTCAGCGACATGGCACGCTCGGTCGCGTTCTACCGCCGCCTCGGGCTCGAGTTTCCCGACGGCGCCGAGAACGAGCCGCACGTCGAGGCGCCGCTCGGCGGCGGCATCCGCTACGCGCTGGATACGGAAGAGGTCATGCGGGCTTTCGATCCCGAGTGGGTTCGCCCCACCACCGGCCATCTGGTCGGCGGCGCGTTCCGGTGCGACTCGCCGGGGGACGTCGACAGCGTGTACCGCGATCTGCTCGCGTCCGGCGGCACCGCGTACAAGGAGCCGTTCGACGCGTTCTGGGGCCAGCGCTATGCACAGCTGCGCGACCCCGACGGCACGGTCATCGACCTGTACGCGCCGCTCCCGGGGTAGCACCGAAAGACCGGCGTCCGATCGCGCGTCAGAGAGCGCGGACGAGCCGGTCGATGTCGTCGTCGCTCGTCCACCAGCCGCACGAGGCGCGGAGCCAGCCGGTGCCGGGGAGGTCGCGCAGGATGACGCCTGCGTCGTACAACCGCGCCGCGTCCTCGGCCGCATCGCCGGGCGCGACGAACGAGACGAGCGTGCCCTCCGTGTCGGGCGCGACGAGCTCGAAACGCTCGGCGAGCGCGGCGCGGCACGAGCGGCGCATCTCCGCCGCGCGCTCGAAGCGCCATTCGGGTGCGCCGGCAAGGGCCGCCTCCAGCCCGGCGAGCGCCGGCGTCGCGATCCAGCCGGAGTCGAATCGCTGCGCGCCGTCACGCGGAACGAACGTCCCGTCGCGTTCGATCGACTGCTGGGAGAAGTACGTCGGGATCGCGACGCGCAGCGCATTCGGATCGCGAACGTAGAGCGCGCCGGTCGGCTCCGGCCCCCCGAGCCATTTCTGGCACGACACGGTGTAGAAGTCGAGGTCGACGACGTCGACGTCGATAGCGCCGACCGACTGCGCGCCGTCGACGAGCACCGGCAGGCCGGTCTCGCGCTTCAACTCGTGCACAGGCACGACATGCCCGGTCGTCCAGATCACGTGCGAGAGCGCGACCAGGCGCGTCCGACTCGTGATGCAGTCGAGGATCGGCCGGAGGACGTCGTCCTGTTGCCGGCCCGTCACATCCGCCACGCGAACGGTCGCGCCGGAGGCGTGGAGCGGCGCGAGCAGGCCCGGATGCTCCGAGTTGGTCGTCACGACCTCGTCTCCGGGCTTCAACCCGAACCCGCTGAGGACGATGTTGCAACCGTCCGTCGTCGAGCCCGTGAGCGCGACGCGGTCCGGCGCCGCCCCGATCAGCCCGGCGAGCGCCTCCCGCACGCGCACACGAAGCGCGAGCATGCTCTCGAACCAGGCCTTGCCGCCGCGGCCGTGCTCGTGGTCGAACCGGTTGCGCGCTTCCATCGCGTCGATCGTGAGGCGCGACATCGGGCCGAGCGTGCCGGCATTGAGGTATGCGAAGCGCTCGAGGACCGGAAACCCTCCGCGCACGTCGTCGAACGTCATTCGAACCGCCGCTCCACCGGCGCGTGATCCGAGAGCACACGGCCCGCGACGCGGCGGCGCTCGACCGGCCAACGCGTCGGCGCCGATCCGTCCAGGTTCCTCGACAGCACGTGGTCGATCCCCGTCGCCGTCGCTCCCGCGAACGCCCACTCCGGCGTCTGGAGACGGCGCAGAAACGACGAGTTTCGCACCGTGAGATTGAAGTCGCCGGCCAAGACGACGCGCTCGCCGGGATCGGCGAACGCCTCGACGAACGTCGCCGCGCGAAAGAGCTCCGCATTCGCGAGCCGCTTGTCGGGAAAGCTCGTCCCGTGGAGATTGGCGAGCACGAGGGTCGAATCGCGCGCGCGAAGCCGGAGGACGATGCACACGCGCCGCTCTTTCCCCCATGCCAACCGCGTGACCGGTCGCAGACCGAGTCGCCGGCTTTCGCGCCGCCGGAAGTCGTGCGCGTTCAATTCGAGAACACGCTCATCCACGAGAGCGAATTCCGGTGCGACGAGGATCGCGTTCGCCTGGCCTGCGAAGAGCGAGCGCAGGCGGCCGTGGTGCAAGTCGGTCAGGACGCGTCCGACCTCGGCCGATGCCGGAAACGGGCCGACCGACGGCCGCGCGCCGACGGCGCCCACTGCGCGGAAGCCGGTCCACCGCTCGAGTCGCGACAACGCCCACGCGGGCAACTCTTGCAGGCAGACCGCCGCCGGAGCGTCCTCGGTCGCGAGCCGGACGACCTGCTCCAGGAACGCATGGCGCTCCGGCGGATGTGCGTTGCCGTGGAAGACGTTCCAGGTGCGGATCAGCAAGCGGTTTACTCTAGGTGTGCGCGTCGTCCTCGCAGATCCCCCTGCGTTCACGCCTCCGTACGACCACGAGCTCGCAGCGGCGCTCGCCCGCGAGGGCACCGACGTCGAGCTCGTGACGTCGCGATTTCGCTTCGGAGCGGCGCCGGTTCCGGCCGGCTACCGACGGACCGAGATCTTCTATCCGGTCAGCTCCCGCGTGTTCGGCCGGTCGCGGCTTCGCATTCCCGTGAAAGTGGCCGAGCACGTGCCGGGGACGTTCAGGCTCCTTCGCCGCAGACCGGACGTGCTCCACGTGCAATGGCTGGCCGCCCCCGAGCTCGACGCGCGGATCTTTCGGCCCAGGGTCCCCAGCGTCTTCACGTCGCACGACCTGCTGCCGCGGCGCACTGCAGGCAAGCGCGACCTCTGGCGAAAGCTGCTCGGACGGTTCGACCGCGTCGTCGTGCACAGCGAGCACGGACGCTCGGCGCTCGCCGAGCTCGGGGTCGACTCGCACGTCATCCCGCACCCGGTCTTCCCGAGCGATCCGCCCCGGCGGGACGACGGGCGGACGCTCCTTTGCCTCGGGATGATCCGCCCCTACAAGGGGCTCGGTGACGCCGTTGCGACCCTCGATCGCGTCGCCGGCGCGCGCCTACTCGTCGCGGGAGACCCGCTCGAGCCGCTGAACGGCTACCGCGCAGCCGCGGGCGCGCGGGCGGAGTGGCGGCTCGGCTACCTTCCTGCCGCGGAAATCGAGCGGGCACTCGGCGACGCGACGGTGGCGCTCTTCCCGTACCGGCCGGAGCTCGACCAGAGCGGCGCGCTCCTGCAAGCCCTCGGCGCAGGCGTGCCGGCCGTCGCGTACGACGTCGGAGGGATCGCAGAGCCAGTGCGGCGCTTCGGCGCCGGCCGCGTCGTCCCGCCGGGCGACGTCGACGCGCTCGCGGCCGCCGTCGCCGAGCTCCTGCAGGACGGGGACGCGCTCGAGGCGGCGCGGGCAGGTGCACGCCGCGCGCGCGAGGAACTGACGTGGTCGTCAGCGGCGCGTGCGCACCTCGATCTGTACCGGGAGCTGACGTGATCCTTCGGCGCCGGTTCGCCGACGTCATCAGTCGCCAGCTCGACCTGTTCGTGCGCGAACAACGCGGCCTGATCGAAGACTGTGCGGCCGCCGAACAGGCGTACAACCGCGCGCCGCGCGACGAAGCCGAGGAGCGTTACGGCGACTACCTCGATCTCGTCGAGACCGGAACTGAGATCCTCGCCGACATTCGCGACGCATATGCACGGACGCTCGACGATGAGACAGGCGATGAGTATGAGGCCGCGTTCAACCGCGCCGTCTTGAAGCGGCTGCCACGCTTCGCGCTCGAGCTCGAGAACCGCTGATGACGCGGATCGAGGACTACGCGCTCATCGGCGACCTGCAAACGGCTGCGCTCGTGAGCCGGGAGGGCTCGGTCGATTGGTTGTGCTTCCCGCGGTTCGACTCCGGCGCATGCTTCGCGGCGCTCCTCGGCGACGAGGAGAACGGTCACTGGACGATCGAGCCGAACGCGCCGTTCCGCAGCATTCACCGGCGTTACCGCGACGACACGCTCGTGCTCGAGACGGAATGGGAGACGGCCGACGGCGCGGTCCGCGTGATCGATTTCATGCCGCCGCGGGGAACGGCGCCCGACATCGTGCGCATCGTCGAGGGCATCCGCGGGAGCGTCGAGATGCGGACCGAGCTCGTCATCCGGTTCGACTACGGATCGATCGTGCCGTGGGTCCGGCGAATGGACGGCAACGCGCGCGTTGCCGTCGGCGGCCCGGATGCGCTCTGCCTGCGAACGCCGGTCGACGTGCGCGGCGAGGACCTCCGGACGGTCGCAGAGTTCACCGTCCAGCCGGGGCAGCGCATTCCGTTCACGCTGACGTGGTTCCCGTCGCACGCGGAGTGGCCGAGGGAGTTCGACCCGGAGCATGCGCTGCGCGACACGGTCGAGTTCTGGACGGAGTTCAACACGCGTTGCGGTTACGCGGGTGACTGGAACCGGGAGGTTCAGCGGTCGCTGATGGTCCTGAAGGCGCTGACGTACGCGCCGACCGGCGGCATCGTGGCCGCCCCGACCACGTCGCTCCCGGAACACCTCGGCGGCGTGCGCAACTGGGACTATCGCTACTGCTGGCTGCGCGACGCGACGCTCACGCTGCTCGCGTTCCTGAACGGCGGCTACGTCGACGAGGCGCACGACTGGCGGCAGTGGCTGCTGCGCGCCGCGGCCGGCGATCCTGCCGACCTGCAGATCATGTACGGCGTCGGCGGGGAGCGCCGGTTGACGGAGCTCGAGCTCGACTGGCTCGACGGCTACGAGCAGTCGACGCCGGTGCGGATCGGAAACCAGGCGAGCGAGCAGTTCCAGCTCGACGTCTACGGCGAGGTCCTCGACGCCTTCTACCAGGCGCGCACGCACGGCCTCACGAAGGAGCCGGCGTCCTGGGCGCTACAGCGGAAACTCCTCCAGCATCTCGAGACGGCCTGGCGCGAGCCCGACGAAGGGATCTGGGAGGTCCGCGGGCCGCGGCGGCACTTCACGCATTCCAAGGTGATGTGCTGGGTCGCGTTCGACCGCGCTGTGCGCAGCGTCGAGACACAGGAGCTCGACGGCCCCGTCGAGCGGTGGCGGCACCTGCGCGACGAGATCCACGACGAGGTCTGCCGGCGCGCCTACGACCCGAAGCTCGCCGCGTTCACGCAGTCGTACGGGTCGTCGCAACTCGATGCGAGCGTCCTCCTGATCCCGCTCGTCGGTTTTCTGCCCGCGAGCGATGAGCGGGTGCAGAGCACGGTCGATGCGATCCAGCGGACGCTGATGCGGGACGGCCTGGTGCTCCGCTACCTCACCGACGACCAGGGCGTCGACGGCCTGCCCGCCGGGGAAGGCGTGTTCCTGCCGTGCTCGTTCTGGCTCGTGGATTGCCTCGAGCTGCTCGGCCGCCACGACGAGGCGCACGCGCTCTTCGAGCGCCTGCTCGCCCTCACGAACGACCTCGGGCTGATCGCCGAGGAGTACGACCCGGCCGAGCAGCGCCTGCTCGGGAACTTCCCGCAGGCATTCACGCACCTCGCGCTCGTCAACACCGCCTTCAACCTCGCCGCGCAGCACCCGCCGATGGAACGGCGGCACGCCGAGCGGCACGCCTAGCTCGACTGCTCGGCGATCGCCGCTGCCGCGGTGATCAGCGCAAGGTGACTCAGACCCTGCGGGAAGTTGCCGAGAAACTCGCCCGTGCGCGCGTCGGCCTCCTCGGCGAACAGCCCGACGTCGTTGGCGCAGGCAACCACTGCGCGCATCGTCTCGGTCGCCTCGTCGAGGCGACCGGCACGCGCAAGGGCTTCGACCAGCCAGAACGAGCAAGCGACGAAGGCACCCTCCACGTCCTCCTGTCCGGAGTAGCGATAGACCAGCGGCCCGCCGTCGACCGAGAGCTCGTCTCGGACGGCGTCGATCGTCGAATGGAGACGCTCGGCGGAGCCCTCGAGAAAGCCCATCCTGACGATGCGCAGCACGCTCGCATCCAGCTTCGTCGTGCCGGGATACATCACGTACGCGCGCCGCTCGTCGGACCAGCACTCGTATTCGACGAACTCGCGCAGCTCGCGGCGCGCGTCACGCCAGGCGTCGGCGTCGCCGTCCGGCAGCTCGCCGTGGTCGACGAGGCGCAACGCTCGGTCGAGTGCCGTCCACGCCGCCAGCTTGGACGACGTGTAGTGCTGCTCGTCCGGGAGCTCCCAGATGCCCGAGTCCTTGTCGTCGCGGATCGAGACGAGATGGTCGATCGCGGACGTGAGCCGCGCTCGCGTCGCGTTGTCGAGCGAGTTCCCGTCGCGCACGTACAGCTCGGCCGTCTCGAGCAGGTCGCCGTACGATCCCAGCTGCCGCTGGCCCGCGGCCTCGTTGCCGCGGCGCACCGGCCGGGAGCCGCGGTAGCCCGCAAGCTCGACGATCTTCTCGCCGGACGTCGTCTCACCGTCGAGGTCGTAGAACACGCTCACCTTCGGAGAGGTGCGCGCGATCGCGTCGAGCAGCCACGTCAACGACGCGTGGACCTGCACGAGCAGCCCGAGGTTCAGCAGCGCGTCTAGCGTGTACGCCGTGTCGCGGACCCACCCGTAGCGGTAGTCGTAATTGCGGTCGCCGCCGATCGCTTCGGGAAGCGATGTCGTCGCAGCGGCCGCGACGCCACCCGACGGGACGTACGTCAGGAGGCGCAGCACGAGCGCGCTGCGACGGGTCGCGTCGCGCCATTCCCCGTCGACACCCGCGTCCGCGAGCCAGCGCTGCCAGTCGTCCGCCGTGCCGTCGACCCGGCGCTCGACCCAGTCGCGGCGCGGAAACGGGATCGGCTCGTCGTGTGCCGAGCGGAGCACGAGCAGTGCGCGGGACGCCTCGTGCGTCTCGAAAGCGCCGCCGATCGTGTTCGTCGTGTGGTTCAGGTCGCCGGCGTCGAAGGCCTGGACGGCGAGGTAGCGCTCCCGCGTCTTCGCGACCACTGCGTCGCGCACACGGATGATCGTGACCTCCTCCTCGTCCTCGCCGGCGCCGAGACGCGGTGCGATCCGCCACCGCATCGGCACGCGGCCGGACACGCCTTCGACCCTGCGCGCAAGCTCGAACCAGGGCAACAGGCCGCCGTTGTCGAGCGTGATCGCGTCCGTGACGCGTACGACGCCGCCGGTCGTCGTGAACGTCGTCTCGAGCACGTTCGAGTCGCCGCGATACCGTCGCTCGACCTCGAACGCGCCCTCGGGCGCAAGCTCGAACGCGCCGCCGCGCTCGGGGTCGAGGATCCGGGCGAACACCGTTTGCGAGTCGAGACGCGGCAGCGGGAGCCAGTCGATCGAGCCGTCACGCGCGACGAGCGCGACGGTTTCGCCGTTCCCGATCGCCGCGTAGTCCTCGATCGGCGCATAGCCGTCTGTCCGACCCACCGCGGGATTCTCAACGATGGCCGAAGTGATGCGCTGCCGGGAGCGATCCGTGGACGTCCTCGTCGCCGGCGATACGGCGCGCGAGCGGTCCGAGCGACTCGAGCTCGCGCACGAGCACGTTCTCGTTGCGGTCGACCTTCTCGAACCGGCCGCGCGCGAGGATCAGCGGCTCGCCGCGCACGAGCGCGCGATACCGGTCGTAGATCGACGGCGGCACGATCAGGTTGACCTGGCCGAACTCGTCCTCGATCAGCATGAACACGACGCCGTTCGCCGTCGCCGGGCGCTGGCGCGCGACCGCCATCCCCGCGACTGTCACCTGCATGCGGTCGCGGGCTGCGTGCAGCTGCTCGCTCGAGACGACGTCCGGGGGCAGGTGCGGACGCAGCAGCTGCAGGGGATGCACGCCGACCGAGAGGTTCGTCGTACGGTAGTCGGCGAGCATCCGCTCCCAGATCGTCGGCTCCGGCAGGTTCGGTGTCGCCGCGGTCGGATCGAGCGGCAACGCGAGCTGCCGCTCGTCGCCGCCCGATCCAGGGACCGCCTGGGTACGCGGGACCATCCCGAGCTCCCACTGCAACGCGCGCCGTGGATTGCCGAAGCAGTCGCATGCCCCCGCGACGATCAGTGTCTCGAGCGCGTGCTCCGACAGCTGCGTCCGTTGCGCGAGGTCGCGGACGCCCGCGTACACGCCGGCCCGTGCCCGCTCGGCGACGACCGCCTGCGCCTCGCTCTCGCCGACGCCGTTCACGTACTCGATCCCGATTCGCACTGCGCGGTCCTCGACGACGCATTTGGCCGCGCTGACGTTCACGTCCGCGGGCCGTGTCTCGATGCCGCGGCGCTGGCCGTCGCGAACGAGCGTCGACGGCGGATAGAAGCCCATCGGCTGCTCGTTCAGCAACGCGCAGAGGAACTCGGCCGGATAGTGATGGCGCAACCACGCCGACTGGTACGCGAGCAGGCCGAACGCCGCCGCATGCGACTTCGGAAAGCCGAAGCCGGAGAAGCCGACGAGCTTGTCGTAGACCATGTCCGCCAGCTCGGCGTCCACGCCTTTGCCGACCGCTCCCTCGACGAACCGCGTCCGGTACGCCTCGAGCGCGTCATGCGAGCGCTTGCGGCTCATCGCGCGCCGCAGCCCCTCCGCCTCCCCCACCGCAAACCCTGCAAGCGCGATCGCCACCTCGAGCACCTGGTCCTGGAACACGACGACGCCGAGCGTCGAGCGAAGGCAGTCGGCGAGCAGCGGATGATCGACCGGCGCGACGAAGTCCGGGTTGCGCCGTAGCTCCTCGCGGTGCGCAACGTAGGGATGCACCGCCTTTCCCTGGATCGGACCAGGCCGGACGAGCGCGACCTGCACCGTGAGGTCGTCGAGGTTCTCGGGCCGCGTGCGCAGGAGCGACTGCATCTGCGCGCGGCTCTCGATCTGGAAGTCGCCGACCGTGTCCGCTCGCTGGATCTCGTCGTAGACCTCGCGATCGTCGAGCGGGATGCGGGACAGGTCGATCGGCTCGCCGCGGCGCTCGGCAATCTGGTCGACGCAGTCCTCGACCGCGGACAGCATCCCGAGGCCGAGCAGGTCGATCTTCAGGAAGCCGGCATCCGAGCACGAGTCCTTGTCCCACTGGCACATCTGCCGGCCTGCCATCGCCGCCGGCTGGACCGGGACGAGCTCGATGAGTGGACGCGACGAGATCACCATGCCGCCGGGGTGCTGCGACACGTGGCGCGGCAGCCCGGCGATCTCGTGGCAAAGCTCGGCGAACGCGCGCCACCGCGGCGAGCGCAGCTTCCGGTCGGCATCCGGCAGAAGCTCGAGCTCCTCTGCGACGCGCTTCGCATTCCATCCCTCGGTCACCTTCGCGAGCCGTTCGAGCTCCGCGTACGGCAGGCCGAGCGCTTTGCCGACATCACGGATCGCGCCGCGGCTGCGGTACGTCGCGAACGACGCGACGAGCGCTGCGTGCTCTCGGCCGTACCGGTCGGTAACGGCGACGATCAGCTTTTCACGGATGTCGCGGGGAAAGTCGAGGTCGATGTCGGGGATGCCCGCGAGGTCGCGGTTGAGGAACCGTCCCAGCGACAAATCTGCGGCGACCGGATCGACGTGCGACAGCCCCGTCAGGTAGCAGACGAGCGAGCCGACGGAGGATCCGCGGCCGCGGCCCGGCGGCAGCGCGTGACGCGGCGAGTCGCGCCCGCGCACCTCGAGCGCGCACTCGCGCGCGAGCTCGAGGACGTCCCAGTGCAGAAGGAAGAATCCCGCCAAGCCGAGCTCGTCGATCAGCTTCAGCTCCTCGTCGAGCCGTGCCCGCGCTCGCGCGCGCAGCTGGCGGTTTGTCGCGGGATAGCGATGGTCGAACGCGCGGTTGCACACGTTCACGAGCTGCACGATCGCCGGCTCGGGGCTGTCGGAGAAATCGGGGTACCGGTACCCGAGCTCCTCGGTGAGGTCGAACGTCAAGCGCGCAGCGAGCTCCGCCGTCCGCGCGACGGCGTCTGCGTCATCGGGGAACCGCTCGGCGGCTTCGTGGGGCGCGAGCAGGACGCATTCATGGTTGCCGCGCCGCTCCGCCTCGCAACCGTCGAGCGACGTGCGGTGGCGCACCGCGACGAGGACGTCCTGGAGCGGCGCGCGCCGCGGGTGATGCGCATGCACGTCCCCCGTCGCGATCGTCGCGACTCCGAGACTCTCGGCGAGGTCGCGCAGATGCTTCCACCGGCGCCGGTCGCCACGCTCGTACGGACGCTGCAGCTCGACGAAGAACCGGTCGCGGCCGAACGCGCGCGCGAGCCGCGCGGCCGCGTTCGGATTCCGCACCGCGACGCCGTGGCGCGCGCACCCCGACAGGCAGACGAGGCCGTCGTTCAACTGCTCGAGCAATGCCTGGTCGAGCGCGGGGTCGCCCGGAGCTTGCATTTCGCGCCCCGGCGGCCGCGTCTGGGCGTGCGCCGCCGTGATCAGGCGGCAAAGGTTTGCGTATCCAGTCGCGGACTCGACGAGGAGCGTCACGTGCGAACGGTCGGCCAGCGTCAGCTCGGCGCCCGTGATCGGACGGACACCGAAGTGCTTCGCTGCGTGCGCGAACTCGAGCGAGCCGTAGACGCCGTCGTGGTCGGTGAGCGCGAGCGTCTCGTAGCCGAGCTCGGCGGCGCGCACCGCCAGCTCTTCCGGCAGCGAGGCGCCGTCGAGGAACGAATAGGCTGAATGGCAGTGGAGCTCGACGTAGGCCATCCGATCGTCCTACGCCGTCCGGAGGGCGAAGAGGTCGCGACGACCCCGAACCGCTCGGTGCTCGTCAAGGCGGATCTCGAGCAAATGGGCGTCACGGAATCGTGGTACGGCTCGCGCCAGAACGGCGCCGGCCTCCACCTCCATCGCGCGCACGCGGACTCGTTCTACGTCCTCGAGAGCGAGCTGACGTTCCTGACCGCGAACGGCTCGCTGCACGCGCCGACCGGCGCCGCGCTCCTCGCGCCGCCAGGCGTCGTGCACGGCTTCGACCACGACGCCGACGAGCCGGGCCGCTTCCTGAACTTCCACACGCCGGACCGAGGCTTCATCGAGTCGATGCGCGCGCGCCGGCATCCCGAGACATACGAGCCGACGCGCTACGACTCGTGGGATCCCGAAGACGACGCGCCGACGGGCGCAATCGTGATCGCGCCGGACGCCGGCGACCGGCTCGAGGGCGAGAGCCGCGTTGCGACGATCAAGATCGCGCGCGAGGAGCTCGCACTCGTCGTGTTCGACCTCGAGCCGGGATTCGACGGACCGCACGCGCACGTCCACCGGCGCCACGTCGATTCGTTCTACGTCGTCGACGGCGAGCCGGAGTTCCGCGTCGGGGACGAGACGATTCGCGGCGAGCCCGGCGTGTTCGTCGCCGCGCCGCCCGGCGCCGTCCATTCGTTCGCCAACCGTGGGCCGGGAACCGCGCGCGTCGTCAACGTGCACGCGCCGAGCTGCAGCTTCGACGAGTACCTGCACGTCATGGATCAGGCGACCGAACGCCTCGACGACGCGACGCACGCGCGCTACGACGTGTACGAGGTCGACTGACCGCGCGTCGAGCGGATCATGCGCCGCGCTGCGTGAACCAGCACCCTCGTTCCTCGTCGCGAAAGACAACGGCGTTCTCCCCTGACTGCAACACGACGTCGAAGTAGCGCCGGCTGACCGGCTCTTCCGTCCACCAGCGGTCGACGACACGCCATTCCTCGCGCACGAGCGCGACGGGCTGGCGGTTCACCTGCCACGGCGTCCCGTCCACATGCACGTCGACGACGGCGGCGCGCGGCTCGTAGAGCGCTCGGGCACGTCGCACCGCAAGTCGTTCAGTCGTCGCGTGGGACGAACATCGCGCGCGCTTCGGGAATACGCGACCACGGCGCCACCTCGACCACCTGGTTGACGGACCCGGTGCCGGTGCTCGCACGCACCTGTCGCAGGCCCTCGCGAAGACGAACGTCGAGCTCACCGCCCGCGGCGGGAAGCAGCTCCAGCTGCTCGCCGTCGTGGTCCGTCAGCTCGACGAGCTCGAGCCGCAGCTCGACGACGGGTGCCGTCAGCTCGGACAGCTTCGGCGCCAGTGCCGCCTTCAGGCGGTCGGCGTCGGCCGTCGCATCGCGGAGCGTCACGGTCCGCCGCCAGGAGCCGCCGCTGACGAGCCGCGCGACGAGCGCGATCTTCCGGATGAAGCGCCGGTCGCGCTCGGGCCGTGCCAGCAGCGCCTCGAGGAGAGCGCCGAACGCCCGGCGAAGCGTCAGCTCGTTGCCGACGGCCTCCGGGAACTCGAGTGCCTCGACGATCTCCGCCGGCGGGCGGCGCCCGTGGACGCGTGCAGCCTTGCCGCCTCTCGCCAGGCCCCAGGCGCGCCGGCCGTCCGGCCCCAGACGTTCGGCCACGGCGCTACCCGGGAGCCCAGCAAGCTGTCCGACCTTCTTCACGCCGAGCTCACGCAGCTCGGCGCGCCGGCGCGGCTCCATCGGGACGAGCTCGAGCGGCAACGGCGCGAGGAACTCGGGGACCCGTTCGTCGGCGACGATCAGCGCCTGTCCCGGGCGCGCGACGGTCGCCGCGGCGAGCGCGGCGAACCGCCGCTCGGCGGCCCCGACTCTTGCGTCCCAGGCCGAGCCGACCGCAGCCAGGCTGCGTTTCAGCGCCGCCTCGAGGCCGCCGTAGAGCCGCTCGACGCCGCGCGTCTCGAAGTAGACGCACCCCGGCTGCGCCGCGTCGACAGCGAACCCCGAGTCCTCGAGCGAGCGCAGGATCTCCTCCCACGCCTGCTCGACCTCCGCCGGGTCCTGCTCGACCAGGACGAGCTGCGGGCACGTGGCCAGCGCCTCGCCGAGCCGCATGCCTGCACGGACGCCGAGCTGCTCCGCGGCCGCGGTCACCGGGCCGACGAGCGGCTCCGTCCCGGGGACCGGCGCCAACGCCGCCGGCCGGAGCGCGAGCCCGGGTTGCTTCCGCAGCGCTGCGCGAAGCTCAAATCCGGGGACGGCGAGGCAGGCGATCATGGGAACGTATGTTCTACACGAACATGTGTTCGCTGTCAAGAACCGGCATCCAAGCACGCTCGCATCGCCTGCCGGAGCGCAAGACGGCGCCGCCGATCGCAGGGTCGAGCGGCGCAGCGGCGAATGGAGACCTCCCATGCGGACGAGACGCGCTCTCGCCCTGCCCCTCCTTCTCGCGGCGCTCGTCGCGCCCTGCTCGGCGAACGCTGCGGGGAACGCGCGCGTCGCTGCGCTCCAGGTGGGGCTGCGGTCCCACGGCCTCTACCGCGGGCCGATCGACGGCATCGCCGGCCCGGCGACGCTGAAGGCGGTGCGCCGCCTCCAGTCGCGCGCGCGGATCGTCGTCGACGGCGTCCCCGGGCCGCAGACGCGCCGCGCGCTCGGGCGGTTCGGCCGCCATCCGTTCGGATCCCGCCCCCTCCGCCTCGGCCGCGTCGGCTGGGACGTCGCGGCGCTCCAGTTCAAGCTTGCCGCGCACGGGTTCCCATCCAGGACATTCGACGGCGTCCTCGGCCCGCGGACCGACGTCGCGTTGCGCCGGTTCCAGAAGTGGACGGGGCTCCGCCCTGACGGCGTCGCCGGGAGAGCGACGTTCGCGGCGCTCGCAGGACCACCTCCGTCGGCCCCGCTGAGGCTCGGTTGGCCGATCCAGCCGCCGACGCTCGGCGACCCGTTCGGCCCTCGCGGGGACCGTTTTCACTCCGGCATCGACCTCGTCGCGTCGAGCGGCACGCCCGTCTATGCCGCCCGCGCCGGGAAGGTCGTGTGGGCCGACTGGGCCGCCGGCGGATGGGGCTTCCTCGTCGTCGTCGACCACGGCCGCGGCGAACGATCGTGGTACGCGCACCTGTCGCGGATCGACGTCCGGAAGGGCGTCTGGCTCGGCGCGGGCGTCAGGGTCGGCGCGGTCGGTGCGACGGGAGATGCGACGGGGTCGCACCTCCACTTCGAAGTCCGCGTTCGCGGCGCTTCGGTCGACCCGCTTCCGCTTCTGCCCTAGGTGACGCGGGTGCCGCCGGAGGCGAGCCGCTGGTTCGCGCGCTCGATGACGTCCTCGCCCGTCTCGCCTGGCCGCCACACCGCGAACGCGAGCTGGACGCTCGCCACCTCCGCGGCATCGCGTGCGACCTCTTCCGCAAGCTGATCCGCGATCTCCCCGTTCGCGCCCGGGACGAGGAGCGCGAGGCATACGCCGCTTATGCGCGCCGCTGTTCCGCCACACCGGCCGGCCGCTCGCTCGAGGACGCGCGCCATCCGCTGGATGACTGTGTCGCCGGTGCCGTAGCCGCGCTCGTGGTTGATTCGCTCGATGTCGGTCAGCTTCACGAGCAGGAGCGCGAACGGGCGGTCGTGATCCGACGCTCGTGCAGCCTCGGCCCGCGCGACGTCGTGCAGGTGACGGTGTGAATACAGCAGCGTCAGATTGTCCACGAGCATGAACGACCCGAACCCGTAGACGGATGTCGTACCCGCGGCGTCGACGCCGTCGATCTGCTCGCCGCGCTCGAATGCACGCCTCAACTCCGGCAGCTTGCGCACCTCGGCGACGAACGCTCGGACGACGGCGGGATCGAACTGCGTGCCCGCACACCGCTCGAGCTCCGCGCACGCGTCGCCCACGGAGATCGTGTCGCGATACGGACGGTCGGAGGTCATCGCGTCGAACGCGTCCGCGACGGCGATGACCCGCGCCTCGAGTGGAATCGCCTCGCCCGCGAGCGCCGCCGGATATCCGTCGCCGTCCCAGCGCTCGTGGTGATGGAGGATCGCCTCCGCCATCGGGCGCAGCGCGGGAACGCGCTCGACGAGCCGGTGGCCGATGCGCGGATGCATCTCGATCGCATCGCGCTCCTCCGGTGTCAGCGCAGCCGGCTTCAAGAGGATCCGCTCGCTGATCCCGATCTTCCCGATGTCGTGGAGCAGCGACGCGAACAGCAGTTGCTCGCGCCGTTCCGCGCCGAGGGCGAAGCGGTCAGCGACGTTCGCGACGAGCCTCGCAACGTCGTCTGCATGTCCGCGTAGGAATGGATCCTTCGCCTGGACCGCGTCGGCGAGCATCGAGACCGTCGCCAGGTACGAGCCGCGAAGGAGGCCGTGCAGCTGCGCGTTCTGCAGCACCGCGCCGGCGTGATCGCCGAGTGCGAGCAGAACCTCGTCGTCGTGCTCCTCGAATCCGCCGGGCTTGTTGCACGCGATTACTGCGCCGCTGAACCGGTCACGGACGTAGATCGGGATCGCGACGAGATTCTCGATCTCCGGATCGTCGGTGTCGTCGTCGCGGACCGTCCGGTCGCTCGCGATCACCTCGCGCGCGAAGCGCTGCACGATCGGAATGTGCTCCGGATCGCGCTCGAAGTTCTCCGCGACCACGAGGTCGAGGTCGCCGTCGCCGTCGAGGTCCTGGCGCGACATGAGGATGCCCTTCTCCGCCCCGAGCAGCTGGAGGGCGACCTTGAGGATCATCGCGCGCGTATCCGTCGTGTCGCCGAGCGCGCCGTGGGTGTGCTGCAGCTCGACGATTTGCCGGCGCAACTCGGTGTTCCAGTCGTGGACGGATTTGTAGGCCTTGTGCTCGCGCACGAGCGCCTGCTGCTTCTCGTACAGCTGGGAGCTCAGATCGGCCTCGAGCTCCTGCAGCTGGTCGGTCGCAGCGCTTTCGACCGCCCGCACGTCGCGCGCGGCACCCACCCACCCGACGAGCGCTGCAATCCCGCCGGCGGCGCCGACCGCCGCCACGACCGCGACCGCCGCTGGCCGCAGCGCATCCGCGACGAGCAGGGCAAGCAGGCCCGCCGCGCCGGCGACCACACCGACCGCCGCGAGCGGGAGCCAGAGCCCCAGCCTTCCCCCACCCACGCGCGCCTTATAGCCGCAAAGCGCACACGTCACACGCTCGCGCGGATCTCGGCGGCGGGCCCGACCGTGCCGGCGAGGCGCGGCACGACGTCGAGGAGGTCCTCGCGCGCGCAAAACGCGATGTCGTCCTCGAGCCCGGGCGGGCCGTAGGTACGCGCGTTCAGGCCGGCGGTGGCATCGGGGAAGGACGATGCCACGAGCTCCGCGGCGAGCGCCGCGTCCGTCGGCTCGCCGCCGAGGAGCCGGACGATCCGCCCTGCGCAGTACGCGTCGTCCAGAGCGAACGCTCCCTTGAACCCCGCGCAGATGATCGCGACGTCACCGGAATGTGAACGTGCCGCCTCCGCGACGGCCGCGAGGTTGAGGAGACTCCCGAGCAGCACCTCGTCGCAGTGCTGCGCAGCGGTGAGGATCGCGCGCGTGCCGTTCGTCGTCGAGAGGATCAGCGTCGCCGCGCGCGCTTCGAGGTACTCGCGCGGCGACGCTCCGACGTCGAAGCCTTCGACGCGGATGGCATTCCGCTCGCCGCCGACGAGCGACTCCGGGATCTCCGCGCGGAGCGCCCGCGCATCCTCGAGCTCAGCGCAGCAGAGGATCCGTTCGTAGCCGGACGCAAGCGCTTGCGCCATCGTCGACGTGGCGCGGATCACGTCGACGACGATCGCGACGTCCGCAGCGGCTCGCTGCTCGGGCGTGAAGGCGACGTGGACGCGCACGTCAGTACGCTACTTCGGGCATGTCTCAGACGGCTCAGCGCACCTGCTACCGGCATCCCGACCGTGTCACCGGCCTCTCCTGCTCGGAGTGCGGCCGTCCGATTTGCACGGAGTGCATGACGATGGCGCCGGTCGGGATTCGCTGCCCGGAGCACTCGGGGCGCGCACAGGGCGTCCAGCGCGTGACCCGCGGCGTGCAGCGCGCGTCGTTCGAAGGCGCGGGCGCGAAGGTCACGCGCGGCTTGATCGCGCTGAACGTCGCGGTCTACGTCGCGGAGCTTGCGACGGGCGGCAACGTCAACGGGCTCGGCAGCAAGATCTACGAGAAAGGGTTCCTCGTCGCGCTCTGGCCGGGGCGCGATTCGTGGGTCGGCGTCGCGCAGGGCGAGTACTGGCGCCTGATCACGAACGTGTTCCTCCACTACGGGCCGTTCCACCTCCTCCTGAACATGTTCGCGCTCTACTGGTTCGGCACGTTGCTCGAGCAGCGGATCGGCTCGGGCCGCTTCTTGCTCCTCTACCTCGTCTCCGGACTCGCCGGATCGGCGGGCGCGTTGATCGCGTCGCCGCTGACGCCGACCGTCGGGGCGTCGGGTGCGATCTTCGGGATCCTCGGCGCCGGCCTCGTCCTCGAGCAGCAGCGTGACTACGTCTTCGGCGGAAGCGCGCTCAGCCTGATCGTGATCAACCTCATCTTCACCTTCGCGTTCCCGCACATCTCGATCGGCGCCCACATCGGCGGCCTGATCGGTGGCGCGGTCGGCGCGCTCGGCTTGACGCGGTTCGGCCGCGGACACGCCGCATACGGCCGTCCGGGGGCGCTCGGGGTGGTCACGATCGTCCTGGTCGGGATCGCGAGCGTCGGCGTCGCGTACTGGAAGGCGAGTGGCTATGCGGTTCCGGTTTAGCGGCCCATACTGATCTGGTGAAGCTGCTCGCCGCCGCCCTCGCCGCCGTCGCTCTCGCCGCCCCGCCCGCCGCGGCGGCGAGGCCGCTGCTCGGCCTCTACGGCGACAGGGCGCACTTCACCGCCGTGACCGGCCAGCACGGGGCGACGACGCACACCTATCTCGGCTGGGGCCAGGGGCAGACGTGGGGCTCCGGCTTCGACCAGGTCTTCGCGCGCCTCGGGCCGGTGCCGCTTGTGTCGATCACGACGTTCCTCTGGCCGTCGAAGAGGAGCGCCTTCACGCCGCAGCAGATCGCCCGCGGCGCCGGCGACTCGTACCTGACGGCGATGAACGCGGCGATCGCGCGCTCCGGCCGCCAGGTCTTCTACATGCGGCCGCTGGGCGAGATGACGGGGTGGTGGAACCCCTGGTGCGCGTACACGCGGTCCGGCCGCCCGAAGGGGGCTGCCTACTCGACCGCGAGCTTCCGCAAGGCGTTCGCGCGGATGTACCTGATCCTCCACGGCGGCGCGGCGGCGCAACTGAACGCTCGGCTGGCGCGGCTCGGTCTGCCGCCCGTCCCGGGCGACCTCGCCGTCAACCCGTTCCCGCGCTTGCGCGTGGTCTGGGGGCCGCAGGCGCACGGCGACCCGCAGGTGCCGGGGAACGAGCCGCCGGCGTACTACCCGGGCGACGCGTTCGTCGACGTCGTCGGCGACGACCCGTACGACCTCGGCTCCGTCGACTGGAGCGCGATCGAGCGCCTGTACCGTGCGCATCCGCGCAAGGGCTTCGCGTTCCCGGAATGGGGCCTGCGCGGGCTCGACGATCCGGGATTCGTCCAACACATGGCCGCGTTCGTGCGGTCGCACGGCCGCGTCGAGCTGCTCTCGTTCTTCAACGGCAAGACGGGCGGGACGTACGACCTCGCGTCGAAGCCGCGTTCCCGCGCTGCCTATCGCAGACTGATCGTCCCGCTCGCGCCGTAGGCGCTAGACGATGCCCCGGACCGCTTTCGCGGCAAGGTCGCCGGGATCGATCCCGAGCTTCTCGAGCATCTGCGCGTGCCGCTCGTGGTCGACGCGTTCGGGCAGCTCGTCGATCGCCCGCTGGACGTGCTCGTTCTTGCCCTCCTTGCGGAGGAGCTCGATGATCTGCTGCTTCTCGATCTCCATTCCCAGCCGATCCCGCAGTGCGGTCGACCCGAAACGTGGGCAATGGCGACTGTCCTGATCGACGGAGAGAACGTCCGCCGCTCGATCTGGCCGAACGTCGCGCGCGACGAGCTCGTCGACCGCGCCGCGCGATGGGCTTCGCGTCACGGCCACGACGCCGTCGTCGTCTGGGAGACGCACGAGACGGCCGACGACGCGATCGCGCGCGCGGTGCAGGAGGTCGAGCCGCCCGTCTGGGTGGTGACGTCCGACCGCGAGCTGCGCGGTCGCGTGACGCCTTACGCGACGCGTGTGATCGGCGGCGGTTCCTTCGTGCGGGACGTCGCGTAGCCCATATCGACTCAGCTACTGTCAGCGCCGTGGCGACGCGAGAGACTGCGTACACCCCACGCCCGCTCGACTTCGCGCACGTGCCGCCGGAGCGAGCGTTGCACCGGTCGCGGGGCTTCCTCGAGCTCATGCAGACGCGCCGATCCGTGCGCCATTTCTCCGACGCGCCGGTCGAGTGGGAGCTGATCGAGAATGCGCTGAGGACCGCGGGCACGGCGCCGTCCGGCGCGAACCAGCAGCCGTGGACGTTCGTCGTCGTGTCGGATTCGGCTGTGAAGGCCCAGATCCGCGAGGCGGCGGAGCACGAAGAGCGCCTGCTGTACGAGGAACGCGCCTCGCGGCAGTACCTGCACGCGATCGAGCCGATCGGGACCGACGCGGTCAAGCCGCACATCACCGATGCGCCGTACGTGATCGTCGTGTTCGAGCAGAGCTACGGCTTCAACGCCGACGGCACGAAGCGCAAGCACTACTACGTCCGCGAGTCGGTCGGGATCGCGACCGGCTTCCTGCTCGCATCGCTCCACGCAGCCGGCCTCGCCACCCTCACGCATTCACCGGCGCCGATGGGATTTCTGACGCGCATCCTCGACCGGCCGGCGAACGAGCGCCCGTTCATCCTCATCCCGGTTGGATATCCCGCCGACGAGGCCGAGGTGCCGTCGTTGACGAAGAAGTCGCTCGACGAGATCGCGCACCTGATCTAGCTGACATCCCCCCGTTTGGGGGAAAGCCCTACGCGCCGACGACCGATTCTTGATGTGTGGGCCGACGGCTCGTCCTTGTCGTCATCAGCATCGTCGCTTTCGCAGCCTCGGCGTCCTCTGCCGGGGCGTGGGTGATGCTCGGCCCGGGGAGCGCGTGGCGACTTCGGCCCGCGCAGCCGCAGCCCCACGGCCGGCTCGTCGTCCGCATCCGGCCGGGCGCCGTCGTGACGCTACGGGCGCGCCCGTTCGGCCGCGTGCTCGAGCGCGTCGGCTCCACGACCGAATTCGGCTCGCCCCGCGCGTTCGCGGTGCGAGCGTCGCACAACGGCCGCTGGCTCGCCGTCAACGACGCACCGCTCGGCAACGGCCGCGTCGCCTGGATCGACGCACGGGCCGGTGGTGTGCGCTACCGCCGCACGCAGCTCGAGATCGACGTGGACCTGTCGGCGCGCATGCTGATGCTGCGCCGCGGGGAAACCGTTCTCCGCCGCGCGCGCGTCGGAATCGGGCAGCCCGGATCGGCGACGCCGACAGGACGATTCGCCGTGACGGACGAGCTTCGCGGTAGTGCGTACAGCGCGTCCTACGGCTGCTGCATCCTCGCGCTCTCGGCAACGCAGCCGAATCTCCCGAGTACGTGGCGCAACGGGAACAGGATCGCGATCCACGGCACCCCGAACACGGCTGACTTCGGCCGAGCCGTCTCCGCCGGCTGCGTCCACGCGCCGGACGCGCTCCTGCACTACCTGATGCGCGTCACACCGCTCGGCACACCCGTCGTCATCCGACGCTGAGCACCGGCTCGAGCCCGAGGCACGCGCCGATCCGCGCCGCCTCGTCGGCGATCGCCGCCCGTTCGGCACGCGTCGACGTTCGGGCCGGCGTGACCGTGACGTCGACCGTCTTCCCGCGTGCCTTCCGCTCCCATAGCCCGCGCGCGATGCCGTCGATCATCAGGAAGCGAACGCCCGCCGGTCCTTCGTACCGTCCGCGCCCGTGTGCCGCGACGAGCGCGCGGACGTCGTCGGGGACGAGGTGCTCGCGCTCGCGGAATCCCATCACGTACACGTCGTACTCCGGTAGCAGCCGAAGCGACTGTGACGGCGCAGGGAACTCGGTGTCGCGCGCGAGGACGAGCGCCCGATGCCCCTCGACATCGACGTGGTCGACGTCGACGTCATCGAACGACGCGTGACCGAACCACGCGCGGAAGTCGGCCGGTCGTGCCGGCCCGTACGCGAAGAGAAAGCGTCGGATTGCCTCGCGCAGCGCGGCACGCTCGTCGACGTCGCGCCA
>JBJMJS010000059.1:0-7342 GCA_045806225.1 Gaiellaceae bacterium
ACGTCGGGCAACACGGGCGTCGGTCTTGCGATCGCCGCGGCGTCGAAGGGCTACCGGTGCATCTTCGTGATGCCGGACAAGATGTCGCAGGAGAAGATCTCGATGCTGCGCGCGTACGGCGCAGACGTCGTGATCACGCCGACCGCGGTCGAGCACGACTCGCCCGAGTCGTACTACTCCGTGTCGTCGCGACTGGCGGAGGAGATCCCCGGCGGCTTCAAGCCCGATCAGTACTCGAACATGGCGAATCCCGAAGCGCACTACGAGCTGACAGGCCCCGAGATCTGGGAGCAGACCGGCGGCGAGATCGACGCGATCGTCATCTCGGTCGGAACCGGAGGGACGATCTCCGGCGTCGGCCGCTACTTCAAGGAGCGCAAGCCCGAGGTCCTGATCGTCGGGGCGGATCCCGAGGGCTCCGTGTACACCGCGCACGACGACAAGGACGTGCATCCGTATTTCGTCGAGGGGATCGGCAAGGACACGTGGCCGCAGACGATGGACCCGAGCGTCGTCGACGAATGGATCCGCGTCTCCGACCGCGACTCGTTCCTGACCGCGCGGCGGCTCGCGCGCGAGGAAGGGCTCCTCGTCGGCGGCTCGGGCGGGACGACCGTGTGGGCGGCGCTCCAGCTCGCCGAGCGCTTCGGCCCGAACGCGACGATCCTGACGATGATTCCCGACTCGGGCCGCTCGTACATGTCGAAGTTCTATGACGAGAACTGGATGCTCGAGCACGGTTTCGTCGAGCGCCGCACGCCGCCGCCGACCGTCGCCGAGCTGCTGCGCGCGAAGCGGATCCAGGAGACCGAGGTTCCGGCACTGATCACGATCGCCGCGCACCAGAAGGTCGGCGAAGCGATCGACGTAATGCAGCGGTACTCGATCTCGCAGCTGCCGGTCATCCGCGACGGCGTCCTCGGCTCGCTCGCCGACGTGATCGGATCGCTACAGGACCGCGACCTTCTCGACCGTGTCTTCAAGAATCCGGACGCGCTGCACGAAGACGTGGCAGCGGCGATGCAGCCTCCGCTCGCCGCGGTCGACGCAACGCAGACACTCGACGAGGTGTTCTCGACGTTGACCGGCCGTGGGAACGCTGTCGTCGTCGCGCAGAGCGGCACCCCGATCGGCGTCCTCACCCGTTCCGACCTGCTCGAGTTCCTCGCGCACCAGCGCACGACGCTCGCGTGATCCGGGTCGCCGCGCTGGTCGCGGCGACGGTTGCCGTCTGCGCCGCGTGCGGCGGCGGGAAGGCGCGCGACGCAGGCGCGTCACGCCTCCACTGCAGCGGGCACGGTCGGCCGGCCGTGATCCTCGAGGCAGGTCTCGACGCGACGCACGCGGCGTGGGCGCGCGTGCAGCCGTCGCTGGCGCGGACGACGACGACCTGCAGCTACGACCGGCTCCGCGGGCGCCGAACGGCCGCTGCGAACCGCCGCGACCTGTGGGCGCTGCTCGGGACGGCGCACATCCGCCCGCCGTACGTGCTCGTCGGGCATTCGTTCGGCGGAATCCTCACCTACCTCGATGCCGCGGCTCGCCCGGACGACGTCGCAGGCCTGGTGCTCGTGGATGCCGAGAGCCCGTGGCAACAGCGTGCCTTCCTCACGGCGCTCGGCCATCCGCGTCGCGGCGAGGCGGCGGTCGCGAAGAAGCTCAGGGCCTTCCTGTCCCGGCCGCAGCCGAACGCCGAAGGGATCGACGTCACGAAGACCCTTGCGGCCGCGCGCGATGCCGGGCCGCTCGGGCGAAAACCGCTGGTCGTGATCGAGGCCGGTCTCGAGAACGCCGACGCGTTGCCGCCGCGACTCAAGTTCCTGCTCGATCGCACCTGGTTCCTGCTGCAGAAGCGGCTCGCGGCGCTATCGGAGCAGCACATCCACGCCGTTGCGCCGACGAGCGGCCATGACGTCATCTCGGCCGCGGGCCAGCCCGAGCTCGTCGTCGCCGCCGCGAAGGTCGTCGTGACCGCGATTCGACGGCGGGTGCCGTTGCCGCCGTGCGCCGACGTCTTCGCGCAGTTTGCCGCCCAGTGCGTCAGTGGCTGAGGCCGCTGCCGTTCGTCGATGCGCGTCGTGACAGCGCCTGCTCGAGCGTGATCGCCTCGGCGGCGCGCTCGAGGAGCTTCGACACGACGGAGAGACGCTCCGGTTCGGACTGGAGCTCGAGTAGCTCCTGCTTCCGCTCGGTCCCGAAATCGACGCGCGCGGCGAGCTCGAACGACAGGAGCCCCGCGTCTGCATTCGGCTCGTCGATCTCCGTCTCGACGGCGCGGCCGAGCGCACGGTAGAGCTCGAGCGCCCGGTCGCGTACCGACCGGTCGGGGACGCCGCTCTCGTCTCCGATCGGCTCGACCTCCGCCGTCCGATACGAATGGCCGCTGGTTTCCGCGACGACGCGGAATCGCTGCCGTCCCTCGATCGCAATGTTCAACCGGCCGTCGTCGAAGCGATCGATCACCTCGACCACCGCGGCGCGCGTGCCGACCTCGCGCGTCCCTGCGTCGTCTTCCAGGACGAGGCCGAACTCGCGGTCGTGCTCGAGACAGTCGCGGATCAGGTCCTGGTACCGCGGCTCGAAGATGTGAAGCGGCACCCGCTCGGTCGGAACGAGGACGATTCCGAGCGGGAACAGGCCGAGCTCCTCCGTCACCGCCGCCACCGGGCCGGCGCCTCCGTCTGCATCGGTCGATCGTACGCGTCTGGCTACGATGGCCGCGTGGCGACCGAACCGCTCCAGGAGCTGCTCGAGCGCGCGTTTCCCGATGCCGCCGAGCTGCGCGTCGAAGACCGTACCGGTGGCGGCGATCACTTCCAGGTGACCGTCACGAGCGCGACATTCAACGGCCTCCCGCTGCTGGAGCAGCACCGCCTCGTCAACGACGCGCTCGCGGACCCGCTGCGCGACGGGACGATCCACGAACTCCGAATCAAGACGAAGGGAACGACATGAGCGAGCTTCGCGAGCAGATCGAAAGCGTGATCGAGAACGAGCCGGTCGCGCTGTTCATGAAAGGCACACCGCAGTTCGTGATGTGTGGCAACTCCGATCGTGCGCTGCGGGCACTGCGCGACGCCGGCGCTCCGGTGACGGCGGTCGACGTCCTCCCCGATCCGGCGATCCGGCAGGAGCTCACGGCCGTGTCCGGGTGGCCGACGATCCCGCAGGTCTTCGTCAAGGGCGAGCTGATCGGCGGCGCCGACATCGTCGAGGAGCTGGCGGCTAGCGGCGAGCTCGAGAAGAAGCTCGAGTCGGCACTCGGAGGCGAGTACCGCGCCGAGCGTGCCGAGAACGTCGTCGGCGTCGCGCGCGCCTAGTTCCGATCCTGGCACCCGCGCTCGCTATCCTCCGCGCGTGAGCTTGCCCAGTCCCGGGGGAGCCGCGAATGCGGATGTCCTGGCGCGCCTGCAGGCAGTCGTCGACGCGGCGCTCGCCCATCTGTCGCTCGACGACCTGCTCGACGAGTTGCTCGCGCGAGTGCGCGACGCGCTCGACGCCGACACGTGTGCGGTCCTCCTCCTCGACGAGGAAGGCACGGAGCTCGTCGCGCGTGCGGCGAAAGGGATCGAAGAGGAGGTCGAGCAAGGGGTGCGGATTCCGGTCGGGGGCGGCTTCGCCGGCCGGATCGCGGCGACACGCGGCCCCGTCGTGATCGAGGACGTCGACCACTCGTACGTCTTGAACCCGATCCTGCGCGAGAAGGGGATCAAGTCCCTGCTCGGAGTGCCGCTGCTCGTCGAGGACCGGATGCTCGGCGTCGTGCACGTCGGGACGCTCGTCCCGCGCGTGTTCACCGACGACGACATCGCGTTGCTCCAGGTCGTCGCGCAGCGCGTCGCCCTGGCAATCGACCGCGCGCTCACGCACCAGCGCCTTGTGCAGATGACGGAGATACAACGCGACTTCGTGGCGCTCGCCGCGCACGAGCTTCGGACGCCCGCAACCACCGTGTACGGGCTTGCGGCAACGTTGCACGAACGGCGCGACGATCTTCCGCGCGAGACCGTCGAGCAGCTCGAAAACACACTGTACGAACAGGCGGATCGGATGCGTCGCCTCGTCGACCAGCTCCTCGACCTCTCGCGGCTCGACGCGCAGTACATCGACGTCGAACCACGCCGAGTCCCGCTCCGACGCTGCATCGAGGACATCGTCGCGTCGGCCGCCGCGGAATCCCCGGACGCTGTCGAGATCCACGTGCCGGACGCCCTCGATGTCATCGTCGATCCGACGACGCTCGAGCGCGTCGTCGCAAACCTCGTCGGAAATGCGCTGCGCTACGGCGAACCTCCGGTCGTCGTGACCGCGGAGCAGTCCGACAACCATGTCCGCATCTGCGTCGAGGACCATGGCGCCGGGATCTCCGACGATTTCGTGCCCTACCTCTTCGAGCGCTTCCGTCGGCACGAGGACGCGACCGCGAAGGCGGCCGGAACGGGCCTCGGGCTCTCGATCGCCCGCGCGCACGCCCGCGCGCACGGCGGCGATCTCTTCTACCGCGCCGAGGACCACGGCGCGCGCTTCGAGCTCGTGATTCCGGCGAAGCCGGTCACGAGCTCCTGACGCCCACCCAGCGAAAGCCGATCGGCTCGATCGCACCGCTCTCGAGGAGCGCGTCTTCGAGCGGCTCCGTCGCCGGGCCGTTGAGCCAGCGGTACAGGTACGGCCGCTCCTCGTAGAGCCGTTCGTCGAAGGTGGCGCGAAAGGCGGCGAGCAGCACATCCGAAGGGATCAGGTCGGTGAACTTGCCACGCCACTCGTCGAGATTGGGCGGCCCGACCGGATCCCCGCCCGATGCGCGCAGCAAGCGGTGCTGCGCCTCGTACCACTCCTGCGTCCGGGCGTCGATCCGATTCCACGCGAACTCGTCGAGCACGACCAGCCGCGTCATCTGCGCGAGCTTCTCGATCGCGGCGTCGAGTGGGTGCACGTGATGGAACGCGCGCTCCGCGATAACCGCATCGAACGGCATCTCGTCGAGCCCCTCGACCGTCATCTGTCGAAACCGCTCGCCCTCCGGTGCGCGTGGGTCGACGCCGCGCGCGTCGTAGCCGTGCTCGACCAGAGCGGCGACGATTCCGCCCGCGGGCCCGCACCCCACCTCGAGCACACGCGCCGGCGGCGGTGGCAACTGCGAAAGTGCGAAGGTGGCGAAGTCCAACGACGTCAGCCTCGCACAGGCGCGGCGAATCGCCGTCCGGTCGCAGCTCCTCGACGGCAGCGCGACCGACGTCGTGACCACTGTGCGGCGGCTCGGGTTCCTGCAGATCGACACGGTCGCTCCCGTCGCGGTCCCGCAGCACCTGGTGCTTTGGAGCAGGCTCGGCGCGTTCGACACTGCGGAGCTCGACCGGTTGCTCTGGGAGGAGCGGAAGCTCTTCGAGCACGGCGCGTTCATCCGGCCGATCGAGGACCTCCCCCTCCTGGTCGCGCGCATGCGCCGGCCTCGTGGGAAGTACGTCTGGGAGCAGCGCGCGCAGGACTGGGTGAAGGCGAACGCCGCCGCGCGGCGCTACATCCTGCGCGAGCTCGAGCGGCGCGGGCCGCTGCTCTCGCGCGAGCTCGAGGACCGTGCCGTCGTGCCGTGGGGCTCGAGCGGCGGCTGGTGGGGCAACCGCAACGTCACGCTGATGCTGGAGATCCTCCACGGCCGCGGCGAGATCGCGGTCGCCGGCCGCACCGCAGGACAGCGGCTTTGGACGCTTGCGGAAGCGTGGTACCCCCCGGTCGATCCCGTGCCGCTCGAGGAAGCGAACCGGCTCCTCGACGACAGACGATTCCGAGCGCTCGGCGTCCGTCTTCGCCGCAACGGGACGTGGGAGACGCATCCCGACGCGACCGACGGGCCGGTCCCGCGACGAACGACGTTCCTGTCGCCGTTCGACCGCCTCATCCACGACCGTGACCGCATGGAGGCGCTGTTCGGCTTCCACTACCGCCTCGAGATGTTCGTCCCGAAGGCGAAGCGGACGTACGGGTACTACGTGCTTCCGATTCTGCGGGGCGACCGCCTCGTCGGCCGCATCGAGCCCGTGTTCGACCGGAAGGCGAAGGTCCTGCGCGTCAACGGCCTCTGGTGGGAGGAGGGCGTCTCCCCCCTCTCGGTCGACCGCCCGCTCCGCGACCTCGCGCGGTGGCTCGGCGCCGCTAGCATCGAGCGGTAGCGATGGACTTCGAGACGCGCGCGATCCACGAAGGACAGGACCCGGACCCCGCGACGGGTGCCATCACCGTCCCGATCTACCAGACCTCGACGTACGTGCAGGATGCGGTCGGAGAGCACAAGGGCTATGACTACGCGCGCGTCGCGAACCCGACGCGGACGGCGCTGCAGGTCTGCCTCGCGTCGCTCGAGTCGGCGGAGCACGGGATCGCCTTCTCCTCGGGCCTCGGCGCCGTCACGACGATCATGCACCTCGTCAACCCCGGTGACCGCGTCGTCCTGATCGCCGATGTCTACGGCGGCGTGTACAGGATGACGTCGCAGGTCTACGAGCCGAAGGGGTACGTCTTCGACTACCTGCCTGCGGACGAGTTTGCGAACCTCGGCGAGCACCTCGACGAGCGCACGCGCATCGTCTGGATCGAGACGCCGTCGAACCCGATGCTGAACGTCGTCGACATTCGCGGCGCGGCGGACGCCGCGCACGCGGCCGGCGCGATCGTCGTCGTCGACAACACGTTCGCGACGCCGTACCTGCAGCGGCCGTTGGAGCTCGGCGCCGACATCGTGGTCCATTCGACGACGAAGTACCTCGGCGGTCATTCGGACGTCATCGGAGGGTTTGCAGCGACGAACGACCCGACGATCGCCGAGCGGCTCACGTTCCTGCAGAAATCGCTGGGCGCGGTTCCGGGCGCGTTCGATTCGTGGCTCGTCCTGCGCGGCATCAAAACGCTCGCCGTGCGCATGCACAAGCACTGCGAGAACGCGCGCGTCGTCGCGTACTGGCTGTCACGACAGCCGCACATCGAACGCGTGCTCTACCCCGGCCTCCCCGGTCATCCGGGTCATGAGATCGCAGCGCGCCAGATGCGCGACTTCGGCGGGATGATCTCGTTCCTCGCGGAGTCAGAGGAAGAGGCGGTCGCGCTCGTCGCGCGGACGAAGCTCTTCAAGCTCGCCGAGTCGCTCGGCGGCGTCGAAAGCCTGATCGAGCATCCGGCGCGGATGACGCATGCATCGACAGCCGACGCGCCGTTCGCTGCGCCCGCCAACCTCGTCCGACTGTCGGTCGGGATCGAGTCCGCCGACGATTTGCTCGCGGACCTCGAAGGCGCACTCGTCGGAACGGCCGCCGGCGCCCGCGCGGCGACGTAACGCTTTCAGCGGATCACA
>JBJMJS010000060.1:0-11971 GCA_045806225.1 Gaiellaceae bacterium
GCGAGAGGGATGTACGCGCCGAGAACCTCCAGATCCTCCGCGCCGATCACGGGGATGTTGACCGCGTTCGTGACGAGCCCGCCTTCGAGAGCCGCCGCGACCTGCTCGGCGACGATCACTCCGGCTCGATCCTGCGCCTCGTCCGTCGACGCTGCGAGGTGCGGTGTGACGACGACGTTGTCGAGCTCGAGTAGCGGGCCGGTATACGGCTCGGCGGAGAAGACGTCGAGCGCCGCGCCGCCGACCTTGCCACTCCTCAGTGCGTCGACGAGCGCCCCCTCGTCGATCAGCTCGCCGCGGGCGGCGTTGACGATGCGTACTCCGTCGCGCATCCCGGCGAACGCATTCGCACCGATCGCCCCGCGCGTCTCTGCGGTCAACGGCAGGTGCAGCGTCAGGAACTCGGCGGCAGCAAAGACATCTTCGGTCTGCTCGAGGCGCTCCGCGCCGAGCTCGCGGAAGCGCTCAGGCGCGACGAACGGGTCGTACGCGACGACTCTCATCCCGAGCCCGGCCGCACGCCGTGCGACCTGCTGGCCGATGCGTCCGAAGCCGAGAACGCCGAGCGTCTTGTCGGCCAGCTCGACGCCACCGTAGGCCTTGCGCTCCCAGCGGCCCTCCTTCAGTGCGGCGTGCGCTTGCGGGATGTTCCGCGCGAGCGCGACGAGCAGCCCGATCGTGTGCTCCGCCGCGGAGACGACGGTCGACTCGGGCGCGTTCGCGACGACGATTCCCTGCCGCGTCGCGGCCTCGACATCGACGTTGTCGACGCCGACGCCGGCGCGTCCGATCACCTTGAGCCGCGGCGCCCGCTCGATCAAATCGGCCGTCAGCTTCGTCGCTGAACGAATGACGATCGCGTCGTAGTCACCGATTCGCTCCGCGAGGTCGGAATCGCGATCGAGATCGACGTCGAACCGATCCTGCAGCAGCCGGACCCCGGCCTCCGCGATCTCCTCACGGACGAGGACGCGTGGCCGGCTCAAACGGCGGCGTGCGTTTCGTACGCCTCGAGCGCGCGTGTCACTGCGATACCGCGCTCGATGTCGGCGCCGGCGTCTGCAAGGACGAGCTCGACGGCGGCGAGCGCGGTCGTGATGTCGAACACGTCGAACCAGCCGATGTGGCCGATCCGGAAGATCTTCCCCTTGAGCTCGCCCTGGCCGCCGGCGATTGTGATCCCGAAGCGATCGCGAAGCGACGCCACGACGTCCCCCGCGTCGATGCCGCTCGGCGCACGGACGGCCGTGACGACCGCAGAGCGGTCATCGTCGGGCGAGAAGAGCTCGAGGCCCATCGCCTTGATCCCCTCGCGACAGGCGCGGCCGAGCCGTGCGTGACGCTCGAACGCGGCCTCGAGCCCCTCCTCGAGAAGCATGCCGAGCGCGACGTCCAGCGCCTTCACGAGCGAGACCGCGGGCGTGAACGGCGCGTCGAGCTTCGCCTGCGCCTTTCGCGTCCGCTCCCAGTCGAACACGTATCGCGGCGAGGTCGCGCGCGCCGCCTGGTCGAGCGCCTCCGCCGAAACCGAGTTGAAGGCGAGCCCGGGTGGGCACATCAGCGCCTTCTGCGAGCCGGAGACGACGACGTCGATGCCCCACGCGTCTGTCTCGAGCGGTACAGCCCCGAGCGACGACACTGCGTCCACGACGACGAGGGCGCCGGAGTCCTTTGCCACCGCGGCGAGCGACTGGACGTCGGAGACGACGCCGGTCGAGGTCTCGGAGTGGACGAGGTAGACGACCCGCACGTCACCGGCGCTCGCGAGCGCGCCCCGGAGATCGTCCGGATCAGGCGTCGCGCCCCAGGGAAGTCGCACGTGCACGACGTCCGCGCCGTACGCAGCTGTCACTGCGGCCCAGCGTTCGCCGAAGTTGCCCGACGAGACGACGACGATGCGGTCGCCCGGAGAGGTCAGGTTCGCGACCGCGCCTTCGAACGCCCCGGTTCCGGATGCCGTGAACAGCAGCACGTCGTTGTCGGTGCGATACACCTCCTGAAGCCGCGCGAGGCAGCGCTCGTACGTCCCCTTGAAGTCGCGCGCGCGGTGATGGACGACGGGCTCCGCGAGCACCGCGAGCACCTCGGGCGGGACCGGCGTCGGCCCCGGCGTCATCAGATACCGCTTCTCCACCACTCGCTCGCAGCCTAGCGACGACGCAGGCCGGTGGATGCCCGGCCGCACGCCTGCGATCGGGGACGAAGCCATAGGCTTCCGCGCGTGGGCGCGGTGCTTGCGTTTGCTGCGGCGCTCGTCGCGTTGCGGCTCGCCGGTCGGCTCGCGGCACGCTGGCGCGTCCGACGGACGCCGGACCTGCTCGCGTGGACGGCGGCACTCGCGGCGTATGCGCTCGCGTCGGCGGCGCTCGCCTGGGGCGCGGCCGCGGGCTGGGATCCACGCGCGTTCCGTGTGTACTACCTCTTCGGCGCGCTGCTGACGACGCCGCTACTCGGCGCGGGCTCGCTGCTGCGGGCGAGGGCACGTTCGCGAACGGCGGTCACGGCGGTCGTCCTGCTCTACACCGGTCTTGCCGCGGGCGTCGCCGTCGCCGTCCCCGTCGGTCCGATCGCGGCCGACGGCATTCCCGCCGCGCACGCTGCGCTCGAACTCGTTCCAGCACGTGTCCTCGCGATCATCGGCAATTCCGTCGGAACGGCCGCGGTCGTCGGCGTGGCGCTTGCGACCCTGCGGGCGCGACCAGTCGGGAACGCGCTCATTCTCGCGGGCGTTGCGTTCGCGGCGCTCGGCAGCTCGTTGACGCCGTACGGCGAAGCCGGAACGGCTGCGTTTCTCGCCGTTGCCGCAGCGTTGCTGTACGCGGGGTTCGTCGCGCCGCGCTCGTTGCGTTCGGCACAAGGTTTACTAACTTCGGTCCGGGGCACCCGTCTGACCCGCTAGAGCAATCAGCCGACTCGACTGCGGCACAGTCGCGAGCGGCGCGGACCCGGGGGGGTTCTTTCGAATGCGGTACAAGATCTTCGTCGTTCTGCTTGCGTGCGCCTGCGGCCTCATCGGGGCGTTCGCGGCATCCGCCGGCGGGCCGGGAGCGGCAGAACCGACGGTCGAGAGCGAAACCGAGACGCAGCCGGCGCTGTCGCCGAACCAGGTGCAGCGGATGATCAATCGCTACCGCTACACAACGTGGCACTGGCAGCGGGTGATGGGGAACCGCGTGCTGCTGACGCTGCGGCGGCCGCCGGCGGAGCCGGTGCAGCGGATCAAGACATGGAAACGCGTAGCGCTCTACACGCAGCGACTCGCCAGTAGGCCCCCGCACCTCTCGGCGTGGTCGTGCATCCACCGCTACGAGGGCGCGTGGCGTGACGCCGGCGCGCCGTACTACGGCGGATTGCAGATGGACCTCGGGTTCCAGCGAACGTACGGCGGCTATCTGCTGGCCAAGAAGGGAACCGCGGACCACTGGACGCCGCTCGAGCAGATGTGGGTCGCCGAGCGCGCGTACCGCGCCGGCCGCGGGTTCTACCCTTGGCCGAACACGGCACGCGCCTGCGGCTTGATCTAGCGGCGGACCTCGGCTCCGGTGTCCTCGGATGCCGTGTCACGTGCGAGTGCGTCGTCCGCGCCTGCGGTGCCGAGCAACTCGTCGAACAGCGAGCGGTAGTGGACGAGCGACTGGCGGAGATCCTCGGTCGACGCCTCGCCGCGCTCGTTCGCCGACCAGACCGAATGCGCCGCGCGATAATGGTCCGCGACGTGAGGATGGTCGACGGAGACGTCGGCCGCGCGTTGCTCGAAGTCATCCGTCGGGTAGCCGCGCTCGCGCATCACCCGCTGCACGAGCGTGTCGGCTTCGCGAACCGCCGCGCCCGGGTCGTCAACGAACCGGACCTGCACGTCACGCCATTCGGAGACGTACCGCTCACGCGCCGCCGGCGCGAGCTCGCGGATGTCGAGAGCCTCGCGCCGTTCGCGTCGCTCCTCCAACTCGCGTTCTGCCGTCTTGCGGTCGCCGGTGGTTTCGACGGTGCGGTCGTATTCCGGACCGAAGCCTTCCTGCAGACGACGCGTCCGCCGTGTTCGCGAAGCGCTCATCACGATCACGCCGATCACGATCACCACAGCGACGACGATCACGATCCAGACCCACGTAGCCATCGGTGCCTCCCTTGTTGATCGCCAGGAAAAGGGGCAGGAGGTCCGTATCCGCGCGCGCGGGACCGGAAACGGCTACGCGGACAGCTTCTCGCGGATCAGCTCGTTGACGAGCTTCGGATCCGCCTTGCCCTGGGTCTCGCGCATCACCTGGCCGACGAAGAACCCGAGCAGGCCCTCCTTGCCGCCGCGGTACGAAGCAACCTGAGAGGGATTCGCCGCGAGGATCTTCTCGACGAGCGGCGCAAGCTCCGAGGTGTCGGCGATCGCGGTCTGCGCGAGAACGTGTTCCGCGTCGAGCCCGGGGGACGCGCTTGCGGCGAACGATGCGGTCAACGCATCTCGCGTGATCGACTCACGGTGCCTGATGATCTCGACGAGCGCCGGCCCATTCTCGGCCAGCGGCTCGACCGCCGACAGCTGGTTCATCGCATGACTCGCCGCAGTCGGCCAGTCGAGCCCGTGCTCGACGAGCAGGCGCGCCTTGCGCTCGTTGCCGGTCGTGACGAGCTCGACCGCGGCGTCGAACCCGACCTCGGGCGCGAGCGCGTGAATGCGCTGCCCGGGCAGCTCGGGGACGTCGCCGCGCACGCGCTCGATCAGCTCCGCCGGCGGCTCGAGCGGGACGAGGTCGGGCTCCGGGAAGTAGCGGTAGTCGTCGGCCTCCTCCTTCTGGCGGCGCGCGGTGACGGTGTCGGATTTCACCTCGTAGTCCAGCGTCTGCTGCACGACTTCGCCGCCCGACTCCCAGACCGAGATCTGCCGCCGGATCTCCGAGTCGATTCCCCGTGCGATGTGGTTGAACGAGTTCATGTTCTTCAACTCGGTCCGCGTGCGGTAGCCCGTCTCCCCCAGCTCGCGGACCGAGACGTTCGCGTCGGCGCGCAGCGTCCCCTTCTCCATCTCGGCGTCGGAGATGCCGAGCTCGACGATCGTCTGGCGCAGAAGCTGGAGGAACCGTTTTGCCTCGTCCGCGGAGCGGATGTCGGGCCGCGTGACGATCTCGACGAGCGGCGTGCCGCCACGGTTGAAATCGACGTTCGAGTGCGCAGCGCCTACGATCCGCCCCGTCGCGCCGCCCACGTGGATCGTCTTCGCGGCGTCCTCCTCGAGGTGCGCACGCACGATCCCGACCGTGGCGTCGCCATCCTCACCCGGGACGACGAACGTGCCGTCGGAACACAACGGCTCGTCGTACTGCGAGATCTGGTACCCCTTCGGATTGTCCGGATAGAAGTAGTTCTTGCGGTGGAAGACCGCACGCTCGGCGATGCTGCAGCCGAGCGCGAGCCCGAGCTTGATCGTCCACTCGACGGCGCGCTCGTTCGGGACCGGCAACGCACCCGGATGCGCGAGACACACGGGGCAGGTCTGCGTGTTCGGCTCGCCGCCGAACCCGTTCTCGCAGCGGCAGAACATCTTCGTCCGCGTCTTCAGCTGGACGTGGATCTCCAGCCCGATGACCGGCTCCCAGTTCGAGTCAGGCATTGGCCAGGAACTCCTTCGCCTGCAGCAGCGGAACCTCGATGTCGCCGCGCACCTCGTAGACGGCGAGGTACTCGGCAAGCGCGCCGTGCATGCGGATCAGGCAGAGCTCGTTCTCCCCCGCCTCGAGCGAAAGGCGGACGTCGTCGATCTGAACCGCGCGCGACCCGTCGAGGAGCCGCGGGCGCACGCCGAAAACCCGCTCGACCGCGAGCACGAAATCAGCGGCTCTGTCGACGATGTGTTTCAACGCAGACGCTCCGGGACGGTGTCGAAGTCGAGCGCGCGCTCGAGCGCATGGCCGACGCGGAAGAGCGTGTTCTCCGCGAACTGCGGCCCGATGATCTGGAGGCCGACGGGAAGACCAGCGGACAGGCCGCACGGGATCGAGATACCCGGGAGGCCGGCCATGTTCGGCGGGATCGTCAGGACGTCCGCGAGATACATCGCGAGCGGGTTCTCCGTGCGCTCTCCGAGCTTGAACGCCACCGTCGGCGAGGTCGGGCTGAGCAGCACGTCGAAGCGCTCGAACGCGGCCGAGAACTCGCGGCCGATCACGGTGCGCACCTTCTGTGCCTGGCCGTAGAACGCCTCGTAGTAGCCGGCGGAGAGCGCGTACGTGCCGAGCATGATCCGCCGCTTCGGCTCGTCGCCGAAGCCCGCGTCGCGCGTACTCGCGGTCGTCGCGTAATAGTCGCCGCCGTTGTCCACGCGGAGCCCGTAGCGCACGCCGTCGTACCGCGCGAGGTTCGAGGACGCCTCGGCCGGCGCGATCAGGTAGTAGCACGCCAGGCCGTACTCGACCGACCGCGGCAAATCGCACGTATCGATCTCCGCACCCAGCTCCTCGGCGAGCGCAAGCGCGCGCTGCACTGCAGCGCTGACGCCCGGCTCGATTCCCTCGGCCTCGTTCAACTCACGCGGGATACCGACCCGGACGCCGCGCAGGTCCTCCGCACTCGGCAGCTCGACCGGCGGGACGTCGACCGTCGTCGAGTCGCACTCGTCGCGGCCGCTGATGATGCGGTAGAGCAACGCGTTGTCGCGCACGGTCTTCGTCACCGGCCCGACCTGGTCGAGCGACGATGCGAATGCGACGACTCCGTAGCGCGACACGGTCCCGTACGTCGGCCGCAGCCCGACGTTGCCGCAGAGCGATGACGGCTGCTTGATCGACCCGCCGGTGTCCGACCCGAGCGCCCACGGGGCCATCCCTGCGCTCACCGCCGACGCGCTGCCGCCGCCGCTTCCACCGGGGACGCGCGTGGGGTCCCACGGATTTCGCGACGGGCCGTACGCAGAGTTCTCGGTCGACGAGCCCATCGCGAACTCGTCCGTGTTCGTCTTGCCCAACAGCGACAGGCCGGCGTCCTTGCAGCGCTGGGCCACCGTCGAGTCGTAGACCGGGACGTAGTTCTCGAGGATCTTCGAGCCGGCGGTCGTCCGGACGCCCTTCGTCCCGATGATGTCCTTGAGCGCGATCGGAATGCTGCGCGCGCCGTCGGCTTCCTCGACGTGCGTCAGGAAGCAATGGAGCTCGTCGTCGCGCTCGCCGATCGCGGCGCGGTACGCGGCGTGGAGCTCGGCCGGCGACGCGTCGCCGCGCTCGACCAGGTCGATCGCGTCTTCGGCAGTCAGGCGGAGCGTGTCCAACGTCATGCCGACGGAGGGACGCGGAAGGAGTCGTCGTCGCGGGCGGGCGCGTTCGAAAAGACGTCGTCGAGCGGCAGCGACGGTCGCGGCTCGTCGGCGCGCAGAACGTTGACGACGTCGAGCGGATGCGACGTCGGTGGAACGTCGCTCAGATCAAGCTCGGACACCTTGCCGACCGCTTCGAGGATCGCGTTCAGCTGATCGGCGAGGCGCGCCAGCTCGTCCTCGCCCAGGTCGAGCTCCGCGAGCTTCGCGACGTGGAGCACCTGTTCCCGTGAAATCGCCATCGTTCGCATCCTTACCAAAGAAGAAGGGCCCCTTTCGGGGCCCTTCACACCGGTTCCGAAAGGAGAGCTAGACCGCCTGCACGTTCGCGGCCTGAGCGCCCTTAGGGCCCTGCACGACCTCGAACTCGACCTTCTGACCTTCGGTCAGCGACTTGTAGCCGTCCATCGTGATCGCGGAGAAGTGGACGAAAACGTCCTCGCCACCCTCACGCTCGATGAACCCATAACCCTTCTCGTTCGAGAACCACTTGACGGTGCCCTGAGCCAACTACTTCCTCCTTCAAAAACGTGCGACGGCCCGGGCACCGAGCCGCCAGCAAAGGTCACAACGGCGCGGAGTGTAGCTCACGCGCGTGGGAACGCAAGCGCTCCCCGGCGATAACGGGCGGCACGCACCGCGTTCTCGAGCAGCAAGGCGATCGTCATCGGCCCGACTCCGCCGGGCACGGGCGTCAGGAAGGCGGCGATCTCCGCGACGCCCGGGTCGACGTCGCCGACGATGCCGTCCTCCGTCCGGTTGATGCCGACGTCGATGACGGCGGCGCCCTGCTTGACCATGTCGGCCGTGATCAGCTGAGCGATTCCGACGGCCGCGATCAGGATGTCGGCGTCGAGCGTTTGCCGCGCCAGGTCGTCGGTTCGAGAGTGGCAGATCGTCACCGTGGCGTTCGCATGCAGGAGGAGCATCGCGACCGGACGTCCGACGATGACGCTCCGACCGACGACGACGGCGCGCGCGCCGGGGACCGCGACGCGGTACTCGTCGAGGAGCCGCATGATCCCGAGCGGTGTTCCCCCGACGAAGGTCTGCCGGCCGATAAACAGCTGGCCCGCGTTGAACGGGTGGAGGCCGTCGACGTCCTTCATCGGGTCGATCGCGCGCATGACCCGCGCCTCGTCGATCTGGGCCGGCAGCGGCGTCTGGACGAGGATGCCGTCGACCTCGTCGTCGGCGTTCAGCTCCGCGACGAGCTCGAGCACCTCCTGCTCGGAGGTGTCCGCCGGCAGGCGCTTGTCGATCGCGCGGATTCCGACTTCGCCCGACGCCTTGTGCTTGAGCCGGATGTAGATCTGGGACGCCGGATCGTCACCGACGAGGACGGTCGCGAGGCCGATGCTGCCGAGCTGCTCGACCTCCTGTGCAAGCTCGGCGCGGATCCGCGCCGCGAGCGCGGCGCCGTCCATCAGCGTGGCGTTCGTCAAACCGGGAATTCGACGTCGCTGACGTCAAGGCCGAGCGATTCGGCGAGTCGAACGCCGAGCTCGAGATCCTCGCGCAGCCGCTGCGTGTCGCGTGACTCCATGGCGCGGCCGATCCACTCGCGCGCGCGCGGGCGCCAGAGCGCGTGCGCCGCGAACTCGGGCAGCAGGCGATTCGCCGCGTCGACCAGGTTCCGACGCGTCTTCTCGTTCGCGTCCTGGAGCAGAACGCGTTCGTACGCCATTCCCGCGCCGTGGTGGATCCCGTCGTCGGTCGCAAGCCGATTGCAGAGGTCCTCGAGGACGGTTCCGCGCGCCGAGCGCGCGATCAGCCGGAAGCGCCCGATGATCAGGCGCTCGTAGAACACCTGCATCAGGAAGACCTTCTCCTCGACGGTGTCCGCCTCGAGCGTCATGTGCGCGAGGTTGTCGAGATGCGGATCGCGCTCCGCCGTCCCGCCCGCCTCGGTCACGATTCGCAGCCACGCCTCGGTGTGACGCGACTCGTCCTGCACCATCGTCGAGTAGTAGAGCTTGGCCTCGGGATCGGGCGCGATGTTCAGGAGCTGCGACGACATATCGCAAGCGAGCATGTCCGCCTGGAGTTGCTGGGTGAGGACGGAGCGCCACATGTCCTTGCGGCGGGCCTGACGCTGCGGCGTTCCCTTGCCCTCCGGGATCGGCGGCAGGTCGCTCCATGGAAGGTCGCGGACCTGCCACTCCTGGCGCTTCGCGAGCTCGTAGAACCGAAGCACGCCGGCGAATGCCTCGTGCCCGTCCGCGCGCGGCTCGATCAGCAGGTCGGTCGCCATCGCGGGGGACATTATCCGGCGCTCGGCCGGGACGGACCGAAAGCCGACGCCACTAAGCTCACGCCGTGAGCGGCGGTCGCTGGCCTCGCAAGAACGACGCGGACTCGATCCGCGCGCGCCAGAGCGCGCTCGGGATCGACGGGCCCGTGACGGCGATCGATGTGTCGCCCTTCGTGAACGCGAACGAGATGTTGACCGGGGCGGCCGTCATACCGGTCTCCGTCGTCGGTCCGCTCGAGCTCGAGCTCGGCGAATACGAGCTCGAGGAGCCGTTCGGGCGCGTGACGGAGGTCGGGCGCAGCCGCGACACCGTGTACGTGCCGCTAGCGCACACGGAGGGCGGCCTCTCGGCCTCGATGTACCGCGGCGCGAGAGCGGTCGCCGAGTCGGGCGGCTTCCGGACCTGGGTGCTGCGCGACCGGATCACGCGCGCCTCGTGCTTCGTCTTCCGCACGACGGAGGAAGCGGTCCAGCTGTCGCGCTTTCTCGAGGCGCACGTCGCGGAGCTCCGCCGCTGGCTTGCGGAGCGCAGCGAGCCGTGGCTGTCGAAGTTCGCGAAGCTGCGTGAGGTCGAGACGCACGTCGTCGGCTCGATGTGCCACGTGATGTGGGCGTTCACGACCGGCGATGCGTGCGGGCCGAACATGATGACGCGCAACGCGTATGCGCTGAACATGGGCTACGTGATGGAGCACGCACCGGTGAAGCCGGAGCGCGCGATCCTCGAGGCGAACATGGGCGGCGACAAGAAGCCGTCGCACCGCTACTTCGAGCGCGGCGGGCACGGCAAGACCGTACTCGTCGAAGCGGTGTTGGCCGATGAGGCGATCCGCCGTGTCCTGCGCACGACGCCCGGCGACCTGCTCGAGCTGTCGTTCGCGGGAACGCACGGCGCCGTCGCATCGGGGATGCAGTCGGTCGCGTTCACGCCTGCGTCGGCCGTCGCAGCGATGTTCGCCGCGACCGGGCAGGACCTCGGGATGGTCGGCACGAGCTCGATGGCGCACGGGACCGGGCGTCGCGTCGACGGCGGCGTTCACGTCGGCCTGCGTCTCCCGGGGCTCGAGGTCGGAACGGTCGGCGGCGGGACCGCCTTCCCGTATGCGCAGGCGTGGCTCGACTCGATCGGCTGCGCCGGTGCAGGGAAGGTCTACCGCTTCGCGCAGATCGTCGCGGCTGCGACGCTCGCGCTCGAGATCTCCGCGAGCGCGGCGATGGCGACGGCAGGGAGCGAGAACTTCTTCCGCGCGCACCACGAGCGCGGCGGCATTCGCTGAACGGCGAGAGCCGCCTCGACGAGCGGTCGACGCGGCTCTCGCAGGTGTGATCGAGCCGTCAGGCGGCGATCGGGCGCGGGCGGCGCCGCATCAGCGTGCTCGCGCCGAGCAGCAGCGCGAGGACGAGGAGCGCACCGGATGCGATGCCGACGTTGCGTGCGGTCACGTCATTGCCGGATGACCCGGCTGGACCGGTCGCCGGGCTCGACAAGCTCCGCTCGAAGGAGGACAGTTGCTCCGGCGCGACGAGCCGGCCGCCGATCTGGACGAGCCGCGTCGAAGGCGCGGTGCCGGCACTCGCCTCGAACGCCGAAAGCTGCTCCGGCGCGACGAGCCGGCCGCCGATCTGCACGGTGTGGTTGCCGGCGAGCGCCGCTGCGGGCGCCGCTGCGACGGCGGCGATGAGTCCTGAGACGAGAAGTGCGCGGCGTGCGAGGTTCATGGTGTCCTCCTTGTCAACGCTGTCTCCACATGACGCACGAGCGCGGCATGCTCTTCCCCCACGGCTCGATCACGCGCCCCGGACGTGCCCACTCCGGGCACGGCCCGGGTCAGACCCGGGCCGTGGCTCTTACGGCGGCGTCCGCGACGGACAGGCGAGGATCAAGCGCGCGCCGCGCGGTGCCGATATCCGAACGAGGCCGACATGAGAGGCGTCTTGGTTGCTGCGACGATGGTGCTTGCCTTGATGATGGTGATCAAGGACGGCCGCGCCACGCGCAAGATCGGCTTGACGGGATCGTGTGCGGCGATCGCGGCGCCGGCCGGACAGACGGGCGACTGGGAACGCTGCACGAAAGGGAAGCTCGAAGGCGCGCCCGACCTGTCTCGCCACGGCTGTACGTCCGCGGGAATGCTCGACGGCGCCGAATACTGGCGCTGCCCCGCGCAGATCGGCTCTGCGCGCGGCACCTGACGGCGGCGCTACCGGGTTCCGATCTGCATTCCGACCACGCGCGGCAACGCGGCTGCCGCGCGCAGCGCCACCGGCGGGCGCCGCCCGTCCTCTTCGGCCTCCTCGCAGCGCATGATCGCCGCGCGCACGAGACCGCCGCCGAGGCGCTTCAGCGGTTCCGGCGGCAGCTTCGGCACGACGCGCGTCGCGAGCGGGAGCGCCGTCCACTCGTCGTCGCGGCCGAGCGC
>JBJMJS010000061.1:0-13367 GCA_045806225.1 Gaiellaceae bacterium
CTTCTCGATCTCCTTCTGCAGCGCGGAGGTCATCTGGATCCCGGGCGGCTCGAAGAATCGGATCTGCACGACCTCCGGATCTGCCTGGCTCGTCCCCACGTGGACGCCGGCGCTGTAGCCCTCGCTCTTCAGGAGGTGCCGCGCAACGGCGGCGGGCAGAACGCGCAGGTCACTGACGTCGACGCCCGTCGACGTGAGCCCCGAGATGAGCGCGCGCTTCGTCATCCGGCACGCGGGCGCGGCCTCGCGGCTCGCGACGACGCGCGCGCCGCGCGGCAACGCCGTCCCGAGCGCTGCGGCCAGTCGCACGATCACCTCCGGTGTCAGGTCGACGTTCACCAGGCCGGCGACGAGCTCGCGGCCGAACAGGCGCGGCGTCGCGCGTGACTCCCAGATCAGGCTCTCGTGGATCTGCGCGCCGGACTCGACCTCCTTGTACGGGTAGATCCGCACGCCCGGGTAGACGATGCTCTCCGACCCGATCGAGACCTCGTCGCCGATCGCGACACCTTCGTGCACGCGGACGTGCGCGCGGATGTCGCACGACCGTCCGACGATCGCGCCCTCGACGACGGCGCTGCGACCCACGTGCGTCGACGCGTCGACCACCGAGCGGATGACGCGCGCCCGCTCACGCAGCGTGACGCTGTTCGAGAGGACCGCGTGCGGGCCGACGGTTGCTGCGGCCGCGATGCGGCAGTAGTTGCCGATGTACGCAGGCCCTTCGATCTGGTCGAGGTCGTCGACCTCGACGCCGTCTCCGAGCCAGACGTTCCCGCGAATCCGGATGCCCGGGATGTTCAGCCGGACGCGTTCGTCGAGCGCGTCGAAGTTCGCCTGGCGGAACTGGTCGAGGTCCCCGACGTCCTGCCAGTACCCGTCCATCGGCAAGCCGTACATCGGGCGGCCCATCTCGAGCAAGTACGGGAAGAGCTCCTTCGAGAAGTCGTACGGGCGGTCGGTCGGGATGTGCCGAAGAACCTCGGGCTCGAGGACGTAGATGCCGGTGTTGATCGTGTCCGAGAACACCTGGCCCCACGAGGGCTTCTCGAGGAAGCGCTCGATGCGCCCCTCCTCGTCGGTGACGACGATCCCGAACTCGAGCGGGTTCTCGACCGCCTTGAGCCCGATCGTCACCGCCGCCTGACGTTCCTTGTGGAACGCGATCAGCGCCGAGAGATCGACGTCGCAGAGTGCGTCGCCCGAGATCACGAGGAACGTGTCGTCGAGCTGGCGCGCGGCGTTACGAACGGAACCTGCCGTTCCGAGCGGCGACTCCTCGACGGAGTAGCCGACCTGCATCCCGAGCGATTCGCCGTTGCCGAAGTAGCCGCGGATCGCCTGCGGCAGGAACGCGACCGTCACGATCACGTCGTCGAGCCCGTGCTCGCGCAGGAGCTCGAGGATGTGCTCCATGCACGGTTTCCCGACGATCGGCACCATCGGCTTCGGCTGGTTCGACGTCAGCGGCCGGAGGCGCGTCCCCTCCCCGCCCGCCATCACGACGGCCTTCATCGTCGCGTCGCTCTCCACGCCGCGAATGCGTACAGCGCACCTGCGGCGACGGCGAGCACGAGGCCGGTCCAGAAAATCCAGTACGGCCAGCGCGTGCTGGGATGCGTGACGATCATGCAGCCGATGCCCAGGTAGAGCAGCCAGGTCGCGGCCTTCCCGATCACGTTCACCTGCAGGTCGTAACCCTGCGGCGCGGCGAACTTGTAGCCGAGCATGAGCGCGACGTCGCGCCCGAGGATCACGACGAGGCCCGCCCACGGCATGTGGTCCGCGGCGAACAGGAGGATCACGGCTGCGTCGATCATCAGGCGGTCCGCGAGCGGGTCGGCGACCTTGCCGAACGCGGACTCCACGTGCCATCGGCGTGCAAGGAAGCCGTCGATCTGATCGGTGACGCCGGCGACTCCGAACACGATCCCCGCCGCCCAGCTGTGGCCGCCCTCCGCGGCGAGCATCAAGGCCACGAAGACCGGGATCAGCAGTAGCCGCGCGACGGTGAGCGCGTTCGGCAGTTGCGCGAGCGGAGCTGGGACGGCACGCGCCGACACGCGACCAAGGATAGTCGGCTCTGCCCGACTGCCCCTTCCGGCGATGCCTCGCATGGCCGTGCCCCGGGCGCACCCCCACCCGGTCGAGGGAGGGGACGAGCCCGCCACCCTCGTGGTGGACGCTACCTCGATACGGCTCACGCGTCAGTGCCGAACCTGTGACGATTCGGCGCGTATGCGCGAGACGTTGACGCTGCCCGGTTTCGTCGACGCGCACTGTCATGCGTTCCAGCGGGCGCTTCGGGGGCGCTCGGGCGGCGGCGACTTCTGGGCGTGGCGCGAGCTGATGCTCGCCGAGGCCGAGCGGCAGACGCCGGAGCTCGTCCGCGCCGAATACGAGCTCGTCTATCGCGAGCTGCTCGCCGGCGGGTACACCGCCGTCGGCGAGTTCCACTACCTCGGCTTCGACGAGGCGCTCGCCGCCGTCGACGCGGCCGCCGCGGCCGGGATCACGATCGTCGTCCTGCTCGCGGCCTACGCGCGCGGCGGGCTCGAGCGCTTCCGCCAGTCGTCCGTCGGCGAGTATCTCCAACAGGTCGAGCACTTGCGGGGACGCGGCGTCGCCGTCGGCCTCGCCCCCCACTCCGTGCGTGCGTGCCCGGCCGACTGGCTTGCCGAGATCGGACGGTACGCGGCGGCCGAGCGGCTCCCGCTGCACGTCCATGCCGACGAGCAGCCGCGCGAGATCGAGGAGTGTCTGGCCGAGCACGGCATGCGGCCGATCGAGCTCCTCGACCGCACCGGCTGCCTATCGGAGCGGACGACAGTCGTGCATGCGACCCATGCGGATGGTCACGAGCTCGATCTGGTCGCGCGCGCAGGCGCGCGGATCTGCGCGTGCCCGACCACCGAAGCGGATCTCGGCGACGGGTTCCTTCCGGTCGAGCGCGTCTGCACGCGCGGGATCGGCATCTGCATCGGCTCGGACTCCAATGTCCGCATCGATCCGCTCGAAGAACTGCGCGAGCTGGAAGGAATCGCACGCCGGCAGTCCGGCCGACGCAACGTCCTGTCGACCGAGACCCTGCTGTCCTTCGGAGCGGACGAGGGTGCGGCGGCGCTCGGAATCGAGCGGTGGCGCGACGTCCAGGTCGACGTCGGCCATCCGTCGCTGCGTGGCGTCGACGACGTCTTCGAGGGACTCCTGGCAGGCTGCGCGGCCGATGTCTTCGTCTGATGGCGGAGATCCGCATCCTCGGAAAGCCCGACGCGCGCGCGATCGAGCAGCTGGAGCGCGGCGCGATCCCTACAAGGACTGACTAGCGCTCGCGAAGGCGGTCGGTCCAGCGACGCGTCGCGCGGAGGTACGCGTACGCCGCAGCCGGGCCATGCAGCCCGTACGCACCGTCGTACGTCGTGTAGCGGCCCCCGTGTCCCGCCGGCTCGATCTGCGTGCCCTCGCTCCACTCGTTGTAGCTCGTGATCGTCACGAGGTCGGCGCCCGCAACGAGCGCCGCGTGCCACATCGTGTCGTACGTCGCGCCGTTGTCGCGCGGCTTCACGTTCGGATCGTCGGTCGCCATCTGGGCGTCGTACCCGGGGCCGACCGACGGCGCGCAGACCAGACCGGCGGCGTGCGCCTCGGCGCACAGCCGCATGAACTTGTCGCCCCCGTAGACGAGGATGTCGTAGGTGTAGAAGCCGGCGAAGCCGCTCCGCGCTGCGAAACCGACGAGGTTCGTCTGTGCGAACACCCGCAGGCCTGTCAGCTTCAGCGGCAACGTCCGCCACGCCTCGGGGGCGAAGTCCTCGGCCCGATACACGTAGACGTCGTGGATCCCGAGCTCTCGCAGGCGGACGAGGTCGTTGCCGATCGACGCGATCGACCGGCCGGCGTACGGCTCGAGTTGGACGGCGACCTCGAGGCCGTTCCGCCGCGCAACCCGCCGGACGAGCGCGAGCCGGCCGTCCTCGGGCGAGCCCCACCCCCACCACGAGCTGACGACCTCGTCGACACCCGCGGCACGGATTTCGCGCAGCTGCGCGGTCACGACGCGCGGGTCGGCGCTCGAGTACGCGCCGCGCGCCGGGAAGTAGACCGACGCGATGTCCCAGGGCGGCGAGTGCGCCCCCTGCTGCCAGTGGGCGAAGCCGCCGTCGTGGGCCGCGTTCGAGTACCAGGGATAGAAGAAGATCGCGCTCCGGACGTGGGCGGCCTCCGCCCGGGCCGGCATCACCAGCGCCACGAGGACGATGACGAGCACGCGGCGCATCACCTCGACTTTTTCATATCGAGCGGCTAGTCCCTGCACGGAGGGACCACAGGAGGCGCCGCTCGACCGACCATCAGACCCAATCGCATCGGCGAACCGTCCGCCGGCCTACACCCTCGAGCGGTGGAATCGCGGTCGCTCGGCGCCGCCGCCGCGTCAATCGGCGACGCGGTCGGCCAGAGCCTCGGCTTCGGCCACGAGCGCGTCGATGGCGTCGAGACCGCGTTCCCAAAACGCAGGGTCGCTCAGATCGAAGCCGACGCCGCGGGCAAGCTCCGACGGTGCCTTCGACGCTCCCGCCCGCAAGAACTCAAGGATCGGCTCGACGAACGCGTCGCCCTCGTCGACCCACCGTCGGTAGATCGAGAACGACAGGAGCAGACCGAACGCGTACGGATACATGTAGCCGGGCGAGTAGACGAAATGCGGGTATGCGCTCCACCAGAGCGCTCGATCGTCGATCCCCTCGACCGCATCACCCCAATAGCGCGCGAACTGGTCGAGCCAGATCGCGCTGATGCGCTCGACGCCGAGATCGCCTTCTGCGCGCCGCGCGGTGTGCAACGCATGCTCGAACCGGTTGCCGGCGATCGGCATGAACGCGGTCCGGACGAACGTGTCGAGCTGCGACACGATCAGCTCCAGTTGGACGCGCGGATCGGGCTCGCGCGCGCGCATCGTGTCGTAGGTGAGCGACTCGCCGAAGACGGACGCCGTCTCCGCGACAGTGAGCGGGTACTCGCCGTTGAGGTAGCCCCCCGGCTGGGCGAGCACCGCATGCAGCGCGTGGCCGAGCTCGTGCGCAACGGTCGCGACGGCGCGACGATCGCCCGTGTAGTTGACGAGGACGAACGGGTGTGACCCCGGTGCCGGCCGCGTGCAGAACGCGCCGGGCGCCTTCGCGGGCCGGAGCGCAGCGTCGATCCACCGCTCGGTGAACGCGCGCTCCACGATCTCGCGCGCATGCGGCGAGAACGCCCCATACGCGTCGAGGATGATCTCCTGCGCGCGCTCCCACGGGACGATCTCGACGTCGCCGCCGATGGGTGCGGCGACGTCGTACGACGCGAGCCGGTCGAGGCCGAGTAGGCGCGCTCTGAGCCGGAAGTGGCGGCGAGCGATGTCGTACCGCCCGATCACCGCGTCGACGAGCGTGTCGACCGCGTCGTCGGAGATCTCATGCTGGAGGTTGAACGCAGAGATCCACGTCGCGTAGCCGCGCAGCCGGTCCTCGACGGCGCGATCGTTGACGACTGCGTTCAGCACGACCGCGCGCATGCGGGCTTCGTTCTCGAGGCCGACGGCGATCGCCTTCGCAGTTCGACGACGCTCGTCGCGGTCGGCCACGGTCTCGAGGCGCGACGTCGCCTCGGCGAACGAGATTTCGCCCTCGTCGATCGGCACCTTCAGTCGCGAGAGCAGCTCGACGTAGAACCGTCGCCACGTGTCGATGCCCGTGATCGCCTTTTGCGCTGCGATTCGCTCCTCGGGCTCGCTCAGCAGGTGCTCTCGAAACCGGCGCCTCGACATGAGCGCGTGCCGATACGGCTCGAGTCGCTCGTGTCCGAGGAGGCGTTCCGCCGCGGCGTCGTCGACGCGCGCCCATTCGAGGTCGAAGAACAGAAGCTCCGTCTGCACAGCCGTCGCGTGCTCGTTTGCACGCTGAAGCGCCGCTCCGTTCTCTTCGGTTGCGTTTGCCTCGAACCGGAGCTCGACGAACTGGCCCGCTTTGTGGACGAGCCCCACGATGCGCTCGAACTCGGCGGTCGCCGCCGCGAGGTCGTTGTGGTCCAGTTCCGCGACACGGCCCGCGTACTGCTCGCGGAAGCGGGTCGCGGCGGCCAGCGCTTCGTCGGCGTCGCGGGCGTACTGCGGATCGTCGAGCCCAGCGTAGAGGTCGTCGAGGTTCCACTCGATGCGTTCAGCACCGGTCGCAGCCGCAGTTGCCACGCGCGCAGTGTTACAGGCGGCAACCGAGGTCGTGTGGCTCGCGCGTGATCCAGCCTCTGAGGGCGTCGTGGGTAGGATCCGCGGGCGGCAACGTCTTGGCCTGTTCTGCGGCCCGGGCTTGTCCGTCGAGGGAGGCGCGTCGCAGCAACAGCGGGCGGCCACGCTGTGTGCGCAGCGCGCTTCCCTCTTTTTCTGTGCCCGTAGGCGTAGCGTCTCCGCGAGTGATTCGCGGTTCGCGCGACGGGCATGGCAGCGGAATGGGGTCGGCGGAAATCCGCGCGGCTGCGCGTGACCTGTTGTCCTTCGACGAGCTCCGCCCGGGGCAGGAGGAGGCAGTCCGAGCGGTTCTCGACCGGCGCGACACGCTCGTCGTGATGCCGACGGGATCGGGGAAATCCGCGATCTACCAGCTCGCGACCGCGCTCGCCGGCGGCCCGACCGTCGTCGTCTCCCCTCTCCTCGCGCTCCAGCGTGACCAGGTCGAGTCGATCGAGGATTCCGGCGTCGGCGACGCTGCGGCGTTGAATTCGACGTTGAGCGGGGCGCGCCGCGAGGAGATGCTCGAGGAGCTCGAGGACCGGGAGCTCGATTTCCTGTTCCTCGCCCCGGAGCAGTTTGCGTCCGACGAGACGCTGGATCGGCTCCACACGGCGAAGCCGAAGCTGTTCGTCGTCGACGAAGCGCATTGCGTCAGCGAATGGGGACACGACTTCCGCCCCGACTACCTCCGCCTCGGCGCGGTGATCGAGGCGCTCGGAAGCCCGACGACGCTGGCGCTGACCGCAACGGCAGCACCACCCGTGCGTGCCGAGATCGTCGAGCGGCTCGCGATGACCGATCCCGCCGAGGTCATTCGCGGGTTCGACCGGCCGAACATCCACCTTGGGGTCGAGTTGCACCACGACGAGAAGGAGAAGCTCGCGGCGGTGGTCGAGAGCGTGACCGAAGGCGAGCAGCCCGCGATCGTGTACGCCGCGACGCGCCGTCGTGCGGAGCAGCTCGCGCACGACGTCAACGAGGCAGGCGTCGGCGCGAGGCCGTACCACGCAGGGCTGCCACGCGCCGAACGCGAAGCGACTCAGACAGCGTTCATGCACGACGAGTGCGAGGTCGTGGTCGCGACGATCGCGTTCGGGATGGGCGTCGACAAACCGAACGTCCGCGCTGTCATCCACTCGGAGATCAGCGACTCGGTCGACTCGTACTACCAGGAGATCGGCCGCGCCGGTCGCGACGGCGAGCCGGCGCGCGCGGTGCTCTTCTACCGCCCGGAGGACGTCGGGCTCCGGCGCTTCTTCGCCGGCACGGGGCACCTCGACGTCGACGAGGTGCTCGAGGTCGCCGACGCCGTCAAGGAGGCGAGCGAGCCCGTCGATCCGCGGGAGCTGCGCGACGCGACGAGACTGTCGGAGACGAAGATCGTCGCGGCGATCGGCCGTCTCGAAGAGGTCGGCGTGGTCGTCCTTTTGCCGGACGGACGTGTGATGAATGCCGACGGCCCCGTCGACGTGGAGGAAGCGGCGGAGGCGGCCGCGTCCGCGCAGGAGCACCGGAAGGAGTACGACCGTACCCGCGTCGAGATGGCGCGGGGGTATGCCGAAGCGAACGGCTGCCGCCGCGCGTACCTGCTCAGCTACTTCGGCGAGTCGTTCGAGCCGCCGTGTGGGAACTGCGACAACTGCGACGCCGGCCACGGTGAGCCGGAGGCCGGCAAGCAGCCGTTCCCGATCGGCTCCCGCGTGCGGCACCCGGAATGGGGCGACGGCGCCGTCCAGCGCTACGACGGCGACGCGGTGGTGGTGCTCTTCGACGAGGGCGGGTACCGGATGCTCGAGATCGACCTCGTGCTCGAGCGCGGCCTCCTCGAGCCGGCCTGATCGCCGGACGTCGTCTCGCTTCCGGATCACGCGCAAAAGGAGCGCCGAAGGAGGCGCTGCCGCACGCGCCTCCCGCGGACGTTGCCTCCCCCGTGTCTGCGGGACGACGGGTCGGAGAACTTCGCCATTATATGGACGACCATCCCAGACGTGCGACGGGAACCGGCGGTGGCGCGTCCGGCGGCGCCAATTCCCCCTTTTGGGGGTAGGCCGTTCGGCCTACCGATGACGATGTCCAGGGACGACGAAGGCTACTCAGAGCGGGATCTAGGGGTGCCGCAGCCTATGGATTCCCGGGAAGCTCGCCAACGGCTTCTCGCTCTTCGTCAGAGGGGCGGCGCTCAGCGCCGCCCCTCCCCCCTTTCTCGAGGCGACCGCCGGCCTGTGGGAGGGAACGGGTAGACCTTGGGTCGGTGGACGACGGCGCGATCCTGCGGCTGCTCGACGAGCATCACTCGCTCGCGTACGAGCAGATCGCCGCGCACCTCGGCGAAGCGCCCGACGCGGTGCGCGACGCGTTGGTCGACCTCCGCAGCCGCGGCTTGGTGGTCGCGATCGGCGTCGGCGAGCTCGAAGGACAGGTCACGCGAGCGGCGTCGTACTGGCGCCTCACCGCGAAAGGCCGCACGAAGGCTCGCGAGCCCGGCACCTGATCTCGCGAGGACAAGGAGTTCCGATCATGCGGAAGCTGATAGCGACAGTGTTCAACTACTCGCTCGACGGCCTTCTCGCCGACGAGGGCACCGAGTTTTGGAAGTTCTGCTTCGGCCTGATCGAAAACCGTGAGCCCGACGACCGGGCGCAACTCGACTTTCTCGGCAGCGCGTACGCGCACATCATGGGCCGAAGTGCCTACGAGGGCATTGCGGGCTCGATGACCACAACCGCCACCGACCACCCGTTCGCCCCGATCCTGACCAACGCGCGCAAGGTCGTCTTCTCCCGGACGCTGAAGACGGCTGACTGGGCCAACACCACCATCGCCGCCGGTGACACGGCAGAAGAGATCGACAAGCTCCGGCTGGGCGGCGACGGCCACATCGTGGTCTGGGGCGGCGTCAGCCTCTGGCGGTCGCTCATGCGGCTCGACCTGATCGACGAGATCCGGCTGAGCTTGTTCCCCTACGTTGCGGGCGAGGGCACCCGGCTGTTCGACGGCGTCCCCAAGTCCTACCGGCTCGACCTGGTCTCCAGCATCGCCTCGAGGAGCGGCATCGTCGAGCTGCAGTACCGGCGGCACAGCTGACGACGACTGGCCAAACAAGCCTCACTCACGGCGCCAGACGCGAACCGCGCTGTGAAGAACGCAGAGACGAGAAGTCCCGCGGCAGCCGTAGACTCGCACGCCTGTGTTGCAACGACCAACAAACGCGGACGAACCAACGATGAGCGCTGTCATCGACCACGTCGGGATCCGGGTGAGCGACTTCCGTGCGAGCCGACGAATGTACGAGGCCGCGTTGGCGGAGCTCGGCTTTTCGGTGTTGGGCGAGGGCGAGTTCGAGGGCGACGCCTACGTCCTCTTCGGTCGCGGCAGCGATGACGATTTCAGCTTGCACACCGTCGGCAGCAAGCCGGGTCGTGACCGCGCGACAACCGGGGCGCACGTTGCCTTCAGCGCCCCGGACGCAGACGCGGTAGGACGCTGGCACGCAGCTGCCGTCCATCACGGCGGGACGGACAACGGCCCACCTGGTCTGCGGCCCGAGTACACCGGGGAATACTTCGCGGCATTCGTCCTCGACCTCGACGGCAATAACGTCGAGGCCGTCTTTCAGAGGTCGGAGCCGACGGCGGACTGAAGCTCATTCGCTACGGAACGGTCGGCATGCAGTACGCCACCGCGCGAAGCCGAAACGCCGCGCGGTGTTCGAAACGAAAACCCGCCGTTTCCAGCGGGCTTCCTCATCGGGGCGCCGAGATTCGAACTCGGGACCTCCAGTCCCCCAGACTGGCGCGCTAACCAGGCTGCGCTACGCCCCGCTCGTGCGCATCGTACCCCGGCGCCGCGGAGGAGGTTCCCGCGCTAGCCGAGTCGCCGGTACAGCCTGTCGATCAGCTCCGGCATGCGCTCGAGGCGCTCGGTGATGACCCGGAGGCGGTATTCGCGGAAGTGCTCGGGCTCGACCCCGAGCGCGGATGCGAGCGCCTGGATGACGTCGTCGGACGGCACCGGGCGGTTGCCGTGGACGAGGTGGTTGAGGTACCCGGCGGAAAGCTTGGTTCGGTCAGCCAGCGAGCGGTAGGTGTGACCCGTCTCGCTCATCAGCCGCTCGATCGTCGGGCCGAACGGCTCCTCGCTGAATCGCCTCCGCCGTGCCACTACAAGATCTCTGCCACTGTGCCCCTCAGGTCGGACAATTCAACCCTCACCTCGTTGCCGGCGCCGCGGTCGCGGACATCCACCGCGCCGTCGTCGAGGGTTTTCTTGCCGACCGTGACGCGAACCGGGCAACCGATCAGGTCCGCGTCCGCGAACTTCTCCCCTGCGCGCAGATCGCGGTCGTCGAGCAGGACCTCGTAGTCCGCCGAGAGCTCGCGATCGACGGCGTCCGCCGCCTCGCGGATCGCCTCGTTGCCCGCGTCGAGCGAGACGACGTGGACGTCGTACGGCGCGATCGACCGGGGCCACCTGATCCCCCGGTCGTCGTGGTGCTGCTCGATCGCTGCCGCCATCATCCGGCCCGGGCCGATGCCGTAGCTCCCCATCACGACCGGCTTCTCTTCGCCATCCTCGTCGAGGTAGGTGGCGCCGATCGCCTCGGGGAACCGGGTGCCCAGCTTGAAGATGTGGCCGACCTCGATCGCCGGCTCGATCGAGAGCCTCCCCCCGCAGATCGGGCACGCATCGCCGTCCTTCACGTGCCGGATCTCGGCATACCGCGGCTCGAAATCGCGGCCGGGCTCGACACCGCGGAGGTGCCAGCCGTCGCGATTCGCGCCGACGACATACGGGCCGGGCGTAATGCCCTGATCGGCGATCACCTCGACCTGTACGCCGACGGGCCCGATCGACCCGCCGTCGGCGCCGAAGGTCGACCGGATCTCGTCATCCTCGGCGGGTCGGATCGCAGCGCCGCCGAGCGCACCCGTCAGACGCTCCCCGTTCAGCCGGTCGTCGCCACGGACGAGCGCGAGGACGACGCGGCCGTCCGTCACCACGGGCATCGCCTTGATCGTCGCGCGCGGGTCGATGCCGAGCTGCGCGGACACCGCCTCGATCGTCTTCGCGTCGGGAGTCTCGACGAGCTCGGGCGCGGGGAGCGAGCCCGGGAAATCCGGCGCCGAAGGAACGCCGCGGGCGATCTCGACGTCGGCTGCGTAATCGCCGTTCTCGCACCTGACGAGCTCGTTCTCGCCGGCGTCGGCAGGCGCCAGAAAGTCGTCGCTCGCCTTCCCGCCCATGATCCCGACCTCGGCCTCCACGAGGTACGTCTCGAGCCCGGCGCGCGCGAAGATCTTTTCGTAAGCCTGCCGGTGCTTCTCATACGACACGTCGAGCGCGGCGCTGTCGCGGTCGAAGCTGTACGCGTCCTTCATGATGAACTCCCGCACGCGGATCAGTCCTGCGCGCGGACGCGGCTCGTCCCGCTCCTTGACGCTGAAGTGGTACCAGATCTGCGGTAGCTGCTTGTACGACTGGATCTCGCGCGCGTGGAACGCGAACGTCTCCTCCTGCGTCATCGGCAGCACGTAGTCGCGGCCGTTCCGGTCTTGCAGGTGGAACACCTCGGGAATGTCGTAGCGCCCGGACGCCTTCCACAGCTCGGCCGGGGTCAGCAGCGGGCACAGAAACTCCTGGCCGCCGATCGCGTTGATCTCCTCGCGGATGATCTGGACGACCTTCTGGTGCACGCGCCAGCCGAGCGGCAGATACGTCCACACACCGGCGGCGACCTGGCGGATGAACCCTCCTCGCACGAGCAGCTTGTGGCTGACCGCTTCGGCGTCGGCCGGGTCCGTGCGCAGCGTGGGCAGGAACAGCTGAGAGGCGCGCATCGTGCGGCTGAGGTTAGTCCAGCGGAATCAGCGAGGCTTCCGCCATCGCAAGCGCGGCAGGCTTCGCCATCTTCAACCGCTTCGGACGCTGCATCCCGTCGGCGATCCACTTGTCGATCTCGTGGAACAGCTCGTCGATCAGGATGTCCGACGACACCTTCTTCAGTACGCGCCCGTGCGCGTAGACGAACCCGACGTCGCGGCCGCCGGCGATCCCGAAGTCGGCGTCGCCCGCCTCCCCCGGTCCGTTCACCGCACAGCCGAGCACGGCGACCTCGAAGTGCTGCGGGTACGACGCGAGGCGCTCCTCGACGCGTTCGGCGAGCTGCTGGACGCCGACGTTGTCGCGGCCGCACGAGGGACACGCGATCATCACCGGCCCCCGCTCGCGCAGACCAAGCGCCTTGAGGATCTCGAACGCCGTCTTCACTTCCTCCACGGGATCAGCAGTGAGCGACACGCGCAACGTGTCGCCGATGCCGTCGACCAGGAGCGCGCCCATGCCGACGGCGCTCTTGATCGAGCCCGAGAACGGCGTTCCCGCCTCGGTCACGCCGAGGTGGAGCGGGTACGGCACCTTCGCGGAGAGCATGCGATACGCGCGGATCATCGTCGGCACGTGGCTCGACTTGACCGAGATCTTGAAGTCGTAGAACCCGAGCGATTCGAGCAGCCGCACCTCCTCGAGCGCGGCCTCGACGAGCGCGTCCGCCTGATCCCTCTGCGCGAGCTCGGACAGGTGCTTCGGCAGCGAGCCGGAGTTCGCGCCGATCCGCATCGGGATGCCGGCATGCTGGGCGGCACGGACGACCTCGGCCACCTTGTCTGGCCCGCCGATGTTGCCGGGGTTGATCCGGACCGCCGCGACGCCGGCGTCGATCGCCTTCAGCGCGAGGCTCGCATTGAAGTGGATGTCGGCGATGACGGGGATCGGCGAGAAGCGCACGATCCTGGCGAGCGCCTCCGCGTCCTCCGTCTTCGGGACGGCGCAACGGACGACCTCACAGCCCGCGGACGCGAGCGCCGCGATCTGCGCGGTGGTCGCCTCGACGTCGTGCGTCTTCGTCAGAGTCATCGACTGCACGACGACAGGCGCACCGCCCCCGATGGGGACGCCGCCGACCGAAATCTGTCGCTCAGACGCCATCCGCGCCGAGTCTAGCCCCCACCGAGGCGGCCGATGTCGTTCGAAAGGCCGATGAACATGAGGATCAGGAACAGGGCGATCCCGACCGCCGAGACGCGTTCGTAGACCTCGCGGCCGA
>JBJMJS010000062.1:0-7005 GCA_045806225.1 Gaiellaceae bacterium
GCGGAGCGCCGTCGATGCTCTGGCCGATCCGGCGCTCGCCCGACGCCTCACGTATGACGTCCCCGCGGCGATCCTCGCGGGCGAACCGCTCGACTAGGTCCCGACGCGGCGGAGCGCCGCCGCGATCACCTGATCGTGTGGAGCGAGCCGTCGGGCGGCTTCGAGCTCGCGCCGCGCATCGGCTCTGCGGCCGGCGCGCTCGAGCGCGAGCGCGTACTGGAAGTGCAGCTCGGACCGCCGGGGCTCGCGGCGCACGGCGCGCGCGAGCGCGCTCGTCGCGGCGTTCGGATCGAGGTTCGCCTCGGCGAGGAGCGGTGCGACGCTCACCGGGTCGAGCCGCTTCGCCCACGTCAACAGGTGCGGCCGCCGCTGCTCGAGCGCCGACCGCGTGAAGCGTGCCGCGAGCCACACGGGCGCGAACGCCAGCAGCGCGATCACGACGGCCGCGACGGCGAGAGCGCCGCGCGCGCCGGCACGCAGTTCGCCCCGGTCTTCGGCGGCGCCGAGACCCAGGAGCAGAAAGACGCCGACCCCGGACGCCGGGAACGTCCAGATCCAGTCTCCGGATGCATGCACGAGCCACGAAACGGTCGCTGCGAGGACGCCGGCGTGCAGGAGCGACGTGCGCGTCCGGCGGAGAACGGCGGCGAGCGGCAAGCCGATCGCCGCGACGAACAGCGCGAGCCCCACGACCCCTTCCTCGCCGAGCAGGTCGAGCTCGACCGAGTGCGATCTGCGCGGCGTCTCCTGTGTCCGCCCGTGCAACGGGTAGGAGACCGAGAAGCCGCGCGCCCCTACGCCGCCGATCGGGTGGTGCTGTGCGTCGCGCAACGCGACGCGCCACGTGTCGTACCGGTTCGAGCCGATCGTCAAGAGGTGGCTGCTTCCCTGCTCATGCGCCGGCTGGTGCTTGAACGCACGCCACTCGTGCTGGACGTAGGCGATCGGGCGGTCGTGGCGGACGAGGAATGCGCCGATCGCCGCTATCGCCACGATCGCGGCCGCCGCGCCGACGACGGCGCCGGCGACGCGCGTCGTCCGCGGCGAGACGGTCGTGCGGCGGTCCGCGTACGCGAATGCGGCAACGGCGGCGCCCCCGACGGCCGTGAGGACGAGCGTCGTCGTTGCGGCAGTGGAGGCGGCGTCGGCGAGGGTGTCGGGCGAAGCGCGAAACGTGCGGGTCAGGGGGCCGTACGACGCAGCCACGAGCACCGTCGTGATCGCGGTCGGGATCAACGCTGCAAGCCGCCGCGGCGCGACCGCGAAAAAGACGACCCCGGAGACCGCGAGGCCGATCGCCGCGCCCTTGCTCTGTGTCATCAGCCAACCGCTGAGCGTCGCGGTCGCGACCGCGCCGGCACACCCTCGCAGGAGCGGATGGACGGATCTCGCGGTCGCCGCGCCGATCCCCGGCCAGTAACCCAACACGAGCACGCTTGCGAGCGCGTTCGGATAGCTGATCGGTGTCGCGAGGCGCCCGTCCCAGTACAGGCCGCTCACGTCGCCGCTCCGCAGCACGCGCACCGCGACGGCGAGCGTCAGCAGCGCGGACGTGGCGGCGACGACTGCGACGCCGATGCGCGCGGCGTCTCGTGTCCAGCCGACGCACACGCCGATCGCGAACACGACCGCGTAGAGCACCGTCAGGAGCGCCTCGTCGCGGGCGCTCTCGGGAACCGGCGACCACGTCGCGGTCACGGCGGCCCAGATGCCGAGCCCGAGCAGTGCGATTCCGCCGACCGCAGCGAGGCGCGACGGCCGCCGCGGAAGGCCCGCGACGACGACGGTCAGGAGCAGCACCGGCGCGGCGATCGCGTAGAGGCCCCAGTCGACGGGGAGGATGCTCCCGCGCTCTCGCCAGGCGAGGCCGACGACGAGCAGCATCACGACGGCGCACGGCGCGGCGGCCGTCGCGCCGCCGATCAGGCGGCGGTCGACCACGCGGGCCGGCGGAGCCTGAGCCACGCGAACGTCGTCAGCCACGGCGTCGGATGCCTGAGGAGGAGGTCGGCCCAACGATCCTCGAGCCGCTGCAGCGGCGGGACGCGCGCGAGGTACGAGTGGCCGAAGAAGCCCACGTAGCGCTCGACCTCGAAGCCGGTCGACTCGAGGCGACGGAGCTGGCGTGCCGTCGGCCCCCGGCACCAGCGGTAGAGCGCGGGGAACTTCGCCGCGTCCCCGTCCGGCTGTCGGTTCGGCTGCGCGGCACGCAGGAGCCGATCGACTACGTTCTCGGGGAGGACGCGATTCAGCAGGAACGGGACGTCGTACAGCGTGGAGAAGAAGTGGAGCGCGACGCCGCCGGGCCGTAGGAGCGACCAGACGTTCTCGTGGAAGCGGCGCGGGTTGCGGACGTGCTCGAGCACCATCCGCGAGCAGACGAGGTCGAACCGCCCGAACGGCTCGAAGCCCTCCTGCCCGAGATCGGCGACGACGCGCGCGTGTGCGCCGCGCGCCTTTCCGAGCTCGCTCGGCGACCGGTCTGCGACGACGTAGTCGAGGCCGCGCGCCGCGACGGCGCGCCCGTCGAGGAGCGGCTTCGCGCCGCCTCCTACCTCGCAAACGGCATGCGCCGACAGCTCTTCGATCGTCTCCTCGACCCAATCGGAGAAGCGCCATGCGCCGTTGCTCGATCCGAATTCGATGTTCGCAGAGGAATCGTCGCGAAATACAGGTTTCAAACCCTTCCTAAGTGATCAGAACGCAGATATATCTGAGACCAGCCTTGCGGAGGCTGGATGCGGTGGGGGTAAAAACGGAAGGGGGAAGATGAATCTGCGGTCACGGTGGCGGCTCTTCGCCGTCACGGCCGTCGCGGCGGGATCACTCGCCGGCGGCGGTTCAGCATGGGCGGCATCGCCCACACAGATCTACAAGGACTTGGCCGACAACGGGCGGCTCGACGGGCACTACTCGAAGAGCGAGGTCAACGCGGCGCTGAAGGATGCGGTTCTTCAGGGCTACGGCGACCAGAACGTCCAGTCGGGACTTCAGGGCACGGCTCCGGCGAACGAGGCTGCCGGTGGCGTCGCGGCGACAACGCACTCCGGTGCGCTGCCGTTCACGGGTACCGACCTCGGCCTGATGGTGGCCGGCGGTGGTGTCCTGTTGCTCCTCGGCTTCGGGCTTCGGCGGTTCGCGCGCAACGCGAGCTAAGCCGGTCGTCAACCAGCAACCGTAAGGACGTAGTCCGTGTCTTCGGCACCCTTGACCGAGGTCGAGCTCGCGCCTGCGCCGGCGGCAATTGCCGCCGGCGTGCCGACGCTCGCTCGAACCCGTGCACGCCTCCAGCGGGCGTGGCCGTGGGTGCTGTTCACGCTGGACGCGACGGCGCTCTTCGCGGCCAGCGTGCTCGCCGCGTTCGACGCCCCTGATGCCGGCGTCGTCCCGTTCCCGCTGGGCTGGACGCTCGCCTTCGTCGGGCTGTCGCTGCAGTTGATCTACGTGGGCGGCCTGTACCGCCTGCGGATCGAACGGAGCTTCCTCGACGACGTGGCGCGGATCGTCGGCGTCCTGACGGTCGGGGCGGCGTTGCTGTTCGCGGCCCGCGCAATCGCGGGCGACGCCGCCGCCGACGGCGGCAGCGTCGTTCGTGTCTGGGCTTTCTCGCTCGTCTATCTCCTCGCCGGGCGCGTCGCGCTCCACTCGGCGGCGACGACCGCGGCGCGCGCAGGGCTGCTCGTGCGCCCCACGTTGATCGTCGGTCGCGGCGACGTCGGCGCGCGCGTCGCCAAGCGGTTGCTCGCGCGGCCCGAGCTCGGCTTCAAGCCGGTCGCGTTCCTCGACAAGGAGCCGCGCGCGGATCTCGACGACATCCCCGACGTGCCGGTGCTCGGCGCAAGCTGGGACTTCGACCGCGTCGTCGACGAGCACGACGTCCAGCAGGTGATCGTCGCGTTCTCGACGGCCCCGGACGGCGTGATGATGCGGCTGCTCCGCCGTGCGGAAGAGCGCGAGATTCCCGTCGCGTTCGTCCCGCGGTTCTTCGAGCGCGTGCCGGACCACGTGTCGGTCGAGCACCTCGGCGGCATCGCGCTGCTCGTGCCCCGCCCTGCGCGAGCCGACGGATGGCAGTTCGCGCTCAAGTACGCACTCGATCGTGCCGCCGCAGCCGCGATGCTCGTCCTCGCGGCACCGGTCTTCGTCGCAACGGCGCTCGCGGTGCGGCTGACGATGGGCGGGCCGATCTTCTTCCGTCAGACGCGGGTCGGGCGAGACGGCAAGCCGTTCGACATGCTCAAGTTCCGCTCGATGCGCGAACCGCGGGCAGATGCGCCGACGTTCGTGCTCCCGGAAGGGCTCGGCCCCGGCGGGGTCGAGGGTGTCGACCGGACGACGCCGCTCGGACGCCTGCTCCGCGCGACGAGCATCGACGAGCTCCCGCAGTTGCTCAACGTCGTGAAGGGCGAGATGAGCCTGGTCGGCCCGCGTCCGGAGCGGCCCGAGTTCGTCGAGCGGTTCGAGGAGAGCGTGTATCGCTACGGCGAGCGCCACCGCGTCAAGGCGGGGATCACCGGCTGGGCGCAGGTTCACGGCCTGCGCGGCCGCACGTCGATCGCCGACCGTGCAGAGTGGGACAACTACTACATCGAGAACTTCTCGCTCTGGCTCGACCTGAAGATCCTCCTGCTGACCGCCGGCGCCGTTCTGCGGATGTTGATGCCCGCCCGCGCGGGCGCCTGAAGCCGCTCGTCGTCTGCTACCACGCGGTCTCGCCCGACTGGCCGCACCGCCTTTCGCTTCCGGTGGGCCTCCTGCTGCGGCAGGTGGACGCGCTCCGCCGGGTGCGGCGCGTCCACGTCACGTTCGACGATGCATTTCGCAGCATCGTCGACGTCATCCCCGAGCTTCGGGCACGAGAGGTCCCGGTCACCGTGTTCGTCTGCACCGGCTTCGCGGACGCCGGCGGCGCGCCGCTGTTGATCCCCGAGCTGGCATCGGGCGAGCCTCGCGACGTCGCCGAGCTCGCGACGCTCGGGTGGGAGGAGCTGCGCGGTCTCGCTGCGCTCGGGGTCGAGATCGCGTCGCACACCGTCACCCACCCACATCTGCCTGCCCTCGACGACGAGCTCCTCGCGGCCGAGCTCGAGCGCTCGAAGGGCCGGGTCGAGGCCGAGCTGGGGGCGGGCTGCCGACGGCTCGCCTATCCGTACGGGGAGCACGACCGCCGAGTGCGTGCTGCGGCCCACCGGGCGGGCTATGAGGAGGCGTTTGCGCTCAGGCGCCGCCCCGGTGACCGCCTGGCGCGGCCACGCGTGGATCTCTATCGCCGCCACACCCCGTTTCGGGCGTTTGCACGCGCTTTCGCCTCGCCATTTTGCCGCTCACGTTTAGGCCCTCGCGCGCCGATCCAGACTGGGGTAAGGAGTCCGTAAAGGGGGCAGACACAGCCTCCGGTGGCTGGGCTACGATGACCGTTCCCTGCCAGGAAAGGACGCTTTTGTTCGAACGCTTCACCGAACGTGCACGGCAGGTCGTGGTACTCGCCCAGGACGAGGCCCGCGCGCTGAAGCACAACTACATCGGCACCGAGCACATCCTGCTCGGACTGCTCCGCGAAGAGGAAGGGCTCGCAGCACGTGTGCTCGAGTCGCTCGACATCACCGTCGAGGAAGTGCGTGCACAGGTCGCGCGCATCGTCGGCCAGGGCGACGAGGTGACGACGGGACAGATCCCGTTCACACCGCGCGCGAAGAAGGTTCTCGAGCTCGCGCTGCGCGAAGCGCTGTCTCTCGGCCACAACTACATCGGCACCGAGCACATCCTGCTCGGGCTCGTGCGCGAGAACGAAGGCGTCGCGGCACGCATCCTGCTCGACTTCGACGCGGACGCTGACAAGATTCGCAACGAGATCATCCGCATGCTCTCCGGTCCCGGACGCCGGCAGCAGGGCGGCGGCGCAGCGGCCGGCGAGAAGACGAAGTCGTCGAAGCTGCTCGACCAGTTCGGCCGGAACTTCACGAAGCAGGCCGGAGAAGGAAAGCTCGACCCGGTTGTCGGCCGCCAGACGGAGATCGAGCGGATCATGCAGATCCTGTCGCGCCGGCAGAAGAACAACCCGGTCCTGATCGGCGAGCCGGGCGTCGGCAAGACCGCCGTCGTCGAGGGGCTCGCGCAGCGGATCGCCGCAGGCCAGGTTCCCGAACTGCTGAAGGGCAAGCAGATCTACTCGCTCGACCTCGCGGCGCTCGTCGCCGGGTCGAAGTACCGCGGCGAGTTCGAGGAGCGCCTGAAGAAGGTCATGAAGGAGATCCAGCAGCGCGGCGACATCATCCTGTTCATCGACGAGCTTCATAACCTCGTCGGCGCCGGCGCCGCGGAAGGCGCGATCGATGCGGCGTCGATCCTGAAGCCGGCGCTTGCACGCGGCGAGCTGCAGACGATCGGCGCGACGACGCTCGACGAGTACCGCAAGTACCTCGAGCGCGACGCAGCACTCGAACGGCGCTTCCAGCAGATCCGCGTCGACGAGCCGTCGGTCGACGACACCGTGCAGATCCTGCGCGGCCTGCGCGACCGGTACGAGGCCCATCACCGCGTCAAGATCTCGGACGAGGCGCTGCATGCAGCGGCCGCGCTCGCCGACCGCTACATCCAGGACCGTCACCTTCCCGACAAGGCGATCGACCTGATCGACGAGGCGGGGTCGCGCATGCGCATCCGCTCGATGAGCGCGCCGCCGCGGTACCGCGAGCTCGAGGAGGAGATCGAGAAAGTCCGCAAGGACAAGGAAGACGCGATCGAGAACCAGGAGTTCGAGAAGGCGGCGTCACTCCGCGACAAGGAGCGGAAGCTGACGCAGAAGAAGCGCGAGCTCGAGGAGAACTGGCGCCAGAACGAGGCCGAGACCGAGCAGCCCGAAGTGGGCGAGGACGAGATCGCCGACATCGTCTCGATGTGGACGGGCATCCCGGTCTTCAAGCTGACCGAGGCCGAGTCGCAGAAGCTGATCAAGATGGAGGAAGAGCTCCACAAGCGCGTCATCGGCCAGGAGGAAGCGATCAC
>JBJMJS010000063.1:0-5975 GCA_045806225.1 Gaiellaceae bacterium
CCCGAGTACACGCTGACGTAGAACCGCTCGCGTCCGAGCCGCGTAGGTCCGGACATGAAGACGAAGCTCATTTCGCTGCTCGTCCTCGCAGCCCCGTTCGTGCTCGCCGGCTGCGGCAAGAGCAAGTACTGAAAATCGGCACACATCCGCGACAGACACGCGCGCCCGCGGCCGGTACCGTCGACCGCGAGGGTGGTGGGCGTTTCTCCCCACCCTTGAATGGGTGGGGGCGGGGGACGAGTACGATCGCGACGTGGCTGTAACGGGCTCGGTGCTTTCGGTCGACGACGTTCTGCGTGCGCGCGAGCGCATCGCGGGCGGCGTGCACCGGACGCCGTTGTTGACGTCGGCGACGATGTCGAAGCGCGTCGGCGCGGACGTGCGCTTCAAGGCGGAGCTCTTCCAGCGCACCGGCTCGTTCAAGCCGCGCGGCGTGCTCAACAAGCTCGCGACGCTGAGCGACGAGGAGAAGCGTCGCGGCGTCATCTCGATCTCCGCCGGCAACCACGCCGGTGCGCTCGCGTACGCGTCGGCGGTCGAAAACATCGACGCGCTCGTCGTGATGTGGCAGACCGCGAGCCCGATGAAGGTGGCGGCCGCGCGCGCGTACGGCGCGACGATCGACACCGAGGCCCCCGACATCCCGTCGGCGTTCGAGCGACTCGACGAATTGATCGCATCGACGGGGCGCACGCTCGTCCATCCATACGACGACCCGCTCGTGATGGCGGGGCAGGGGACGGTCGGCCTCGAGATCCTCGACGACCTGCCGAACGTCGACCTCGTGCTCGTGCAGGTCGGCGGCGGTGGGCTCGTCTCCGGAATCGCGACGGCGGTGAAGGAATCGAAGCCCGGCACGCGCGTCGTAGCGATCGAGCCGGAGAAATCGCGCGCGCTGCACGAAAGCCTGAAAGCCGGCGAACCGGTCACGGTCGACGCGAAGTCGATCGCGGACGGCCTGAACGGCCCGTATGCGGGCGCGAACTGCGTCCGCGTCTGCACGGCGCAACAGGTGGAGTCCGTGCTCGTGAGCGAGGACGCGTTGCGTGACGCGTTCCGGTTCGTTTACGGGCGGATGAAGCTCGCGTGCGAGGTCGCCGGGGCCGCGACTGCAGCGGCGCTGCTCAGCGGCGCGGTCGACCTCGACGGCGCCGAGACGATCGCCGCCGTCGTGTCGGGCGGCAACGTAGCCCCGAAAACGGCCGCTGCTATCCTGGCTGCCGATGAAGGCTGAGATTCATCCCGAGTACGTGATCGCGACAGTGACGTGCTCCTGCGGGAACACGTTCCAGACCCGGTCGACGAAACCGGAGCTCCACGTCGAGATCTGCTCGAACTGCCACCCGTTCTACACGGGGAAGCAGAAGCTGATGGATACCGGCGGGCGCGTCGAGCGCTTCCAGCGCCGCCTCGAGCGCGCCGGCCAAGCCCGAAGGGGCTAGTCCTGACCACAGTCGGAGGCCAGGCCGTCCTGGAGGGCGTGATGATGCGGGGTCCGTCGACCTGGTCGGTCGCCGTCCGCAAGCCCGACGGGGACATCGCGCACGTCAACAAACCGATCTCGTCGCCGATGGCGCGGCATCCGCTTTTCCGGCTGCCGGTCGTGCGCGGTGTCATCGCGCTCGGCGAGTCGCTAGCGATCGGCTTTCGCGCGCTCGCGATCTCCGCGAACTACGCGGCGCAGGAGGAGCGTGAAGACGGCGTCGATCCCGAAGAGGTGTCGACGGAGTTGACGCGCACGCAGCTGATCTTCGCGTTCGCCATCGCGATCGGCTTCGCGGTCATGCTCTTCAAAGTGACCCCGGCGCTGATCACGGACTGGATCGGGATCAGGAGCACGGGCTCGTTCGTGATCGTCGAGGGACTGATCCGCGTGACGCTTTTCATCGTGTACCTGACGGTGATCTCGTTGCTGCCCGACCTGCGGCGCGTGTTCCAGTACCACGCGGCCGAGCACAAGGCCATCAACGCCTACGAGGCGGGCGAGGAGCTCGAGCCCGAAGCAGTGCAGCGACATTCGCTCATCCACCCGCGCTGCGGGACCGCGTTCCTGCTCTGGGTGATGGTGATCGCGATCTTCGTATTCGCATTCTTCGGTAGGCCCGCGTGGTACTGGCTGATCGCGACGCGAATCCTGCTGCTCCCGGTGATCGCCGGCATCGCGTACGAGCTGATCCGTTTCGCCGGCAAGCACACCGGCAACCGCGTCCTGATGACGGTGCTCGCGCCCGGCCTGTGGCTGCAGCGCTTGACGACCCGTGAGCCGACACTCGACCAGATCGAGGTGTCGATTCGGGCGCTCAAGGAGGTCCTCGCGCTCGAAGGTCGCCGCCCCTCGCCGGAGGCGCGCGAGATCGAGGTCATGGCCTAGCCGTGCCACGCGTGCAGCGCTCAGCGGATGTGACGTGGTCCGGGAACGTCGCGCGCGGCGAAGGACGGATCACGGCTGCGACCGGCGCGTTCGACGGGCTGCCGTACACGCTTGCGTCGCGCGTCGCGGCCCCGGAAGGCAAGACAAGCCCCGAGGAGTTGCTCGCCGCCGCACACGCGGCGTGTTACGCGATGTCGCTCGCGGGCGAGCTCGCGGGGACCGGAACGCCACCCGACCGCGTCGAGGTCCGTTCGACCGTCACGCTCGACGAGGTTGACGGGTCGCACAGGATCGTCGGTGCAGAGCTGCATGCGCGCGCCCGCGTCGGGGGAATGGACGCCGACGCCTTCGCCCGCGTCGCGCACGCCGCCGACGAGGGCTGTCCCTTTTCCGCTTTGATCAAGGCCAGCGGGACTGTGACGGTGAACGCGGAGATCGAAGGAGGCTCGGGTGGCGACTGAACGGCGCGCGGAAGTGACGTGGACGGGCGACTTGATGAGCGGGAGCGGCCGCGTCGACTCGGTCTCGAGCGGCGCGATCGAGCCGCTCGAGGTGAGCTGGCCGGCGCGGTCGGCCGAGCCCGACGGGAAGACGAGCCCGGAGGAGCTGATCGCTGCCGCACATGCGACGTGCCTCTCGATGGCGTTGTCACACGGGCTCGCGCAGGAGGGGCATGCGCCTGAGCGTCTGGACACCTCCGCGACCGTGACGTTCCAGCCGGGCGAGGGAATCACCAAGATCGCGCTCGCCGTCGAAGGACACGTCCCCGGGATGGACGATGACGCGTTCCGACGTGCTGCGGAGACGGCGAAGGAAAACTGTCCCGTCTCCAAGGCGCTCGCCGGCGTCCCCGAGATGACGCTCGACGCGAAGCTCGCGTCGTGACGGCGTAACCGGACCGCGACCGCTCGAACCGCTCCGCGGACGTTTCACACGTCCGTCCGGCAGCCTGCTCGCCGCGAGCGTGGCACAACCATGCCTCCGGCGCGCCACTGTGGACAGATCGTCACCGTTTCACGACGAACGCCACGTCCGTTTCCGGCCCCTTCGGGGGTCAGACCCGACGGGGTGACGGTTCCGGCCGCGGCCGGAGCGGGGGCTAACCTTGCCGCGATGGCTGGGATCGAGGAGCTCGTCGACGAGGTCGAGCGTTCGTACGCGGAGGCGCAGCAGCGCATGTCCGATCCCGCCATCTACAACGACCACCGCGAGGCCGCCGAGCTTGGACGGAAGCTGAAGGAGCTCGAGGCGCCGCACCGCCTCGCAGCGGCCTGGCGCGAGATCCACACCGATCTCGACGACGCGCGCGGCGACGGTGAGCTGCGGGAGCTCGTCCCCGATCTCGAGCGGCGGCTCGCCGGCCTCGAGGACGAGCTGCGGCTCGCGCTCGTCCGGAACGATCCCGCCGACCGCAAGGACGTGATCGTCGAGATCCGCCAGGGCGTCGGCGGCGACGAGGCGGCGCTCTGGGCCGGCGACGTCTACCGGATGCTTGCGCGCTACGCCGAGCGGCGGGGGTTCAAGATCGAGGAGCTCAGTGCGAGCCCGAACGAGGCGGGCGGCTACAAGGACGTCACGTTCGCGGTCAAGGGTGACGGCGCCTACTCCGTCTTCAAGTGGGAGGGCGGGACGCACCGCGTGCAGCGTGTGCCCGAGACGGAATCGCAGGGCCGCATCCACACGTCGACCGCGACCATCGCCGTCATGCCCGAGGCCGAGGAGGTGGAGGTCGAGATCGACCCGAACGACCTGAAGGTCGACGTCTACCGTTCGACGGGCCCCGGCGGCCAGAGCGTCAACACGACCGACAGCGCCGTCCGTATCACGCACCTTCCGACCGGCGTCGTCGTCTCGATGCAGGACGAGAAGAGCCAGCTGCAGAACCGTCAGAAAGCGCTTCGCGTCCTCCGTGCACGACTGTTCGAGCTCGAGCGCGAAAAGCAGCAGGCCGCGCTCGACGCGACGCGGCGGAGCCAGATCGGCTCGGGCGAGCGCGCGGAGAAGATCCGCACCTACAACTTCCCGGAGAACCGCCTCACCGACCACCGGATCAAGCTGACGGTCCACCAACTCGACCGCATTCTCGAGGGCGACCTGGGCGAGTTCACCGACGCGCTGACGGCCGAGGAACGAGCGCGCGCGCTCGCGTGACCGCGCGCGACGCCGTCGCGCATGCCGAGCGACGGCTCGCCGCAGCTGGTGTAGAGACCCCGCGGGTCGACGCGGAGTGGCTCGTCGCGCACGTCGCGCAGACGACGCGGACGCGACTGTTCGACGTGCGCGACGTCGACGCGGATCGGCTCGACCGTCTTCTGCGACGGCGCGAGGCGCGTGAGCCGCTGGCGTACGTGCTCGGCGAGTGGGGCTTCCGCCGGCTCACACTGAAGACCGACGCACGCGCGTTGATCCCGCGGCCGGAGACAGAGACGCTCGTCGAACGGGCCCTCGCGCTGATCGCATCCGTCGACGCGCCGCGTGTGCTCGACGTGGGCGTCGGCGGAGGCGCCGTCGCGCTCGCGATCGCGGACGAGCATCCCTCGGCGCGCGTGACCGGGGTCGACACGTCGCCCGACGCGGTCGAGCTCGCGCGCGAGAACGCCGAGGCGCTCGCATTGCCGATCGAGCTGCGTGCCAGCGGTGTCGCCGTCGCGGGCGAAGGGTGGGACCTCGTCGTCAGTAATCCGCCGTACGTGTCGGAGCAGGAGTGGGAGCAGCTGCAGCCGGAGATCCGCGGCTGGGAGCCGCGCGCCGCGCTCGTCGGAATCGGGTTCCACGAGACGCTCGCCCGGACGGCGAAAACACGCGCCCTCGTCGTCGAAGTCGGGGACGGACAAGCGTCGTCCGTCGAGAGAACGTTTGCCAACTGTGGCTACGTCGACATAACGATCACGAACGACCTGACTGGGAGGCAACGCGTGGTTGAAGGAAGGCGAGTGTGAGCTCGGTCGCCGCTGCGGTGGCCGCGCTCCGCGCGGGGAAGCCGGTCGTGCTCGCGTTCGACACCGTCTACGGGATCGCCGCGCTCGCCGAGACGGACGCGCCGACCCGGCGCCTGTACGAGCTGAAGGGCCGCGTGCCCGCGCAGCCGTCGGCGCTCGTCAGCGCGAGCGTCGCGCAGCTCGTCGCCGCCGTGCCGGAGTTGCGAGGCAAAACCGAGTCGTTGCTGCACGACCTCCTTCCTGGTCCGTACACGCTGATCGTCGCGAACCCGGCGCGCCGCTTCCGCTGGCTGACCGGTGACAAGCCGGACACGGTCGGCGTGCGAGTCCCGCAGTTGCCGGCGACGACCCACGAGGTGATCGCGACGGTCGGACCGGTCGTCGCGACGAGCGCGAATCATCCCGGCGAGCGCGACCCGTCGACGCTCGATGACGTGCCGTCCGCGATCCGGGCGGGCGCCGGCGCCGCGATCGACGGCGGCCGCCTCCCGGGGACGCCCTCGACCGTCGTCGACCTCACCGGCGCCGAACCGGTGCTCGTCCGCCGCGGCGCCGCCTCGCCGGACGAGCTTCTGCGCCGACTGGGTGCGGCAGTACGATCAGGCTGATCCGCGAGGGAGAGGAGGCCGGATGGCCGTCGCCGCGCAGTCGTTCCAGCAGTTGAC
>JBJMJS010000064.1:0-6808 GCA_045806225.1 Gaiellaceae bacterium
CTGCTGCACGCCCTCGCCCGACACGTCGCGCGTGATCGACGGGTTGTCCGCCTTGCGCGCGATCTTGTCGACCTCGTCGATGTAGATGATCCCCGTCTCGGCCTTCTTGATGTCGAAGTCGGCGGCCTGGATCAGCTTCAGCAGGATGTTCTCGACGTCTTCACCGACGTAGCCGGCTTCGGTCAGCGCCGTCGCGTCCGCGATCGCGAACGGAACGTTGAGAATCCGCGCGAGCGTCTGCGCAAGCAGCGTCTTGCCACAGCCCGTCGGCCCGAGCAGGAGGATGTTCGACTTCTGGAGCTCGACGTCGCCCTCCTCGGTGCCCATCTGAACGCGCTTGTAGTGGTTGTAGACCGCGACGGAGAGCGTGCGCTTCGCCTCCTCCTGCGAGACGACGTAATCGTTCAGGACCGAGTAGATGTCCTTCGGCCGCGGGAGGTTGTCGAGGTCGAGCTGCGCGGGAGCGGTGAGCTCCTCGTCGATGATCTCGTTACAGAGGTCGATGCACTCGTCGCAGATGTAGACGCCCGGGCCGGCGATCAGCTTCTTGACCTGGCGCTGGCTCTTGCCGCAAAAGCTGCAGAGCAGCTGCTCGTTGCCGTCGGATGCTCGGGCCACGCCTCTCCTTTTAATTCACCAGGCCCCGGCCGTCTACCGGTGCGCGATGACGTTGTCGATGATGCCGTAGTCCTGCGCTTCTTGCGAGGTCATGAAGTAATCGCGTTCCATGTCTTTTGCAACCTGCTCCTGTGGCCGCCCGGTGTGCTCGGAGAGGATCTCCTCGAGCCGGCGCTTGAGCGCGATCGTCTCACGCGCCTGGATCTCGATGTCCGTCGCCTGCCCCTGGAAGCCGCCGGAGACCTGGTGGATCAGGATCTTGGCGTTCGGCAGCGCGAGCCGCTTCCCTTCCGCGCCGCCCGAAAGGATCACGGCGCCCATCGACATCGCGATCCCGACGCAGATCGTCTGGATGTCGGGGCGAATGAACTGCATCGTGTCGTAAATCGCGAGGCCGGAGTAGACCTGGCCGCCCGGCGAGTTGATGTAGATCGAGATGTCCTTGTCCGGGTCTTCGGACTCGAGGTGGATCAGCTGGGCGATTATGAGGTTCGCGACCTGGTCGTCGATCGGCGTCCCGAGGAAGATGATCCGCTCGTTGAGCAGCCGCGAGTAGATGTCGAAGAACCGCTCGCCGCGCGAGGTCTGCTCGATGACGGACGGGATGACGAGGTTCTCAGGGGTCATGCAGGCTCCTTGCTCCCGGGGGTCCACAGTTTCGTCTCTGTCGGAGGTTTTTCCTTGTCGGGCGTCCAGATCGCTTCGCGGGCCTGCGCCTGCTCGAGCGGGATCCGCTTCACCTCGCCCGCGATCCGGTCGAGCGCGCGCGCCATCCGGATGCTCTGCCGCTCCTGCTCGAAGGCGCCGCCTGCACGGAGCTGCTCGATGACCGCATCCGCGTCGACGAAGCGATCACGGATCGCGGACTCGACGTCCTCATCCGAGACCTCGACGCCGAGTTGGTCGGCTGCCGCTTCGAGCACGAGCTCGCCGGCGATCGACCGCTTCGCCTCGTCGTGCAAGCGGCCGACGAGGTCCTCGGCCGACCCGCCGGTGACCTGGAGGTACGTGTCGAGGCTTGCACCGCGGCGCCGCATCATCTCGTCCATCTCCCGCAGCAACGTCCGCGTGCGTCCGTCGACGAGCGGCCCCGACACATCGAGCTTGGCCGCGTCGACAACCGTGTCGAGCGTTGCGCGCCGGAACGCCTCGTCCACCTGGGCGTCGACCTGCTCACGGAGACGCTGCTCGACGTCGGTGCGAAGGTCGTCGAGGCTGTCGAACTCCGACGCGGCGCGCGCCAGCTCGTCGTCGAGCGGCGGCAGCACCTTCTCCTGGACGTCCTTCATCCTCGCCGTGACGACCGAGAGCTGGTCTTCGGGGAGCTCGAACCTGACCTCGCGCGTCTCGCCGGGCGCCATGCCGACGAGCTGTTCCTCCAGCTCGGGAACAAGGCGTCCCGAACCGAGCTCGACGACGTAGTCGTGCTGGCCCTGGCCGTCCTCGCGCACGAGGTCGATCACGACCGTGTCACCCGGCTGTGCGGGCCGGTCGGCGGGCGCGAGGTCTGCGACGCTGCCGCGCAGGACGTCGAGCTCCGCCTCGATCAGCTCGGGCGGGACGGTCGCCTCAGCAACAGGCACCTCGAGTGTCGTCCAGTCCGGGAGCGCCGGCTTCGGCAGCACGGCGACCGTGGCCGTGAAGCGCCAGTCCTCGGCGTCCGTCGCCGGGAGCTCGTAGTCGAGCTCGGGCCGGTCGGCAGGCCGAACGCCGGTACGCGCCACTGCGTTCGAGTACCAGCTTCCGATGTGGCTCTCGATCGCTTCTGCATAGAGGCGTTCCTTGCCGATTCGCGAAACGAGGACCGGCATCGGGACTTTCCCTTTCCGAAACCCGGGGATCTTGACGCTCGCCGCGAGGTCGGAGGCTGCGTGCTCGACCGCGTGGTGGACGTCCTCGCGCGGGACGTCGACGGTGAGCCGAACCTTGTTGTCAGGAAGTTGCTCGACGACGGATGCCATCGCGCCATTAGACCAAAGCGTTGTAGCCCATCGTCGGGAGCCGCCCGGCCGGAGCGGCGGCGTGTGCTCGTGAGCGAGCGCGGGCGGTAGCCTCCGCTGCCATGCGGCTGTTCGTGATCGCCCGCCACGGCGAGTCGGCACTGAACGAGCAGAACCGCGTCAACGGCGACCCATCGGTCACTGTCCCATTGACGGAGAAAGGGCGCGAGGAGGCGAAGCTGCTCGGACAGCAGATCGCCCACGTGCCGATCGAGGTCTGCGTCCATTCGCGGTTCGGGCGGACAGCGGAGACGGCGAAGATCGCACTCGGCAACCGGTCGGTGATCCTCGAGACCGAGCCGCTCCTCGACGACATCGACGTCGGCGAGCTCGACGGATGCACGCTCGAGGACTACCGCACGTGGAAGAAGGACCACGTTCGCTCGGACCCGTTCCCGGGCGGCGAATCGCTCGACGACGCCGCCCGCCGGTATGCCCGCGCGTTCAAGAAGCTCCTCGACCGTGCGGAGCAGCGCATCCTCGTCGTCACGCACGAGATCCCGCTCCGCTATGCGATCAACGCGGCCGGCGCTTCGGATCAGCTCGACGGCCCGGTGCATCAGTTGCGAAACGCAACTCCGTATCTGTTCGACGAGGCGGCGGTTGCGCGCGCGGTCGAGGTGATCCAGCGCCTGACATAGGATCGACGGCGCGGGGTCACGCAGACGAAGGAGCGACATGAACCTCATCGAGCGGCTCGACGCCGTCCGCGCCCGTTGGAACGTGCTCGACCATCCGTTCTATCTCCGCTGGGAGCGCGGCGAGCTCGAACGCTCGGAGCTCGCGTTCTATGCGGGCGAGTATCGCCACGCCGTCGTCGCACTCGCCGACGCGGCCGCGGCGACCGGCGATCCCGAGCATGCGGCGGAGGAAACTGCGCACGTCGACCTGTGGGACGACTTCGCCGCCGCGGTCGACGCGCCGCTCGACCGTGAACCGACGGAGGAGACGCGCGCATGCGCAGCCGCGTGGCGCGCACACGACCCGCTCGCAGCCCGCGCGGTGCTCTATGCCGTCGAAGCAGGCCAGCCCGAGATCGCCGCGACAAAGCTCGCCGGCTTGGTCACGCACTACGGCCTGGAGCCCGAGACGCGCGCGACGGCGTACTTCGAGCTCCACGCCGAGCGAGACCACGCCCACGCCGAGCAGTCGAAAGCAGTGCTCGAGCACGCGAACCGCCTCGACGACGACCGCCTGGTCGCCGCGGCCGAAGCCGCCCTGATCGGCAACTGGAACCTCCTGGACGGCGTCGAACGCACAAACGTGCCGGCGTAAGCCCGCCGCCGAACCAGTCACCGTTCGAAGTCGTCATGCCTCCGCCGGCGGAGGCGGACTTCGAACGGCTCATGCGGGCGAGAGGACTTGAACCTCCAAGGAGCTTGCGCTCCACCGGGACCTAAACCCGGCGCGTCTACCAGTTCCGCCACACCCGCGGGTCGGCCTGCGGTTTCGCACTGTAGCGGCGTCCTCGTTCCCGTCCAGCGACCTGCACAGACACGACGGGGCGGGTCGCGGCGCCGGCGTTCGCGCCCGCTGGGAGTGGCGACTCGCGTTACCGGTAGGGAACTCTCGCCCGGCGCCGTTCGCGTGCACGCTCGGCGTCGTCGCGCCATTCGGCAACGCGGCGGGAGGTCCAGACGCCCGCCATGACGGCGAGCACGACGAACAACAACGACACCAGCACCAGCACCACCGTTTGTCCCCCTTTCCCTGCGGCCCGAGGCGGCGATTCTCGCGCCGTTCGCCGCGGCCTTCAACTAGCCGAATGGGGTGCCTGCGCCTCGTCCCCCTGCCGGGCGATGCGGTGATGCTTGCGGGGACGACGATGTGACGGAGCCGCGATGCGCATCACTTTCGACGACCCTTCGCTCCTCCCGGACCTCGTTCGCTTCCTCGGGGAGCGCGGCTGCGTCGCACAGCCGACGGGCGACGGCGAGCTCGACGTCTTCTGCCTTTCGTCCATGCACCACGACACGGTGGAGCTGGAGCTCGACCTCTATCTGCAGCGCTGGAACGCGCGCCATCCCGAGGCGCAGGCGGCACTCGCGCACGAGCTGTGATGTGCCCGAAAGGGGGATGCCGTCCGCCGACGGCATCGCGATGATGTCCGCGGGGTCCCTGCGGCAATGCGCATTCGCGTCGACGACCCCACCCTCACGAGCGACCTCGCCCTCTATCTGCGGCGGTGCGACTTCGCCGTCCACGAGCTCGAAGAGCGCGTCGTCGACGTCGAGCCGATCCGCGGCGTGACAGACCGGAAGCACTTGCGGATCGAGGTGGACGCGTTCCTTCGTGTCTGGCGCGCGATGAACGGCGGCGCGTTCGCGGTCGTGCTCGAACCTGCGTAACGCTACTCGGGTGTGACGTAGGCAGCCGTCAGGCCGCCGTCGACCAGGAACGTCGCGCCGTTCACATACGACGATTCGTCGCTCGCGAGAAAGAGCGCGGCATTGACCACTTCCCGCGGTTTTGCGAGGCGACCCATCGGCAGATGAATCCGTCGGCGTTCGAAGGCGGCGGGATCGTCGCCGAAGATCCGCAAGAGGAGCGGCGTCTCGACCGGGCCAGGACACAACGCGTTGACGCGCACTCCCCGCCGCGCGAATTGCACCGCGAGCTCGCGACTCAGCGCGAGAACGGCGCCTTTCGACGCGGTGTACGAGATCTGCGACGTCGCGGCGCCGACGAGTGCGACGAACGACGCGACGTTGATGACCGATCCGCCGCCTGCGCCCAATACATGCGGGATCCCGTACTTGCAGCAGAGATAGACGCCTTTCGTATTGACGTCCTGCACCCGCTGCCACGCGTCGACCTCGGTCTCGAGGATCGATGCGTCGTCGCCCGGCGAGATCCCGGCGTTGTTGTAGAGGACGTGCACCGAGCCGTAACGCTCGGCCGTCGCCTCGTACATCCGGCGGACGCTCGCATCGTCCGCCACATCAACCTCGATCGCGAACGCGTCCCGCGCCTCGGTCGCGGTCGCCTGCGCCGCGTCCCCGTCGATGTCCGCGACGCACACGCGCGCGCCTTCCGACGAGAAGAGGAGCGCCGCTTCGCGACCCATGCCGCCGCCCGCGCCGGTGATCACGCAGACCTTTCCCTCGAGACGGCCGCTCACGTTGCGACGTAGACGTTCTTGATCTCGGAGTACCCCTCGAGCGCGTGCATGCCGAGCTCGCGTCCGAATCCGGACTGCTTGAAGCCGCCGAACGGCGTCGAGTGGCGCACCGAGCTGTTGGAGTTGACCGACAACACGCCGGTGTCGAGCGCGCGCGCGACACGGAGAGCGCGCGCGCCGTTCTCGGTCCAGATCGAACCCGAGAGCCCGTAGGGCGTGTCATTGGCGATGCTGACCGCCTCCTCTTCGCCGTCGAACGGGATCACCGCCGCGACCGGCCCGAACACCTCCTCGCGCGCCACGCGATCCGTGTTCGTCGCTTCGACGAGCGTGCACGGATACCAGTAGCCAGGACCGCTTGGTACGTCACCGCGGAAGAGGACACCTCCGTCCACGAACGAGGCGACGCGCTCACGGTGCTCGGCCGAGATCAGCGGGCCCATCTCCGTCGCGTCGTCGAGTGGATTTCCGACCGCCACCGCGCGCGTGGCATCGACCAGCAGCTCGACGAAACGGTCGTACGCGGAGCGCTCGACGAGGATGCGCGACCGCGCGCAGCAGTCCTGACCCGCATTGTCGAAAACGGCGTACGGGGCAGCCGCGGCTGCGCGTTCGAGGTCGGCATCGGCGAAGACGATGTTGGCCGACTTCCCTCCGAGCTCGAGCGTCACGCGCTTGATCGTGTCGGCGGCGCCGCGCATGACGCCCCGGCCGACCTCCGTCGAGCCGGTGAAGCCGATCTTCGCGACGTCGGGGTGCTCGACGAGCCGCTGCCCGACGACCCTGCCCGGGCCGACGAGGACGTTGACGACGCCCTCGGGAATCCCCGCATCGAGCACGAGCTCGGCCAGGCGCAGCGCCGACAGCGGCGTGAGCTCCGCCGGCTTCAGCACGACGGTGTTCCCACACGCGAGCGCCGGTCCGAGCTTCCAACTCGAGATGTTCAGCGGGAAGTTCCAGGGGACGATCAGGCCGACGACGCCGAGCGGCTCGCGGATGGTGTTGTTCACGCCGCCGTCGACGGGGATGGTGTCGCCGAGCAGCCGCTCCGGCCCACCCGCGTTGTAGC
>JBJMJS010000065.1:0-5556 GCA_045806225.1 Gaiellaceae bacterium
CGGGTATCCGCAGGGCGAGATCCCGATGCGCGGCGTCCACGGGATCGAGGTCTCCGGGCCGACGTTCCCGGCGACGATCTGGCGCCTGTTCATGGAGCGCGCCGCGCCCTACGCGCCGAACCCGAAGGAGTTCCCTGTGGCGACGCATTCGCCGGTCTGGACGTCGCATCATCTGCAGTACGCGATGAGCGGCGGGTATTCGACGAGCTCGTCGTCCAGCGGCGGGTACTCCGCGCCGTCCTCCCCGTCGTCCGGCAGCACCGACTCCGGCTCGACATCGAACGGCGGCTTCAAGCAGGTCCCTGCGCCGGCTCCGACACCCACGCCGCCGCCGCCGACGACACCGCCTCCGCCCTCACCCACCCCTGGGTAGTAGGCGCGCCGCGGCGCGCGACGCGGTTCGTACGTCGATCGTCTGCGCTCCACTCTTCATCGCGGCGTGTGCGGTTCCCGACGGCGGCCTGTTTCGTGCCGCGCGCTTTCGCGACGTCCACCTCTACGGCCGGTACGCGGAGGCACTGCTGAACGGCCAGGTGCCGTACCGCGATTTCTTCATGGAGTATCCGCCCGGAGCGCTTGCCGTGTTCATGCCGGCGACGCTCTTCGGACAGTCGCACTACAACGCGGCGTTCAAGGCATTGATGGCGCTCTGCGGCGTCGCGACGCTCGTGCTCGTCGCCGTCGTGCTGATCCGCCTACGTGCGAGCGTCGCGCGCCTGTGGCTCGCGTGCGCGTTCGTCGCGCTCAGCCCGCTGGCGCTCGGCCCGATCTCGCTCAACACCTACGACGCGTGGTCGGCGCTGCTGACGGTCGCTGCGCTCGCCGCGCTGATTGCAGGCCGCGAGACGGCGGCGCTGGCCGTCCTCGGCCTTGCCGTTGCGACGAAGGTCTACCCCGTCGTCGTGCTCCCGGCCGCGCTGGTGTGGACCGCGCGCCGCCGCGGCGCGCGCGCAGCATGGGTCGGCGTGAGCGTGTTCGCGGCGGTCGCGCTCGCAGTCACGCTGCCGTTCCTCGTGCTCGCGCCGCACGGCCTGCTCGAGAGCTTCCGATCGCAGGCGGCGCGCGGGCTGCAGATCGAGAGCCTCGGCGCTCAGTTGCTCGTGGCGTCGCACCACGTGTTCGGCACCGGCGTCGCGGTCGCGCATCACACGCGGACCGCGGTCACCTACGACGTCCGTGGAACGACGGCGACGCTGCTCGGGCTTGCCGGCTCGCTCTTCCAACTGGCGGCGGTCGCCGCAGTCGCGTGGTTCTATGCGCGTCGTGACGACGGCTCGCGCCGGCTCGCGGTTTCGTTCGCTGCGGCGGTCGCCGGGTTCCTGGCCTTCGCGCGCTTCCTTTCACCGCAATACCTCGTCTGGCTCGTTCCGCTCGCCCCGTTCGTTCCCGGTGTCAGTGCGCTGGCGGTGCTTGCGCTCGCGCTCGCGCTCGATCAGGTCTGGTTCTTCCACTACCGCGCCATCGTCCAGATCGGCGACCGCTCCTGGCTCGTCCTCTCGCGCGACCTGCTCCTCGTTCTCCTGTTCGTGCTCGTCCTACGTCACGCGGCGAAAGACGAGGACTCCGTCGTTCTCGAAGACGAGCTTCCATTCCGGGTTCCGGCGTAGCCACGCAAGCTGGACCGCGGTAGCGAGCGGCGCAAACCGGTCTGCGTAGCCTGGCTGTGTCTCGTCGGCGGCGATCCAGGTCGCGTCCTGGACGAACGGGAAGCTGAGCACGCGGCGACGCGCGCTGAGGTGGGCACCGAGCGAGTTCGTCGCGCTCACGACGGCCGCCCGGGGAATCACGTCGATCGCGCGCTCGGCGATCCGATCGTGCGCGGTCACGTCGCCGGCCGTCGCCTGGAACCGCTGTCCACCCGGGACGTGCTGCCAGACGGGGATCGGGCCGAGGCGGTAGTTCGCCGCGAGCGTGACGAGCACGAGACTCGCGGCGACGGCGAACCTTCGCGGGGAAAGCCGTCTCGCGCCGAACACCGCCGCGATGACGAGCGGCGCGATCAAGCCGGCGGTGTAGTGGAAGTGGATCGATGTCTGCGTGGGGACGGCCGAGAGCACGTTGATCGCGATCTCGGGCAACGCGGCGACGAGGACGAGCGGTGCGAGCAGCGGCAGAAACGCGAGCGGCCAGAGCAGTTGGAGGACGTAGTGCAGGTCACGCGCGGTGAACGCGGCGCGGGCGAGCCGGCCCGGATGGAGGAACGCGTCCTTCACGAGACCGCCCGGGGAGCCGCCGACCTCGCTGTAGCGCGAGTAGAAGTCGGACGTCTGGCCGTGGTTGAAGTGCGGGATCACGACGGTGACCGCAACGGCGGCCCACACGGCGCCGGCGAGGACGATCGCCACGCCTGCGGCCGGCCGTCGATGCGAGACCGCGTACCAGATGCCGAAGCCGGCGACGACAAACGGGATCTCCTCCTTGCAGAGCGACGCCGCGACGGCGAACAGCGCGAACGGGAGCAGGCGGCCCTCGTCGAGGAACCAGAAGGCGAAGAGGAGGAGCGGCGCCGCGAGCGCGACGGGGTGGAACTCGTTCAGCGCGAGCCAGCCGGTGGCCGGGTACAGGAGATACGCGAGCCCGAATCCAGTCGCTGCGCGCGCCGAGCTCAGGTGCTTCCGCGCGAGCCAGTAGACCGGGAACGCGCCGGCCGCGATCGCGAGCGCCTGCACTACGAGGAGCAGGCGGGGGCTCGGCCAGATCCACCAGAGCGGCGCGAACACGACGAGAATCGGGTCGACGTGTGCGCCGAGGCGCGAGATCTGGTCGCCGTGGAGGTCGGTGACCCGCAGCGGCGCGCCGTGCGCGGTCGCCCAGACGGCCTGCACCATGTTCCCGAGGTCGAAGCGGCCGGTCGCGAAGGCGTCGTACCGCAGGACCGAGAGCGCGGCGAAGCCGGCGCCCCAGGCCGCGGCCGCGGTGACGAGAAGGGCGCGCGGACTCGGTGCATGGCCCCTCACGTTCCGGGAATGATGAGCCAATGACCGAACCGAAGCGGGATCGAATGACGCAGGCGCAGCACGACCGGCTCGCAACGGAGCTCGCCGAGCTCGAGGGGCCTCGGCGCACCGAGGTCGTGCAGGCGATCAAGGTGGCGCGCGAGCACGGCGACCTGTCGGAGAATTTCGAGTATCACGCGGCGAAGAACGAGCAGGGCCTGCTCGAGGCCCGGATACGCACGCTGCGGAGCCGGCTTCAACACGCAGAGATCGTCGGCGAGGCGCAATCCGGCCGCGTGGCGGTGGGCTCGATCGTCGAGATCGAGGACGAGTCGGGCCGGCGCATGCAGGTCGAGATCTCGAGCGTGGGCGGCACCGGCGCAGTCTCGCCCGACTCGCCGCTCGGGACAGCGTTGCTCGGGGCGGCGGAGGGCGACACCGTCGAGGTCCAGGCGCCGCGCGGCGCGTGGCGCGCGACGGTCGTGTCCGTGCGCGCCTAGGCAGCCTCCAGGGTTCGTTCGAGGAGTGTCCGCCAGCGGGCGCCGAGCACCGTCTCGCTCGCGCGCTCGTCGTACGCTGCCCGGCCGCCGCGTGCGAGCCGCTCCTGCACCGTTGCGTCGGTCGCGACGCGTCTGACCGCATCTGCGAGCGCTTGTGGATCGGCCGGCGGTACAAGCAGAGCGCTTTCGCCGTCGACGAGCAGCTCCCGCGCGGCCGGGGTGTCTGCTGTCACGAGCGGCGTGCCGCACGCGAGCGCCTGGAACGCTTTGTTCGGGATCACGCGTGCAGCTTTCGCCGACGAGCCGAAGATCCCGAGTGCGCACCCCGCCCGGTGAAGCTCGTCCGGCAGACGCGTGTACTCGACCCACGGCACGTGCACGACGTTGGGCGGACGGTCGCGCAGCAGATGCTCGAGCTGCCCGCTGCCGACGACGCGGAAGCGGAGCTCGCGTGCGATCCGCGCGGCGGCCAGCACGACGTCGACGCCCTGGAGCGGGATCAACTTCCCGACGAAGAGCACGGTGAACGGCTCCGTCTGCGCCCACCCCGGCCGGAAGACACGTTCTTCTGCACCGACGAAGCACGTTTCGACCGGCGTCGCCGTCAGCTGTGCGAAATAGCGCGCATGTGCGTCCGTATCGGCGACGACGAGGTCCGAGGCTGCGAACGCCCGGCGGTCGACCCATTCGAGCGCGCGTGCCGCCGGCGATCCGGCGTGGAAGCGCGCACGGTCGCCGACGAGCGTGTCGGCGAGGGAGACGAGCGGGTTGAAGACGATCGGCGCGTCTCGTGCCGCGCGTCGTGCCGCGGGCAGGTCGAAGTGGCCGGGGTACCCGACGACGACGGAATCGACGCCGCGTAACGGCGGGCGCGCGAGCAGCCTCGCTTCGGCGACGGCGACGCGAAGCGCCGCGCCGAACCCGGCCCGCCAGCCGTCGCGCCGGCCTTCCCAGACGCCGGCGTGGTGCTCGACGACCTCGACGCCGGCGCGTCGCAGGCAGGAGATGACCTGTGCGTTGCGCGGATACGCGCGGTCGTAGGTCCCGAAGTACGCGACTCTCAGGACAGCACTTCGTCGACGAGCAACTCTGCCCGCTCCCGTTCCTGCGCGCGCTCCTCGTGGTGGCTCGTGATCATCTCGCTGATCAGTCCGAGCGAGAAGAACTGCATCCCGACGACGACCAGAAGCACGCCGAGGGTGAGCAGCGGCCGCCCGCCGATCGCGTGTCCGAGCGCCTTGTCGATCGTGAGGTAGACGAGGATCGCGACGCCGCCGAGCGCGAGGAGCAGGCCGAGCCCGCCGAAGAGGTGGAGCGGGCGGTGCCGGTAGCGGCCGATGAACGACACGGTGAGCAGGTCGAGGAAGCCGCGCAGGTACCGCTCGATCCCGTAGCGCGAGCGGCCGTGCTCGCGCGGGCGGTGGTTGACCGGCAGCTCCGCGATGCGGAAGCCGCGGTAGTGCGCGAGCACCGGAATGAACCGGTGCAGCTCGCCGTAGAGGCGCAGCCCGTGGACGACCTCCGCGCGGTATGCCTTGAGGCCGCAATTCATGTCGTGCAGGCGCACGCCGGAGAACCGGCTCGTCACCGAGTTGAACAGCTTCGAGAGGACGCGTCGCGACAGCGGATCGCGGCGGCGCGTCTTCCAGCCCGACACGAGGTCGAAGCCTTCGTCGAGCTTCGCGAGCAGGCGCGGGATCTCGGCGGGATCGTCCTGCAGGTCGCCGTCGATCGTGACGACGGTGTCGCCGCGAGCCTGGTCGAAGCCGGCGACGAGCGCCGCGGCCTTGCCGAAGTTCCTGCGTAGGCGGACGACCCGGACGTTCGAGGCGTCGTTGTGGAGCCGCGTGAGCGCCGCGAACGTGCCGTCGGTCGACCCGTCGTCGACGAAGATCGTCTCCCACTCCGTCCCGACCTGCTCGAGCGCGGACCGCAGCTCGTCGTAGAGGAGCGCGACGCTCCGTTCCTCGTTGTGCACCGGTACGACGACCGAAATCACGGCGGTAGCGTACGCGTCGGGATGCCGGACCTGCTCTCGCTCGCTGACGCCCACGCGGCCGTCCAGGCGCGCGTGCGGCCGCTGTCCGCCGAAGATGTGGACGTCGGCGAGGCGTCGGGTC
>JBJMJS010000066.1:0-3660 GCA_045806225.1 Gaiellaceae bacterium
CACCCTTGGCCGTACCGCGAGTTGAACGTGTCGAGGTAGACGAGGCGCCCGTAGCCGTCGGTCGGGGCGCCGACGCGCGTCGTTCCGAAGCCGTAGACAGGATGGCCCGCGTACGTGAGACGGCCGAAGAGATCGTGGAAGCGCCCGCCGTAGATCCAGTCCGTCCACACCTCGAGCTGCGCCACCGGGCCGCGCCAGTGCGAGAGGTGCAGCTCCCACGCGCGCTGAACCGGAAGCCACGCCGTCATGCCGAGGTCGGGAAGCGGCGTCTGCCAGCTCTGCAACGCCCAGTAGCTGCCGTCGGGCGCGCCGCATGCGGTCACGAGGAACGGAATCGCAGGGCCGTCGTAGGGGCGGCATCCATTCCGGAACGTCTGCCACGCACCGCCGGAGTAGTTCTTTCGGAAGCGAACCTGCGGCTTCCCCGAGCTCGGCCGGCGCGCGCCGAGCGCCCCCCACGCGAGCACGTGCCACGTCCGCCCCCGTGCGCGGTACGTCAGCAGCGCCTGGCCGTGAGCGTCGGCCGCAAGGTGGACGTTCGTCGCATCCCGGTCGATCAGCTGCGACGCGGCGGCCGGCCCAGCGAGCGCGGCGGTGACGGCGGTAACCGACGCGGCGACGGCAACGGCGAGGCGGCGCACGTCCACGGAATCGGTCTTTCAAGCCATATCTCCATTCACCCGAACGAGGGACATCGCCGCTACCCTGCAGCCGCCGTGCGCCGCCTCACGCTGATCGCGCTCGCAGTCGCGCTCGTCGCGCCCACCGCGGCATCCGCCTCGGACCGGCTCGACGTCGATGCGACCCACGTCCGGCTCGCCGTCAACAAGAGCGGGATCGCGCTCGTGACGTACCGCGCACGCGGGCGGACGGTGCACGCACTCGTGTGGGGCGCGAAGAACGCGCTGCCGCCGAGTCAGACCCTCCCGCAGGTTCGCTTCCGCATCGACTGGACCGGCGGCTGGGCCGCGTTCCACCACCACCTGATCTGGAAGGGGTTCCGCAACGTCTGCCGCCCGTACGACGGGCCGCAGCTCGCGTGGTTCGTCACGGCGTGCAAGGCGCCGGACGGCTCGTACTGGGCGCTGCAGTCCTGGCAGCCGTACCTTCCGCATCGCGGCTATCCGGTGTACCAGCCGTCGCAGGCGCAGTGGGAGCTGCACGTCTCGCACTGGACGGGCCCGCTCGCGCGGCTCGAGGTCTACCGCGACTGGGCGTTCGGGCAGGCGCAGGACCTGTTCGGGCGCCTGAGCTACGACGGTGTGCCGGTGCATGGGTTCGGCACCGGCGCGAACGGCGGGCCGAGCGACAAGTACGGCCGCAGCCTCTACTTCGATACGTTCGACTCGGCGTACGGCGCCGGGTGGAAGCGCGAGACGTCGGTCGTTTCCCGCAAGCCCACCGGGGGCTTCTGTTACAGCTTTTGGCCGACGCGCGACAACACGCTGCCGGGATACCCGAACGACCTTCGACCGGCCGGCGCCGGTAAGCGCTACCGCATCACCGTCTACGGCCCGGGCGTCACGCCGGACGTGATGTGGGAGGACGCGTCGATCGGGGACTACGACGCGGGCGACCCCGCGAAGGTCGAATGGGAGCGGAAGATGGACGCCGTGTTCATGGGGATCCTCGGCAGCGACAAGTTCTGCTCGACGCAGCGCTGAGACGCTAGAAGCGGGCGACGGCGCCGACATGGCGCTCGTATGCGCCGGACTCGACGATGTCGGCCAACTGCTCGACGACGTGACGAAGCTCGTCGTCGGTGTTGTAGTAGTGCGGCCCGATCCTGATCCCGGCGTCGGGACGGAAGTCACACAGGATCGCGCGCTCCGCCAACTCCGTGTGGACGGCCTCGAACTCCGGTGTCCGTACGGTGACCGTGCCGCCACGGCGGTCGGCGTCGCGGGGACTGACGACGTCAAAGCCGGCCGCCTCGGCGAGGTCGATCAGCAGCTGCGTCTGCCGCAGCGAGCTCGCACGGATCCGCTCCACGCCGACCTCCTCGATCAGGTCGTAGCCCGCCGTCCCGGCGTACAGCGCGGGCACGTTCGGCGTTCCGGTCAGGAAGCGCGCCGCGCCCTCCGCGTACTCGAGCTCGGGCTCGAACCCGAACGGGCGCGCGTGCGCCTGCCAGCCCATGACCGTCGGCCGTAGCGTTTCCGCGAGATCGGGCCGCACGTACAGCCACCCGTTGCCGGGGCCTCCGCAGAGCCACTTCACGCTGCCGCCGACGGCGAAGTCGACGTTCAGCGCTGTCACGTCGAGCGGCACGATCCCCGCTGACTGGTACGCATCGAGGACCACGTGCGCGCCGACCTCGTGCGCGCGCCGCACGATTGCGGCGACGTCCTGGATCTCGGACGTCTTGAACAGCACGTGGGTGATCGGGACGAGGAGCGTGCGCTCGTCGATCGCGTCGACGATCGCCGCGTCGTCCGGGACGACGACGACCTCGAGCTCCGGCTGCGCCTGGTACAGGTAGCGGACCGACGGGAAGTTCCCGTCTTCGTAGACGACGCGGTTCCGACGCGGATCGACCGGCCGAAAGCACGACAGCACGACCGCTTCGGCGATCGCGACGTTCTGATGCATGACCGTCGTACCGGGCGCGGCGCCGATGATTCGGCCGATCTGGTCGCCGACCTCGAGCGGCATCGTCCACCATCCCTCGGCCCACGCGCGGATGCCGCGCGTCTTCCACGTGTGCGCGTACTCGGCGACGCGATCCTCGGCCCGCGCGGGCATCGCGCCGAGCGAGTGGTTGATCAGGTACGTCGTATCGGCGAGGATCGGGAACTGCGCGCGGTAGTCGGTCAGCTCCATCGGGCCTGAGCGTACTAGCCGTTTCGAGTCATGTCCCCACCGAGCGCGCACGCCCCCAAGGGGGACGCGAGGGCCCCTGCAGTCACGCTACCGCGATCGTTCGCACGGCGGGGTGACGCGAGTGTGCCGAGAGTGGAACGGCGTCAGCGGGCGTCGGAAAGATCGCGCTCCGCCGGCCCGACGTAGCGCGCCGACGGGCGGAACAGCCGACCCGTTCGCTTCTGCTCGAGAATGTGCGCCGACCACCCTGCGACCCGGGAGCACGCGAACATCGCCGGCGCGAGCGGTGGCGGAATCTCGGCGACGTCGAGGACGATCGCCGAGTAGTACTCGACGTTCGTGGCGAGGACACGGTCCGGTGACTTCTCCTGCAACGCCTTCAGCGCGACGCGCTCGAGCTGCTCTGCCACCTCGTACTGCGGCGACCCGAGCTCCTTCGCGGTCCGCTTCAGGATCCGCGACCGCGGGTCCTCGGCTCGGTAGACGCGGTGCCCGAAGCCCATGATTCGCTTTCGATTGGCGAGCGCGTCCTGCACCCACTTCTCCGGGTCGCCCATTCGCGTCACTTCCTCCAGCATCGGCTTCACGTACGCGGGTGCCCCGCCGTGCAACGGCCCGGACAGCGCACCCACGGCAGCCGAAAGGGCCGCGCCGCAGTCTGCACCGGTCGACGCGACGACTCGCGCGGTGAAGGTCGAGGCATTCAGCCCATGCTCGGCGGTGCAGATCCAGTACGTGTCGACGGCCTTGACCGCGCGCGGATCGGCTTCTCCGCGCCAGCGCAACAAGAACTTCTCGGCGGCCGTCTTTCCCTTCGCGACCACCTCGTCGGGAACA
>JBJMJS010000067.1:0-4749 GCA_045806225.1 Gaiellaceae bacterium
GCAGCTCGCGAGGGAGCTCGCGGACCGCGCGGCTTATCCCGTCGTGTAGGATCCGGCCTGCGACCTGATCTGGATCGCGGCCGAGGAGTGGGCTGCGTCAATCGGCTGGACGCTCTAGCCGACGAGCCGCGCGTCGAGCGGCTCTTCTCCGCTTGCGGAGACGCGGTAGGCCCGCGCGCCCTGTCGTGACGTGACGACCTCGGAGAGCCCGGTCCCGTCGAAGCGGACGAAGACGTCGTCGTCGATCGCGATTCCCGGCGCGAACCCGCCCGCAACGAGCTCGGCGTAGCGCGGCCGTCGACGTTCCTCGCCGTCGTAGTGCGGACACGCGCTGCCCGGCAAGAACCCGAGGCACGCCATCCCCTCGAGCTGAGGGCCGTACGAGTCGGTCACGCCGTGCTCGAACCAGCAGATCGCGCCGGCGCTCCAGCCGGCCAACGTCACGCCTGTTTCCCAGGCCTCGCGCAGGATCGCGTCGAAGCCGTGCACGCGCCACACGGCGAGCATGTTCGCCGTGTTCCCGCCCGAGACGAGGACGACGCTGCTCGCCAGCGTCCGCTCGCGCAGGTCCGCCGGCGGCCAGGGGGAGAAGTGGACGTGGGACATCGTCGCCCCGAGGCGTCGCAGCCGCGCGTACCAGGCCACGGTCGTGGCGGGGTCCTCCATCACCGCCGTCGGCACATACAGGACGTCCCCGCGGCCGGCCGTGCGAAGCACCTCGTGGAGCAAAGCGTCGTCGACGCCGCCGCCGATCGCGACGATTGGCATAAGCGCGAGTATTGCAGGGGGTTTGTGAGAGGATTCCCCGCCTTGGTCGAGCAGCGCTACGTCTACGACTTCGACGAGCCCGCCGCCGGCGGGCGCGAGTTGCTCGGCGGGAAGGGGATCGGCCTCGCCGAGATGACCCAGATGGGCGTCCCCGTGCCCGCCGGCTTCACGATCACCACCGACGCGTGCCGGGCATACATGTCGAGCGGGGACACGCTCCCGGCCGGTCTCGACGAGGAGGTCGATCGGCATCTCGATGCGCTCCAGCAGAAGACCGGCAAGCGATTCGGCGACGCCGACGACCCGTTGCTCGTCTCCGTCCGCTCGGGCGCGGCGATCTCGATGCCGGGGATGATGGACACGATCCTGAACCTCGGCCTGAACGACGCCGCGGTCGAGGGGCTTGCCCGGCGCACGGGCAACGCCCGTTTTGCGCGCGACTCGTATCGTCGGCTGATCCAGATGTACGGCGAGGTCGTCGAGGGGGTCGACGGACACCGCTTCGAGCAGGCCCTCGGCGATCTGAAGCGCGCCCGCGGCGCGCGGCACGACACCGACCTCGGCGACGACGACCTGCAGGGGCTGATCGAGCGTTACAAGGAGATCTACGCCGACGCGACCGGCCGCGACTTCCCTCAGGACGCGCGCGAGCAGCTGACGCGCGCCGTCCAGGCCGTCTTCGAATCGTGGAACGCGCCGCGCGCGCAGGTGTACCGCCGGACGTACGACATCCCGGACGATCTCGGCACCGCCGTCAACGTCGTGCAGATGGTGTTCGGGAACAAGGGCGACGAGTCGGGGACAGGCGTCGCGTTCACGCGCGACCCGTCGACCGGCGAGCCGGGCCTGTACGGGGAGTTTCTCGCGAACGCCCAGGGTGAGGACGTCGTCGCGGGCATCCGAACGCCGCAGCCGCTGGCGCAGATGAAGGACAGGCTGCCGAACGCGTTCGAGCAACTGCTCGAGACGATGCGCCGGCTCGAGCAGCACTACCGCGACATGCAGGACATCGAGTTCACAGTCGAGGACAACACGCTCTATCTCCTGCAGACGCGGTCGGCCAAGCGGACTGCAGCTGCCGCCGTCAAGGCGGCGGTCGACATGGTCGACGAGGGGCTGATCACGCGCGAGGAAGCCGTCGCCCGGATCGATCCGGCACAGCTCGACCAGCTCCTCCACCCGATGCTCGATCCGACCGCGGACTGGAACGTCGCGGCGAAGGGCCTCAACGCGTCGCCCGGCGCAGCGTCGGGGAAGATCGTGCTCGACGCCGACACTGCCGAGCAGCGCGGGAGGGCGGGGGAGAGCGTCATCCTCGTGCGCTGGGAGACGACGCCGGACGACATCCACGGCCTCGTGCAGGCGCGCGGCATTCTGACCGCCCACGGCGGGATGACCTCCCACGCCGCCGTCGTCGCGCGCGGGATGGGGAAGCCGTGCGTCGCGGGGTGCGAGGCGCTGTCGATCGACGCCGAGGCGCACACGATCACGCTCGGCGACGAGACGCTGAACGAGGGCGACGTGATCACGATCGACGGCGGGACCGGCTCCGTGATCGTCGGCGACGTCCCGCTCGTCCCGCCCCAGGTGAACGACGATCTCGAGACGGTTCTCGAATGGGGTGACACACACCGCAGGCTGAAGGTGCGCGCAAACGCGGACACTCCCGGCGACGCGGCGAAGGCGCGCGAGTTCGGCGCCGAGGGGATCGGCCTCTGCCGGACGGAGCACATGTTCATGGCACAGGACCGGCTCCCCGTCGTCCAGGAGATGATCATGGCCGAGGACGAGCGGGGGCGGCGGGCTGCGCTCGACCGCCTCCTGCCGATGCAGCAGAGCGACTTCGAAGGGATCTTCGAAGCGATGGCAGGCTTCCCCGTCACGATCCGGCTGCTCGACCCGCCGCTGCACGAGTTCCTACCCGACGAAGAGGATGCACCCGACGAGCGGATGCGACGGCGCATACGTTCGCTCCGCGAGGCGAACCCGATGCTCGGGACACGCGGTTGCCGGCTCGGGTTGCAGTGGCCCGAGATCTACGAGATGCAGGTTCGCGCGATCGTCCGTGCTGCGCACGCCGTCGCCCAGCGGACGGGCGACGCCCCGCTCGTGGAGATCATGCATCCGCTCGTCGGCTTCGAAGAGGAGCTGCGCCGCCTGCGCGAGCTGACGGTCGAGGTCGCCGAACAGGAGGCGCCCGATGTCGAGTACCTCTGCGGGACGATGATCGAGCTGCCGCGCGCATGCGTGCGCGCCGACGAGATCGCGGAGCAGGCGGACTTCTTCTCGTTCGGGACGAACGACCTGACGCAGACGGCGCTGGGCTTCTCCCGCGACGACGCGGAAGGGAAATTCCTCACGCATTACCTCGAGGACGGCGTCCTCGAGAAGAACCCGTTCGAGACGCTCGACATCGGCGGCGTCGGGGACCTGATGCGCATCGCGGTCGAGCGCGGCCGCGGCGCCAAGCCGGGGCTGAAGATGGGGATCTGCGGCGAGCACGGCGGCGAGCCGAAGTCGGTCGCGTTCTGCCACGAGCTCGGGCTCGATTACGTGTCGTGCTCTCCGTTCCGCGTGCCGCTGGCGCGGCTCGCGGCGGCGCAAGCGGCGCTGGTGCAGGCCGGCGAGGCGCAGTACGCCGCCGCCGGCGGCTGAATGGCCAAGTACGACCTTCTCGTCGACGGCGAGCGCAAGGCGCGCGTGAAGACCGAGGACGAGGTGCGCACGTGGGTCGCGCGGTACCGCGACGAGCACGCGGAGGACGATCCCGACGCGACGCACGTCCAGGTGATCGAGGTGCGCATGTTGGGAGGGACGATCGTCCCGCGCGACACGTTCTTCTGAGCGTGGTGCGAACGACGTGGTCCGCGGTCCGGACGCGTCGATTGGCGCGCCAGTCGTTGCTCGTCCCCGCAGAGGACGCCGTCGCGGTTGCGCGCACCACGTGCGGGATCCACGCGCAGGTGCAGGCAGCTGCGGAGCTGTCGCTGTCGGCGCGCGTGCGCGGGCTGACGCGTCAGGAGGTCCGTGACGCGCTCTGGCGCGACCGGTCGCTCGTGAAGGCGTGGACGGTGCGGGGAACGTTGCATCTCCATCCAGCCGAGGAGCTCGCGCTCTGGCTCGCCGCGCGGCGCGCGGTGGAGCACGCGGACAGTGGTGGCCTCGTCGAGTGGCGCGATCCGGCAGGGGACGTCCATCCGGCGGTCACACCGGCGGAGGTCGAGGACATCCGCGCCGCGGTGTGGGACGCGCTCGACGATCGCTGCCTCGGCCGCGAGGAGCTCGCAGACGCGGTCGCCGGTCACGTCGCACGGAAGCACCGCGGCCGGATGCGCTCGGGCTTCAGCTTCTTCGTCGGCGATCTCTGTCAAGGGCCGCCGCGGGGAAACCGCGTCACGTTCGCGCGTCCGGACCAGTGGGTGAAGGGGTGGCGCGAGGTCGACGAGCGCGCCGCGCTCCGCGAGGCGGTCCGGCGCTTTCTCTTTGCGTACGGGCCGGCGCGACCGGCCGATTTCCGCGCGTGGTTCGGTCACGCGTCCTTCGATGACGTCGATGTCGACCAGGTCGATGTCGAGGGGCATCGGGCGCTCGTCCTCGCGCGCGACACGGAGTTCCCCTCGCCGTCACAGTCGCTTCGGCTGCTACCGGAGTACGACGTGTACGTGATGGGATTCCGCGAGCGCGAGCACCTCGTCCCCGACGACGTCCGCGGGCTCGTCGCGGCACACGGGCGCGGAAGGTACGAAGGACCGGCGGGCGTTCGCTTCCTGATGATCGACGGAATCGCTCGCGGGCTGTGGGAGCGGAAGGCACGCGGGAAGAAGGTCGACGTCACGGTCACGCCGGCCCGAACGTCGACGCGTGCCGAACGGGCGGCGATCGCCGACGAGGCGGCGCGGATCGGCGCGTGCCTCGGGCTCGAGCCGGCGCTCAGCGTCGGATGACGACGGGTGTGCCGAGCGGTGTGACGCGCATCAGGTA
>JBJMJS010000068.1:0-12099 GCA_045806225.1 Gaiellaceae bacterium
CTTCCCGCCGTCGTTCCCGGTCACCGTGTGTGCGCGGGCGACGGCGGCGGTGCAGACGTTGCCCGTGCACGAGCCGTCCGGACCGATCGAGAACGTGGTTCCCGCCGTGACGTCACCGAGCGAGTTGCCGGCGGCATCGAATCCCTGCGCGGTGTACGGCTGCGTGGCGCCGGCGGCGATCGAGGCGCTGGACGGAGCGATGACGATGTGATCGAGCGCTGACGCAGTCACCTGCAGCGTCGCGGTCCCGGTCTTCGCCGACTTCGTCGCAGTGACGGTGTGCGCGCCGGCGAGCGGTGCCGTGCACGACGCTCCGCTGCAGGATCCGTTCGGCGCGATCGACAACGTGACCGTCGACGTGATGTCGCCGAGCGAGTTGCCGTAGACATCGCGGCCCACCGCGGTGTACGCCTGCGGCGCGAGCGCCGTCGTCGTCGCGACAGCGGGAGTCAGGTCGATGTGGTCGAGGGACGCCGGCGTGACGGTGAAGCTCGCGACCGAAGTCTTCTCACCGTCGGTAGCGGTCACGGCGTGCGGGCCGCTCTTCGTCGCCGTGCAAACGTTCTGCGTGCAGCTGCCGTCGGGCGCGATGTCGTAGGTGGACGATCCGCTCACATCGCCGAACGATCCGCCGATCGCGTCGAAGCCGGTGACGTCGATCCGTAGCGACGAGCCGGCGGCAACGGACGGGGCCGACGGTGTGGCGGTGATGTGATCGAGCGGCGCGGACGGGAGCTCGAGCGCGCCGCGGTCGTCGTACGGTCGCGGGCCGATACCAGTGTCAACCGTCGCGGGGTCGTCGACACGACCGGTTCCGACGCTGTCGGCGCCCGGCTCGCCGCTCGCGCCCGAGTTTGCGGAGTCGACGGCCGGCGAACGCGACGTCAGGTGGAAGTTGTAGTTCGCGAGGTCGACGAACTTCGGGTCGGCGTTGATCCCGTGCGCCTCCTGGCCGCTCGCAGCCCGGAATGACGCGAGCGTGTTGTACGGCACGGAGCTCCAGACGAAGAGGACGTCCGGTGTCGTCAGGTAGGCAAGGTCGTAATCCAGCGTCGTCCCCGCCGTCGATCCGTTCTCGACGCGGATGTCGCTTCGCGTTCGCGGGCTGCCGATCCCGTTGTCGACGCTGACGTTGTTCGCGACCGTCGCGCCCGTCGACCCGCCTTCGACGTTGATGCCGGCGGTGAAGTTGTGGTAGACGGTGTTGCCGATAAGGCGCTGACCGGTCGACCCGTAGTTGTCGATGCCGTGGTCGCCGTTGTTGTACGACACGTTGTTCACGATCAGGTTGTCGTTCGAGTTCGTGAACGACTCGATCCCGGAGTCCTCGTTGTCGTGCGTGATGTTGCGCTCGACGGTGTTCTGCGTCGAGCTATAGAGGCGGATGCCGGCCGCCGCGCGCTGGAACTCCTGCGCGTTGCTGAATGTCGTGTTGTGCGAGATGTCGTTCCGCGTCGAGCCGGCCAGGTAGATGCCGTAGCTCGAGTTGTGGTCGGTCGTGTTGCCCGAAACGATCGAGTCCCGGACCGTGTTGAGGAAGATGCCGGACTTCGCGTGCCCGCTGACCGGCTCGCCCGCATCGATCACGTGGTTGTTCGTGATCGTGATGTCCGACGAATTCTGCACCGAGATCCCGGGACCCGCCGTGTTGCTGATGCTGAAGCCGTTGACGCTGATCCAGCTCTTGTTCGAGATCGTGAAGCCGTTAGCGCCGCCGGTCACGAGGACGGACGCGCCCGGCGCGGTCCGGAAGCGGATCGGTGCTGCCTCGGTCGCAGACGTGGGAACCGTGACCGTCTCCGGGTAGATCCCCGAGGCGACCTCGATCGTCTGCCCGGGGTTGACCCGCGACGCGGCGGTGCTGATCTTGCAGAAGGGCTCGTCCTGCGTCCCGAGCCCCGTGTCGGAACACACGGGGTTGTTGTTGTCGACGTACAGGACTGGAGCGAGCGCCGGCGGAGGCGCGGGAGTACCGATCGTGTACGAGTCCAAGACCGAGCCCTCGGCACACGTCGTGTCGTCCTGTTGCGTCGCAGGCCCGCAGATCGCCTCGATCCGAATGCCGTCGCTGCCGACGTCGACACGCAGATGCTCGATGTGCATCGCTCGGAACGCTTGCTTCGGGTCACTGCTCGTCCACGGCGGCTCGAGCGTCGTCGCGCCGCCGCTCGTGATGTTCGTGACACCGTGGATCGGCACGTAGCGCTCGTAGTCGTGACTGTGGCCGTTGAGATTGAGGACGTACTTCGGATAGCGATCTCCGAACGACCCGAGCACGTTGGCCACGTCCTGCACGCCCGGGTGGAAGCCGGTCGAGTAAGGCGGCTCGTGGCCGAAGGTGACGATGAAGTGGATGTTCGGGTCCGCCTGTGCCTGCGCGAAGATCGGGTCGACCGCCGATTGCCACTCGCTCATCGAGCTCGTGCGGTAGCGCTCGGGATACGCGATGAAGCGAACGCCGCCCGCGTCGAACCAGCCCCAATCCTCGCCGCAGCATCCCTGTGCCGGCGCCGACGGGATCCCCTGCGCGTTCGGGAGCTTGAAGCGCCCCTTGTAGTTCCGGAGGTCGTCCGTCGCCGGTGTCTCGTACTCGTGGTTCCCCCACGCCGGCATGTACGCGGCCGTCAGGCTCCACGCCATGACGTCGTTGAAGTGCTGGTCGACGGCGGCCTGCCCGTTCACGTTGCCGTAGGTGAGGTCTCCCGGCAGGAGGACGAAGGACGGAAGGTCCGCGGCGACCTGATTCTGGACCTCGGCCATGCGCGACGAGATGAACGAGCTGCCGACGTCCGCGATCACGTCGAAGCGGAATGTGTCCGTCGGCGCGGTCGTGAACGTGTGGTCGCGCGAGCCGCCGATCGAGTAGTGATATGTCGCGCCCGGCTGCAACCCCGCCAGCTCGACCTCGCGGAACGGCCCCGGGGACGAGAACGGCATGATGTCCGGCGCGTGGGCAATCGCCGTGCTGCCGTAGCTCTTCGTCAGGCCGTACCGGATGTCGATCGGGCTCCCGCGCCAGTCGAACGCGACTGACGTGGCGCTTTCGAAGGTGTAATGGATCTCGTCGGCCGCCGCGGAGACGCCGGTCGTGTCGAGCGTCCACGTATAGGCCGCGTCGTCGGAGGTGTTGCCGGCCGCATCCTCCGCATGGACGGCGAACGTGTGCTCGCCATCGGGCAGCTCCGCGAAGCCGTAGGGCGACGCGCAGCTCGAGAATGCAGCGTCGTCGAGCTTGCACTCGAACGTCGCGGTCGTCTTGGCCGAGCTGAACGCGAAGGTCGGGGCCCAGTCGTTGGACGGATTCGCCGGCTGCGACGTGATCGAGATGTCGGGCACGACCGTGTCGATGCTCCATCCGAACGTCGCCGGGCTCGCGTCGACGTTCCCGGCGGGATCGCTGGCCTGAACCGCGAACGTGTGCGCGCCGTCGGAGAGGGAGGTGTACGCCTGCGGCGAGGTGCACGCGCTGAACGAGCCGCCATCGAGCTTGCACCGGTACGTGGCGCCGGGCTCGGTCGACGTGAAGGCGAAGCTCGGGGCGTAGTCGTTCGACGGGTCGTTCGGGTGCGAGATGATCGAGGTGTCGGGTGCGAGGCTGTCGATCGTCCAGCTGAACGTGTCCGGCGACGGATCGGTGTTCCCTGCGCCGTCGATCGCATGAACCGCGAACGTATGGTCGCCGTCCGCGAGGTTCGGATACGTGATCGGTGACGAGCAGGCGGCGAACGCACCGCCGTCGAGCGCGCATTCGAACGTCGAGCCCGGCTCGCTCGATGTGACCGAGAATGTGGCGCCCGCCGATGTCGAAACGCTGGCGGGATGCGCAGTGATCGTCGTGTCCGGCGCATTGGTGTCGATCGACCACGACGCCACCTTCGGCGACGGGTCGGCATTCCCCGCCGAGTCGATCGAGCGGACCGTAAATGTGTGTGAGCCCTCGGCGAGCCCCGTGTACGACGTGGGCGACGTGCACGCTGCGAACGATCCGCCGTCGAGCTTGCACTCGAACGTCGCGGCGCTGTCATTCGCGGTGAACGAGAACGACGCCGTGCTGTCATTGACGATGGCGGCCGGCCGCGACGTGATCGTGGTCGTGGGCGCTGTCGTGTCGATCGTCCATGCGAACGAATCCGGAGTGGCGTCGACGTTGCCTGCCGCGTCCGCCGCGCGGACCGCGATCGTGTGGGCGCCGTCGGCGAGCGTGAACGTGGACGGAGACGTGCACGCCGCGAACGCGCCGGCGTCGACCTTGCACTGGAACGTGACGCCCGGCTCCGTCGCCGTGAACGAGAACGTCGGCCGCCCGTCCGTCGAGATCGCCGAGGGATGGCTCGTGATCGAGGTGTCCGGCGTCGTGTTGTCGATCACGACCGTCTGTTTCGCCGACGTGACGACGTTGCCGGCATTGTCCATCGCCCGAACGGCGACGTCGTAGCTGCCGTCGGCCGGCTCGGCGCTCCAGGTCACCGCGTAGCCGGGGCCGGTCGTGCTCGTGCCGAGCACGGTCGTCGGTGTGCAGGGCGAGGGGTTGCAGTAGAGGTACGTGAGCGACGCGACGCCCGAGGTCGGATCCGATGCCGACGCCGTCAACACCTGGCCGTTCCTGATCGCGGCCGGGAGCGACGCAAGCGTCACCGACGGCGGCGTCCCGTCGACGCGGATCGTCGCGCCGGCCGTCTTGACCGGTTCGAGGTTGCCGACCTTGTCGACCGAGAAGTACTTGATCGTGTAGGTGCCGTCCGCGGTGAGCGAGATCGACGTCCCTTGCGGCGAGCCGGTCGTCGGCGTGCTGCCGTTCGTCGTGTAATAGGTGGCCGAGACGCCCGACAGCGGATCGCTCGGCGTGAGCGTCACCGTCTGCGCTGCGGCGTTCCACGCGGTCCCGATCGAAGCGGCGTCGTCCGTCGTCGTCGGGGCTGCCGAATCCGGCGTCGGCGTGAAGGTCGCATCGAGGCTGGTATTGCCGGCCCCGTCGGTCGCGTGCACGCCGAGCGTCCCCGGCGGCGTCGGTGTGCCCGACCACGCGTACGTCCGGTTTGCGCCCGTTCCCGTGACGGTCCAGGTCGCGGGCGTGGGGAACGCATAGGACGCGACGCCCGATTCCGCGTCGGTCGAGTTCGCCGAGATCGCGAAGCTCCCGCTGACGCCGGGCCGGTAGTACACGGTCGAGTTGGTCGCGCTTGCATTCGTCAACGAGCCGACGCCGAGCGCCGGCTGCGTCGGTGCCTGAAGATCGACCTTCGCCGTCGCGGACGGGGTGGAGGTTGCCTGGTTCCCGACGCGATCGGCCTCGACGACCCGGTACCGGTAGCACTTGCCGTTGACGACGGTCGTGTCGGGATCCGAGACAGCGACGTTCCACGTGCTCGGGAACGTGCCGCACACCCCGTTCACCAGCGCGGTCTCGTCACGCTGGATCACACGTGCCGCCGGATCGAGGCCGGATCCGGCGTCGGTGCCGTCGGTCAAGGTCAGGTCGACGGAAGGGGTCCTCGTCCACGCCGGCGAGCCGGTCAACGTCGCGGAAGGCGTCGTCGGTGCGGTCGAGTCGTTCGTGAGCGTGAGCGGCGTCCCGGAGCTCGCGTTGCCGGCGTTGTCGGTCGCGACGATCGCCTGACCGCCCGGTGAGTTCGCTCCCACCGCCCAGGAATAGGTGCTCGACTGGTACGCGGGCGCCGTCGTCACGGTCTGCGCCGCGTGTGTCCAGCCTCCCGTCGAAAGCGCCGGGTACGTCACCTGCTTCACACCCGAGCCGGTGTCGGCCGCCGCATCGTGGAGCTGGAAGCTGCCGACCGCGGAGCCGCGGACGAAGACGGTGCCCGACGCACCGCCCGGATTCGTGAAGTAGACGCCGCCGGTCGGATTGACGACCGAGAAGGAGTTCGTCGGCGGCGTGTCGTCTGCAGCCGGATGCGTGATCCGGCTGACGCCGTCGTTGACGACGAGCTGCAGCTGACGGTCGGCAGCCGTCGCCGAATTGATGCCGCCCGTCTGCCGACGCCAGATCTCGACGTACAGCCGCTCCGTCGACGAAAGCACGAATGCCGGGAGCGAGTACGTGACGTTGGTGGTCTGTGTCAGCGCTGCCCGGATGTTCTGTGCGGCGGGATCGTCGGTCGGCGACAGGATCGTCTGCGTCGCGCTGAAGTTGCCCTGCTTGCTGATCGTGCCCTTCCAGACGCCGATCGACAGAATCGCGGAGCCCGCGACGATCCCTGTGCTCGGAATCTGCGTCTTCACCGCGAACGTCCAGCTCCCGGCGGCGAACGCCGTTCCGCCGGCGAGGTCCTGCACGAACCCGTTGCCGGTCGGAGTCGCGCTCGGCGTCGTTGCGGTGGTCGTGGCTGACCCGGGGCGGAAGGCGAAGTAGCCGGTCGCATTCGCCCCCGGCGTGTTGCTCGTCGCCACATTCGCGGCGGCGGGGGCAGCCGTGACGAGCCGCCACGAGCCCGCATCGGTCGAGGCGGTGCTCGACAGGTACAGCGGCGATGGGTAGTCGGTCGCCGGGTCGATGACGTACGGCGTCGAAAGCTTCGAGTCGTCGAGGCGCAGCTCGAGCCACCACGACCCGGCGTGCGCACGGCGCACGCGCCAGCGCGCGCTGCGCGGCGTGATCGAGCCGCCGTCTGCATCGAGGATCTGAACCGGTGCGATCCGCATCCCTGTCATACCTCCGCCGCGCGCGAAAGCGACGCTGCCGTCGCGGCCGAGGACCGGGCGAGCCGGGGCGTCGATGCGCCACCGCCACAGACGTTTGCCCTCGTGCTTGCGGACGGTCAGCAGCTCTTCGGTCCGCTGCGGCCCGACGACGATCGACTCGTAGCCGAACGGCGTGGCTCGCGTGACACCGTGCGCGCGCTGCGACCAGGCGGCGTGACCGGCGTGGAGCGCCGCGACCGAGACCGTCGCGCGTCCCGCGTCGACGCGATAGCCGCGCACGTCAAGACGGACCCTCACGCCCCGGGCCGGCATGCGCACGGGTGCGGCTGCGGTCGCGCTGCCGAGACCCCGGCTGATGAATGTGGGAACGTCCGCGCGTTGGACGCGTGCGTGTTGCACGGCGAGCCGCACCGCGACGAGCGCAGCGACGAGCACCGCGCCGAGCAGTGCGAGGGCGACCCATGACGCGCGCAGGCGAACGCGGCGTGGGCCGCTGGACGCGTGTGCGTGCTCGATAGGTGGGTCCGCGTGAATCACGCAGGTGTCCTTGGGTCTGGCAAGCGGGCCGCCGCTCCTCCCTGGTGTTTTTTGCCGCAGTGGCACTTCGCGCGTGGGAGCAACCGTTGTCCCATCGCAAAACGCCTGGCCTGTGCATCCTCGTTAGCGGCCGATTCCTGGTCAATAGGCCGACCGGGTCCAACCACCTAACCGTCCGGGGAGTCTTTCCTGGGCTGCAGGCGGGGCGTCCCCGCAGCGCTCAGCCGATCGGGCGGCCGAGAAGCACGAGGCTCGTGACGCCGAGGTCCGAATGGCTGTCGCGTGGCGACACGACCCAGGTCGTCAACGGCCGGCGGTCGACGAACGACAAGCCGGCATTGGTGACGCACAACGAGCCGTCGACGCCGACGCGGGCGCGAACGCTCTGCGGTGTGACGAGCGTGCGGACCGCTCCACTTCGCTCGACGGTGACGAGCGTGTCACTGCACGCGACACGCCGGATTGCAAGCCACGTCCCGGTCTCGTTGCGCAGCGGCTGGACGTCCTGCGGAAGCTCGACCCTGCGCGGTCGCGCCTGCCCGAACGGCCAGAGGAACCACCCCCGATCGAGAACGAAATACGCAACGCCGCTCGACGCAGGAACGAGATCGGGTTGCGGGTCGCGCGGGACCGATAGGACGTCTGGGCGCGGCGCGTCGAAAGCCCGCCGAACGACCAGCGACGGTTGCCCGCCCGTTGCGCCGCGATCGAACGCAACGCCGCGATCCGCAAGCGTGACCGCGTCGATCCGGTAGCAGCGACCGTGCACGCATGCAGGCAGCGCCGCGGCAACCCAATCGGCGCCTGTCTCGAGGTTGTGCACCACGACCCTGAGGCGCGCGCCGTCGTGCTCGGCCCATGCGACTCGGTTCCCCCGGACGGCGAACGGGGCGACGAGCTCTCGCGCGAGGACGATCTTCCCCCTGCCGTTCGGTTGCACGGCAACCAACCGTGGCGGCAACGTCGCGGTCGCGTAGACGATGCGCCGCGGCGTCGCCGCGACGGCGTACTGCGGCGCGACTCCCCCGACGATGGTCGACGTTCGCTCGGCATCGAGGTTGCGCCCCACGATCGAGGTCGCTTCTCCCTCCTCGGCGACCGGCTGCCAGAAGACGGAGCGAGTGCCCAACGCGAACGCGTTACCGACACGGCCCGCGAGCTCGATCGTGTTACCGCTTTGCGACAGGACGACGGCAGACGCGTCGGGAGCAGACGCCTGTCGGCCGACGACCGCTGCACGCGCCGTGGGCGACAGTGCGTCGCGCCCAGGACGCGACTGCGTGAGGAGCGCGACCGCCGCGATCAACACGACGAAGAGCGCGACTTCGCCTCCCGTCGTTCGCCGAAGCGCACGCTCCGAGGGAGGTTCTCGAACGAGGATCCGGTAACGGTTGAACCACGCGATCGCGACGAGCGCTCCGAGCACGACCGTCTTGACGATCAGCCAATGGCCATAGCTCGTGCTCCACAGGTGCGCGACAGCGCCGAGCTCCGCGAATGCGCGGAGGACGCCGGTCGCGGCGACGACAAGGACTGACGTGAGCGCAACGTTCGAGAACCGGCGCACGACGTCACTCTCGATCGCAGTTCGACGCAATAGGAGGACGAGCGACAGCAAGCCGCCGAACCACACCGACGCCGCAGTGATGTGGGCGATGTCGATCGGAAGCTCGACCCACGACCGTCCCGCGTCGAGGGCATGTCCGCCGATGCTCGGCACCGGGAGGAGCGCGAGCGCGCACGCCCAGACGAAGACGACGGCGCGGCGGTCGAGCCGCGCGATGCCCCAGGCAGCGATGCCGGCAGCCGCAATCGCAACTGCGATCAGCGCCGTCAGGCCGAACCGAGTCGAAAGGGTCGCACGCGCCGCGAGGATGCTGCCCCCGGCGACCACGAGCGCGAACCCGACGAGCGGGATGCGCGTCGACGAGGCGGCCGCGCCGATCGCGAGCCTGAAGAGGGTCGCTCCCGCCGCGCCGAGCACGCCCGCGAAGAAGAGCCAGCGCGCGAAGACGCCGATCGGGCTCCGGCCCGTCGGCACCGACAGCGCGGCTGTCGGCCGGCGGCCGCCTGTCTGGATCCCGAAGGTGACGATCCCGCCGAGCGAGTGGCCGTCGTCCGAGAGCGCCCGCCAGAGCACCGTGTAGTCGCCGCGTGCCAGCGGCCTCTGCAACGGGACGACGAGCTCCCGGCTCCCCACGACGTGCGGCGAGCCGTCGAGAATCGACGCACCACCTCGATTGCGGATCGCCTTCGTCCCGGGCTGTGTCCGGATGGAATCGTCGAAATAGAGCCTGACCTCGGTGGGCCCCGAGTCGAGGACGACCCCGGTCGGCGGGTCGGACCGGATCAGGTTCGCGTGCGCGGACGCGGCGGCCGGGAGCGCGAGCGCGACGAGCGCACTCGCCGCGAGGATCCGTGGCGCCCTCACGTCTCGATTATCGCGACGCCGTCGGCAGATCGACCGTAGCCGGACGGCGCGATACGCTGGATGCATGAAAGGCTCCGACAAGCCGAAGAAGCTCGCGAAGAAGAAGCCGCAGAAGACTCTGAAGGAACGGCGCAACGAGAAGCGCGCCGCAGAGAAGCACAACTTCGGCTCCACGTAAGACCCTCCGGCGCGCCAGTCGCAGCGCTAGATTCCCTGCAAATGCGGGAGGACGACGACCGGATCGACGACAGCTGGGATCGCGACGACTGGGTCGCCTCGCAGGAGCCTGACCGCGAGGAGGTCCTCCGGCTCGCGCGGCAGCTGGCGGAGCAACATGCGCGCCTGCGCGACGAGGAGCTTGCCGAGCTCGACGACCTCAAGCGCGAGCTTCGCGATCGCGCAGCCGGCGTCGCGGCCCGCGAGCTCGAGGTCGAGCGGCGAGAAGCGGACCTGGTCGCGGACGAGTCGCGCGAACGCCCCGGTCGGCGTCACCTGCGGCTCCGTCGCGAGCGACCGCCGGCGACCGAAGCGGATCGCGCGTATGCGGAAGAGCTCGTCGCACGCCGCGAGGCCGACATCGAGCGCCGAGACGCCGACCTCGCCGCACGCGAGCGCGCGGTTCACGAGCGCGACGCAGAACTGACACGACGCGCACGCGACCTCGAAGAACGGGAACGCGCCGACGAGGCGGAGCGAGACCGTCTGCAGACGCGTTCGCGGGAGCTCGACGCGGCTGACGCGGCCCTCGCCGCGCAACGCGTCGACCTCGAGCGCCAGCGCGTCGAGCTGGCGGATGAGCGAGAGGAACTGGAGGCGCGGCGCGTCGAGGCGACGCGACAGCAGCAGGAGCTCGAGACGCTTCGTCGCGACATCGCGCGCCAGACGGAGGAGCTTGCGGACGCTCGGCGCAACGTGTCGCGACAGTCGGATGAGCTCGCCGCGCGCGCGGCCGCGGCCGAGGCGATTGCGGTCGAAGTGCGTGCGCGCGACGACGCACTCCGCGAGCGCGCGGCAGAGATCGACGCGCGCGAGCACGCGCTCGCGCTGCGCACTTCAGGTCTCGACGAGCGTGAGCGCGCGTCCGCCGCGACCGTCGTGCGCGACGAGCATGCCGAGCACGACACGCACGGCCGCATGCTCGCGGCGCGCGCGCGGAGCCTCGACGAACGCGAGCAGTCGCTGGCAGAAAGGGAGCAGGCGCTCACCGCCGCCGCTGCCGACCGTGACGAGGCGCGCGACCGGCGCGAGCGTGCGCTATCGGAACGTGAGCATGCGCTCGATTCGCGGCTCGCCCAGCTCGCCGTTCGCGAAGCCGATCTCGTCAGGATGCAGGGCGCACTGGCAGCACGGGAGGAAGACCTCCGGCGGCGCGAACGCGACCTCGACGATGCCGAACGGTTGCGCGAGCGGGTAGCCGTGTCGCGGCCCGAGACGTACGTCTCGTTCAGCGACGGCCTCGATGCGCTCGCGGGTCGAGGCGAGCCGCCGGCCTGGCGCTGAGCTACTGCTCGGTCCCGAGCTCCGCAATCACGCGCTTCGCGACCTCGACGACGCGCGGATCGAACTGCGTCCCCGCCGCCTCGTCGAGCCGACGCAGCGCTTCCTCGGCCGACAGCCGCTTCCGATACGGGCGATCGGTCGTCATAGCGTGATACGCGTCGCAGACGAAGATGATCCGCGACTCGAGCGGGATCTCGTCGCCGATCTTCTTGTCCGGGTACCCGGCGCCGTCGAAGCGCTCGTGGCAGTGACGGACGATCGGCCGGACCTCCTCGAGGCGGTCGATCGGGGCGATGATCCGCTCGCCGAGCTCCGGATGCTTCTCGATCAGCCGCCGCTCCTCGTCGTCGAGCGGCCCGGGCTTCGACAGGATCGCCTCGGGGATCCCGATCTTGCCGATGTCGTGGAAGAGCGCACCGAGCTCGAGCCGCTTCATCGCGTCGCGGTCGAGCTGCAGCTCGCGGCCGACGAGCAGCGCCATGTCGGTGATCCAGCGCGCGTGCGTCGACGTGTACTCGTCGTTCGCCTCGAGCGCGTTCGCGAGCGTCGCGACCGTGGCGACGAAGGTGCGCTCGAGCCCCTCGTAGTGCTCGGCGCTCTCGATCGCGAGCTTCGCCTGATGCGCGAGCCCTGCGAGCAGGCGCAGCTGCCGGTCGTCGAGCGTGCGGTCGCCGATCGTCGCGACGAGCCCGGCTACGCGGTTGCCCTCGAGCCGGAGCGGCGCGACGACGAAGCGGTCGATCCTCGCCGGGTCGACGTCCTCGACCCGGGCGACGTCGGCGGGGTCGAGGACGAAGGGCTCGGTGCGGTGGAGCCACTCCTGCGCGAGCGACGCCGGGTAGCGGCGCCAGCCCGCAGGATCGAGCTCCGTCTCGTAGCCGTAGGACGCGCGCGCGACGAGCTCGTGCGGCTCGCCGTCCTCCTGGATCCACAGCGACGCGCGCTCCGTCCCGAGAACGCGCGCCGTCACC